>CAZTAX010000070.1:0-9823 GCA_964611765.1 uncultured Akkermansia sp. | reverse complement strand
TCTTCGGCCTGTCGGGTACCGGTAAGACCACCCTGTCCACCGATCCCAAGCGTTTGCTGATCGGTGATGACGAGCACGGTTGGGACGACAACGGTGTCTTCAACTTCGAAGGCGGCTGCTACGCGAAGGTCATCAACCTCGACAAAGAGTCCGAGCCGGACATCTACGCGGCGATCCGTCGCAACGCTCTGCTCGAGAACGTGACGGTGGATGAGAACGGCGTGTGCGATTTCGATGACGGTTCGGTCACCGAAAACACCCGTGTGTCCTACCCGATCGATCATATCGAAAAGATCGTGCGTCCCGTGTCGGCGGCGCCCGATGCGAAGAACGTCATCTTCCTGTCGGCGGATGCGTTCGGCGTGTTGCCTCCCGTGTCCATTCTGACGCCTGAGCAGGCGCAGTACTACTTCCTCTCCGGCTTCACTTCGAAACTGGCGGGTACCGAGCGCGGCATCACCGAGCCCACGCCCACCTTCTCGGCGTGCTTCGGTCAGGCGTTCCTCGAGTTGCATCCCACCAAGTATGCGGAAGAGCTCGTGAAGAAGATGGAAAAGAGCGGCGCGAAGGCGTACCTCGTCAACACCGGCTGGAACGGCACCGGCAAGCGTATCTCCATCAAGGATACCCGCGGTATCATTGATGCGATCCTCGACGGTTCCATCCTGCAGGCAGAGACCAAGACCATTCCCTTCTTCAACCTCGAAGTGCCCACCGCCCTGCCGGGCGTGGACAGCGGTATTCTCGATCCGCGCGACACGTATGCCGATGCGGCCGAGTGGGAGACCAAGGCGAAAGACCTCGCCGCCCGCTTTGTCAAGAACTTTGACAAGTACACGGGCAACGAGGCGGGCAAAGCGCTCGTTTCGGCCGGCCCCGAACTGTAAGATAACGATAAACAACGCCCCAAGCCTTGCGCTTGGGGCGTTGTTGTATATGGAATATGTTGCTTGATTTAGAATTTGCCGCCGCCGATGTTGCGGGAACCTCGCGAACCGGAGGAGCCCGACGAAGTATTTTTCGGCTTTTCGGTCCTTGTGACCGTACGGTACAGGAAGAAATCGTTGGAACGTGTAAGGTTGAAGCTGCCCGCTTTCACGTACACGTTGGCTCTATCCTGCTTGCGCACCGATTTCAATTGTCCCTTCAAAACCGAAGCGACGATGAAACCGACCACAAGACCGAACACCACCGCAATCAACAGGTTCGTGCCGAAGGCGAAGGGGAACCCGTTGATGTACCCGTTCAAATAGTAGTCGCATTCTTCGGCGTAGGCCTCAAAGGCTTCGGCATAGTCGCCGTCGGACAAGTAGGAAACGATGGTGTCACCGATACTGTCGATGTTGTCCATGGTGATAGCTTCGGATGCAAACCCGTTACTGAGGATGCGATATTCACGCGGATCCATACACACGAGAAGCAATACGCCGTCGCGGTTGTCACCGTAACCGTAGCCGTCATCGTCGAATCGTGCGCTGATTACGGCATCCGTATCGGCGTTCTTCGACGATCCGATGGTGAGGATGCAGACTTGGGCGCCGTATGCTGCCGAAATTTCGGCGAGCTTGGTGCGCAACGACGACTCCTCGGAAGCGGATAAGAGGTCGGCTTCATCGATCAGCAACAGGTCATCGGTTGCGGCGGGGGCGGCAGAAACACAAACGAACATACAAGCGCACAGCAACAGTGCGGTCAATAAAGCAATCAGTTTTTTTGTCATCTGTCACACCTCCTTACAGCAACCACATAAGGTAGCTGATGACAAAGGCGGCGGCACTGACAATGCCGGCAACCCCAAACAACCACTTGCGATAGGCACGTTTGTCCAGCGGCAAGTCACCTACCAGTCTGCCGGTTTGCGCGTTCATAGCAAACGTATAGGTCTTGCCGTTCCACTGCGTATTTAAGACCCAAACCGGTAACAGTGCATATTTTGCCGTTCCGTTATTCAAACGGATGTTGGTGCTGACGGGAATGACCGTGTCGTATCCCTGCACGGTGGAAGAGAATGCCTCTTCGGTACTGCGCCTAATACGCTCGTTTGCCCGTGCGATACTGCTTTCGGAATCCACATCGTATTTGTCGGCCAAATAGCCCGCAAGATAGGCCGACTGAAAATCGACCGCTTCCGAAAGATCAAACGGCTCAATGGATTCCATCAAGGTGTCGTCCATTTTGCTGCAGCCGTCCACCGGCACGTTTGAGAAGCCCAAACTGCCCGTACGCAGAGCGCGATAATGGCTGGTTTCGGTGTAGTTGTAGTTGCTGTCACTCCAAAAGCGGGTGCGGGTCGCTTTGTAATTTACGCCCCCTTCGGCATCGGCATCGAATAACCAAAACGGTACGTAAACCCCCTTCACTTCTTTTACACGGTTTTCGTCTTTGAACACTTTCGGCAGCAACCGCTTGCCGCTGTAATGTTTTTTCAGCGCCTCCATGGCGGCTTTCTTGTCCAACTTGAAAGGAATCACCAGGTCGGGTTTCAGCGCACCGGCGAACTGCGCCGTCATAACCACGGGGTTGCCGCAGAACGGGCATTCAGTCGCGCCCACCGTTTCGTCACCCACGATCTCGCCGCCGCAGGAATTGCAGGTGTATACCAGCAATCCGTCGGCTTCTCCTTCCTGCCACGCGCACCCCGCCGTCGTGTTCCACTGCATGTTGTCTTCCGGCTGACCTTTTAATGCCTCGTCGTAGGCTTTAAGATCGCTCATTTCAAATTCGGTGTCGCAGTAGGGACATTTCATCTTCTGCAACGTGCTGTCAAACTCGATTGCACCGTCACAACAAGGACATTTGAACTCTTGCAAAACTGCCAACGGTCATCACTCCTTCGGAAATATGCGTACAGATCCTGTGTTCTTTTGCTATGGCCTTGTGTGGGCTTTACACAATGTCGCCGTTGTCAAACGGGTCGCCGCATTCGGGGCAGAATTTCGGTGCCTTCGTGGGGTCGGCGGGTTGCCAGCCGCACTTGTCACACTTGTACTGCGGAATGCCCGCAGGCTTCTTAGCACCGCATTCGGAGCAGAATTTGCCCGTGTTGGTTGCCCCGCACGCGCAGGTCCAACCGACAGGGGCTTCGGGCTTCTTGGCACCGCATTCGGGGCAGAATTTGCCGGTGGCGGTAGTACCGCATGCGCACTTCCAGCCATCAGCCGTGGGGGCGGCTTGTTGTTGCGCCTGCTGTTGTTGCCCCATCCCGTAAAGTTGTTGCGCGGCGTTGAAGCCGCCGCCCATCGCGCCGCCGGCCATGTTCATACCCATAAAGCCGGTCATCGCACCCGCGTTGTTGCCGGCAGCCGTCTCCATGGCGTTGGCGGTGGCCGTGGTCATGCGGCCTGCCATCATCGCGGCGTTGGAACCGTATGCTACGGAATCCTCCATCTCTTGGATCTTCTTCATATCCTCGTCGGCGAGGGTGATGGGATTCAGCGCGATCTTTTCCACGCTGATACCGCGGGATTCTACCCACTCAAATTTCAAAGCCTCGTTCATGGCCGCTTTCAGTTCGTTCACTTTTGCGGGCAGTTGGGCGGGGCGCAATTCCATTTCGGCCAACGCACCGAAGGCGGGTTGCAGAGCCGAGACGAATTCGGTCTTCATTTGGGCATCGATCTGATCGCGCGTGAAAGCCTGCTCCACGTTGCCGCACACCTTGGTGTAGAACAGCAACGGATCGCTGATAACGTAGGAGTATACACCGTTGCAACGGACGTTGACGGTGCGGCTGAACCCGATCTGCTTGTTCGTCACCTCAAAGATGATGGGGCTGGGAGTGCCGAACTTGTTGTCCATGATCTCCTTGGTGTTGAAGTAGTACACCCGCTGGTCTTTGCCCGTGTCACCGCCGTAGGTGAAACGCTTGCCGATCGCCTTGAAGGTGTTTTTCAAACTTTCGCCGAAGGGACCGGCAAAGATCGACGGTTCGGTGGACGTGTCGTAGGTGTATTCGCCCGGTTCGGCGCAGACTTCCACGACCTTTCCCTGCTCGACAATGATCATGCACTGCCCGTCGGCCACGGCGATACCGGAGCCGTTGGAGATTACGTTATCGCTTCCTTTAGTGTTCGAACTGCGACCGCTTATGCGCTTTTCGCCTTTGACAACCAGAGTATCCATATCCAGCGCATCACAGTAAAAGAATTCCTTCCACTGATCAGCCAACACGCCGCCCAGAGCACCCAAGCCTGCTTTAATAAGTCCCATAATGAATTACTCCTTTACGATATAGTAGTTTACAACGCGATTTGCTTTTACCATTATAGCACAGGAATTTCGTAAAGTAAACATCTAAATGACAGAGCGAAAACGGCGGGAGCATCCGCCACCGACGGCGCAACGCGGCTCGTTTGCAGTGTCCGAAAAGTGAGAATTTTGTGGTGGAAAAAGCTCCTGATTTTTGACCCGTATTTTGACCCGTATGATACGGGCCGATCCGGTTTTTTAAGGTCGTTTTCACTTGTTTAGATGACCGCTCTGCCTTCTTGCCTCCCCTTGTCAGGGGAGGTGGTTTTCTTGCGATGAAATCGCAAGAAGATCGGAGGGGTAGTTGAAAGAGAATATGCTGAGACTTGATAGGTGCATTAAAGGCGAACGCGGCCCGTTTGCGGTGCCCGAAATCCGCGTTTCTCGCTATCGCTCGGCGGATTTCGACCGCGGCACTCACTTATCGCTCGCTGTATCCGCCACCGGCGGCGCTCGCGAACGTGACCCTTCGTCCCTCACTTCGTTCGGGACTACAGCAAAGCCGAAGTCCTGTCATCCCGACCAAAAAGAAAAACACTGACCGAAGGCGAGATGTCCTTAACGGAGAAAACCAAAAACCGAATAGGATAGGTAGGACGGTAATGTAGCAACGACTACATTACCGTCTGTTTTTTTGCAACTTTGTTAGAAATTATTACAAACCGAACCGAATATGGTTTGGTTTGTAATAATTTCTGTGCTATAATTTAATCAAACAATCCGTTTTGGGTTCGGAGGTGAGAACTATGCAAAAAATCAAAGGATCAAAAAGTTTGGGATATCACCTGAAAATGCTTCGTTTAGAGGCTGGGCCTGGGGTAGCCGAACTTACTAGGTATATGCAATTATTGGGTTGTGATACCACCCGAGAGTGTTGGGTAAAAATTGAAGCTGGGAAACACAATGTATCACCTGAGCAGCTTTGGGCTTTCAAAGAAGCATTGCATATATCGTACGACAAAATTTTCGAATTTATGGAGGAGAAAAAATGACAGAACATATTGTAGCTATTTTATATCACAAAATTCAAGACTCGGACTTCACTAACATGTATGGAATTAAAAAACCTGCAAGCGGTGGTGGTCAGACCTATATACAAGCAGCAGGATACACTCGCGAAGAACTTGATAAAATGTTTTCTGATGCGCATGACATTTTTAACACGCCTGAGTTTTGGGATGGAGAATCTATTTATCCAAGAAAAAGATATACATTCCAAGCAACTGTTGTTGGTAGTACAACTGCCGCTGACATTGAACTCGCCCCGAGAACCGGAAGAAAAGATTATCGCATATCAAGGCAGAACTTAAAATATCGTCACCCTGCATGGCAAACAAGCAATGGGTTCCCTGAGCCTAATCGAAATAATATCGGTGAGTATATTTACGAAAAGAATTACCCTCATATAATCGACAATCTTTTTGTTCTCATTATAAAAACCATTTGCGAAGATGATACCGTACAATTTTATGCTACTTATGTAGATTCCGAAAACCTTCCTGTCACTTGGCCTTCGGGTGTTGGATTGGAAGATATTTTTTCTAAGGGCAAACGTCAGGGTATTATCTTCTACGAGGAACAATATTTGCGTTTTGTCAATGACAAAAATGCGCCATTTGCTATCGGTTCTGCTGCCGATATCGAGATTGGAAATGTTGTTTTGCCTACTGATTTCAACGAAACTTCCGATGATGCTGTTGAGTATGCTACCAAGGAAATCTCGCTTACTGTGGATGTTTCCAACATAGCAATCACCAAGGTAGAAGCTCCTCAATTAAAGAAAAAGAAACCACGTTCGGAAAAAAGAACGGTGACCAAAGATGTTAACTACACAAGACGTCACAAAAACCTCAAGAAGATTGGTGATGTTGGTGAACTTTTGGCTATTGAAGTGGAGAAAAGAAGGCTTATTGCTGCAGGCAGACCCGACTTGGCAGATCGAATAGAACATGTTGCACGTACAATTGGCGATGGGTTAGGTTTCGATATTTTGTCGTTTGAGCAAGTTGGAACAGATTATTGCGAAAAGTATATTGAGGTTAAATCAACAACCGGCGGCAAAAATAAGCCTTTTGATATTACTGCCAATGAAGTTGAGGTATCCGAAGAAAAAGGACAACAATACTCTGTTTACAGATTTTACGGACTAAGCAGTACCGCAAAAGAGATACGATATTATGAATGTCGTGGTTCTATTAAAGAAAATTTTACTTTGGAAGCAACTGCTTTTAAAGCTTACTACAAAGGATAAGAGAAAGCGTGGGTCACCCCACGCTTTCTCTTTTTGTTAGAATAATAATGTATTCATTGAATTTCTTTGAAAGATTGCTATTGTTGCTTCTAAATCTAGAGTATTCAATCGTTCTGTATGTGACATCCCCAAACGAAGAAAACAGATCAATCAATTCATCTAACGAGAGCAATCCATCTTCACTATAACTGATGATGAATTTGTTACAATTCATCTCAGTAATTACTTTGGAAAAAGACTCTCGAATCTTTGTTTTCGTGCAAAACTTGGAGTGCTGATCCCACCAATCACGCAACCCGCTTTTTCCTATCGTTTCAGGGAAATCTCCTCGCGCAATCGTTTCTAAGATGTGATAATTAGCGGCGTATTGACGTTTCATATAAGGCGGATCGATATAACACACATCTGCGGTTATGGTAGAAGCGATATTCTCTGCAAACCCTTGAATGACTGTATTTTGTATGCTGCCTTCACTAACAAATTGGATAGGTTTCAATAAAATTGTTTCTAATGAGTTTGAATTGAACTTGGAGAGAAAGTAGCCATATGTTCCAGAAATGTTTGCCACGTCATTAACAGCCATGATCAAGGTGTGCTTTAGAACAGATTCTTCTTCTGATGTGATTAAATCATTTTCAATCCATATGTTGATTTGTTCTCTGATGGCATCAATTTTTTTGGCGTTCTGGGATGTAAAGTATTTTCTGCTTGGGGAACCATTACTAGGGGTTCCGCCCGGGGAGAATTCGTTAAAGAAATAGCTTTCTATTTCAGGCAACGAATTTAAGTGTTTTAATACTGTCTCGTATCCAGATGGTTCGATATTTCCGATGTTTAAGTGCGCAATTATCCTTTGAAAAGAAGGAGGTGCATCCAACAACAGCTGCGTCACCAAGTGATGCTTCGAGTAAGTCATCATATCAGAAGCAATCACACGATACCCTTGTTTTCTCAAAGCAACAGCTACGCTTCCTGTACCGGACATTAAATCAACCACAGTTGCATTTAAAGGAGCTTCCTCTGCAAAAACATCCATCAAAACCGGCAACAGTTTAGTTTTGTTTCCTATATACCTATACATACAGTTCTCCAATTGCTATTTTCATTTGATTAACAGCATTCAAGTCAGGAAGATTATTAAGCTCATTCGTGATAAGGCCTAATTCTTCTTGGCTTATATCATACAATTTCAAAACCAGTTTCTCTATTTCCAAATCTAGTTGGCGAGAATAGTTATTTTGGATTCTTTGTACTAATTGTGCGATTCTTTGGCACACTTCCATATTCGAATCATCTGCCTTCCTAATAGGGAGCGAAAAGATGATATCCTTGGTTAAATACGGATGTGATTTCCATTCGTTTTCACCATACTTTTTGAGATAGTAATAGTACATAACCCGCGAATTTAAAACACCCAAATAGTATTCAAGAGGTACAAGATTGTCCTTTTGAATGTAGTTACACGAATAGATTGTTTGGCTTATGTAGGTGCTTTCGTAATCAATACAAGCATATATTCCCAACCCAGTTTTTCTTATCAGCACTTTGGGTGGATAATACAGCTCTGCGCTTTTATAATTGATGCCATCGACATTTGGTTGTATGTATCTAATACCGTCAAAACTATAGCGATGTAAATTCTCACCAACATACATTGGAAGACATCCAGGTTTGTTGATCGTAGAAATAATCTCGAAGATATTCGATTGATCTACTACTGTGGTTTTGCCACAAAACTGGCATGTTTTATACCCTGTCTCCAAGTGCTTTTTAGAGTAGCCTTGAGCTGATCCGCAGTGTTGACACTTGACTACGACTCCAGATTTAGAAATTTCTACCCCCCTACCAAAATGGAACAATGATTTCCAATCAATATGATTGCTAGCGATTTTTTCCAACAAGAACTCTTCTTCCTCGCGAGCATCTATATCGAAAATGAAGTTTTTATTATCTTCAAACCTTTTCTGCAACACACAGTGCTTTTTTTGCATATACGACTCAAAGAGATCAAGAGAACCTAACAAAAAACTCTTTCTATCGGCTGTATCCAGTCTATAACATTTGGTCGTGCTATTTGGTGTAGGTGCACTGTTTTTTAAAATGATAATACTCGTCGCTCTGTTAACGTCTGGGAATAGCTTTTCTCCTAAACGGGCAATAACTCTAATCTGAGTGTTTTTCACTAAGTGCTCTCTAAGTTTCTTGTTTTCTCCAGAAAAAAGAGAATCGGGTATGATAAATGCTAACATTCCACCTTTGTTGGTTAGTTTTAAACACAACTCAATGAATAATACATAGCTATCGTATTGCCCTGTGTAGAATTCATATCCGGCTTGGGAAAGATCAGCTTTAGAGAAAACTTTCTCAGAACTCCATGGAGGGTTAGCGATTACAAAGGAGAGATTTTGTAATTGGTGACACCAATAATTTGTTGCAGTTATTTTCTCTGAAGGAATAATTGCGTTCTTACACATGAATTGATATGCCGTATTAGTGAATGCTTTTTTATTTTGTTCGACTACTTTTCTTTCAATATCCGTTCCCATGCAACAAATAGTCTGCTTGTGATAAAGGTTAAACTCACGAAAGAATTCTTTTAATAGTATCCCTTCGCCACAAGCTGGATCCCAAGCTGTTATAGGTTTATCGGAATTCAAAGTTTCCATATCTGTTTCACTTAGCAATAACTTGGCCGTAAAATTTGCCAGCATTTGAGGTGTATACACAACACCATAACCATTCAATGGCATCACTCTTCATCACCTCCTGTAGCATAACATAAATCTATGCCCTGGCTTTTCAATCGAAGATATCTTTCATAGGAAATAATGACATTTTGAGGCTTGTTTTGCTTATTGACGATAAGTACTTGGTCTTCATCTACCACTCTTTTGAACAGTCTGGCTGCTTGCCCTTTTTGAAAGGATGTGATTCCTTCATATTCGGGGACAAGGATATTAGATGTTTTATGTTTTGCCATGCTGACCTCCGAGAAATTCTATTGGTTTATATTATAGCATAAGTCATTATAAAAGTCAAGGTGTTTATTGTTATAATTATAATTATAAAAGTAATGACTTTTGCAAATTATTATATTATTCCCACATCTTGACTAGCTTATTCACTCAACCTTGACAAAAGTTTCCTGCGTATGGTATAATAGAGTCACCGAGAGATCGGCTGAAAATTGAATATATGTGCCACACATTTTTTAGAGTTATAGACTCGTACATACATCGGCACGGAACATTTTTAAGCGAACCGATACAGTTCGCTCATTTGTGTTTCCGTCTCGATGTATGTGCGAGTCTTTTTGTTTTGCTC
>CAZTAX010000069.1:0-9824 GCA_964611765.1 uncultured Akkermansia sp. | reverse complement strand
CCAAGGCTGTGGGCCCGCTGGCCGACACCCTGGCCAAGGTGCAGAAGCTCGTGCTCGAGATTCCCGAAATCACCGCTATCGACGGTAACCCGGTGCTCGTCACCGCCGACCGCGCCGTGGTGGTGGACTTCAAGATGATTCTCAAGTAATCTTCCCTGAAATTCCATTCAGCAACACCCCCGCTTTCTCCGGAAAGCGGGGGTGTTTGTATCTGGCACTATAAATTACAGGACTAAAGGTCCGTGCTCCGAAGCACCGTGAGCCCCAGGGCCGAGAGCACGACGACAGCAGCCATGGTCCACCCAGGCACAAAGCGCGGGTTACCACGCTCCAGCCACTCCTCGTGCACAACTAAAGTCACACCACACGCACCAAAAACGGCAATGAGCAGGCCTTCCAGCATCGCTTAATCCTCAACCGCTTGCCTACGCGTGTAATATTTCTTCAGGCAGAGCAGCATCAAAAGCTGGGCAACAAACGCCAGCGGGAACACAATGAACCAGTTCTGCACAAAGCCCGCCAGCAGGAAAGCGCCAAGGGAAATAGCGGATACATACAGCACGTAGGGCAACTGGGTCGATACGTGGCTCAGGTGGTCGCACTGCGCACCGGCGCTGGACATGATGGTGGTATCCGAAATGGGGGAGCAATGGTCGCCAGCCACCGCACCGGCCAGACAGGCGGACATACCGATGAACATGAGCGGGCTGGAGGGGTCGAAGGTGCTCACCACAATGGGGATGAGGATGCCGAAGGTAGCCCAGGAGGTACCCGTGGAGAAAGCCAGAATCCCGGCCACCACAAAGATAACCGCAGGCAGGAAGTTCACCAGGCCGGCAGCGCTGTGCTCCATGTGGAAGGCAATGAACTCGCGGGCTTCCAGCGCAGAGGTCACATTCTTCAGCGATGTAGCCAGGGTGAGGATGAGGATGGCCGGAACCATGGCCACAAAGCCCTCCGGGATGCAGCGCATGGCCGCGCGGAAACTGAGCACGCCGCGCAGCCGGTAGAAAGCTACCACCAGTACCAGGGCAATGATTGCGCCCCAGGGCAGCCCCACGGTAGCATCCGTAGCGCTCAGGGCATCCGCAAAGGATTTGCCCTCCAGAATACCACCCACGTACACCAGGGCAAAAGTCTCCAGTGCAATCAGCAGCAGCACCGGCAGCACCAGGTCAATCAGTTTCCCGCGGCCGGGCGTGGTGTGCTCCAGCTCCTGCATCACCTGCTCCGGCACTACGGTGTGCACATCTCCTTTCTCAATGGCATTGCGCTCGTAACGCACCATGGGGCCGAAATCGAAGCGCGACAGGATAATCATCACCACGAAGCTAAGCGCCAGCAGGGAGTAGAAGTTATACGGAATGGCCTTGATGAACAGCTCCAGCCCATTGTAGCCGGTTCCAGCCGAATACTGGGAAACAGCCGCAGCCCAGCTCGAAATCGGCGCAATCATGCACACCGGGGCCGCCGTAGCATCGATAATGTAAGCCAGCTTAGCGCGGGATACGCGCTTGGCATCCGTCACGGGCCGCATCACGCTGCCCACGGCCAGGCAGTTGAAATAGTCATCAATAAAGATGAGTATACCCAGCACAAAGGTGGCCAGCTGACTGCCGATGCGAGATTTCACATGCTTCTGAGCCCACTCGCCAAAGGCACGCGCAGCACCCGTCTTGTTAATCATGCACACGAAGGCTCCCAGAATCACCAGGAAGATGAACACGCCGGTGGTATCCTTCATGCCGTCCATCAGTCCCTTATTGACCACAAAGTCCACCGTATCGAAGAACGAAAACTGGGTCACAAAGCAGGCTCCCAGCACAATACCGGCAAACAGGGAGGAATACACCTCCTTGGAAATCAGCGCCAGCACAATGGCCAGCAAGGCCGGAGCCAGCGCCCAGAATGTGCCGCAGAAGGAGGACTTCTGCACCACTTCCGCCTCAGTTGCAGCAAAGCTCTGCGCAGCAAACATCAAAACAGCGACAAGCAGCAGGCACAGGAGATTCTTCAGGATATTCCGCATTTCTCTTTCAGTATGTTGCGCGTGAACTTAACATAAAACAAAGCACGTGTCAACAATATTGATTACGTTAAAATAGTTTGATTTACTCGTTCAACAATGCTAGAATGGAGCCGGTATGAACAACTGGATTTCTGCCGTATTCAGCCCCACCGGTGGCTGTTCCGCCATTGCCACGGCCATTGCAGGGGTCCGCATGGGCAAACGTATCGATCTCTGCGCCCCGGTCGAGCCGCAGGAAATACCCTCCTGGGTGCCGGTGCTCGCTGTGGTGCCGGTATACGGCGGGCGAGTGCCCGCTGTGGCCATTCAGCGACTGCGGGCCCTGAAAGGCCAGGGCGGCCCGGCCATTGCCGTGGTGGTCTACGGCAACCGCGCGTATGAAGACGCCCTGCTTGAGCTGAAGTCCGCCCTCACCGAATCCGGTTTCTCAGTAGTTGCCGCCGCTGCCTTCATTGCCGAGCACAGCATCATCCGCAGCATTGCCACCGGGCGTCCGGACGTCTCTGACCTGGCAAAATGCGTGAAATTCGGCGCGGCGGTGGAAGCCAAACTGGCGCAGGATTCCCCCGGCGCAGTACAAGTGCCCGGAAATGCAGAATACCGCCCCCTGCCCCAGATGCCGGTCACCCCGCTGGTGACGGATGCCTGCGGCGGCTGCGGCATGTGTGCCCGCAAATGCCCGGTGGGAGCCATCCCGCTGAGCGACCCGCGCAGCACGGATACCGCCAGGTGCATCCTCTGCATGCGCTGCGTGGCCATCTGCCCGCGCAAGGCCCGTATCCTGCCCCCGCCTGTGGTGCAGGCCTTCACGGCAAAGCTCACCTCCATCGCCTCCGAACCGAAACAACCTGAACTGTTCATCTGACTATGACTATCTTTCCTTTGATTATCAGCGTGGCCATTACACTTGCTGTTCTATTTACCATTATCTACATTTCCTACCTCCTCGTTGCCCGTAAGCAATGCGCGCAACGCGAAATCCTCAGAACCAGCGCGGCGCTCACAGGCCTTGGCTTTCTTCTCGGGCTTCTGGGCACCCTGCTGAATGCTTTTCTCCCCACCTGGAGCACCCAGCTGCTGACCAACGTTGCGTTCATCATTCTGCAATACCGCTATGGCATCCGCTGGCTCCGGCTCTCCCGCAAGCGCGCGTTCCTGGCAGTCTGCATCAGCATCGGACTCCTCATTCTGTTGATCGGCGGAATGATTGCAATGCTGGCATCAGGCCATTAATCTTTCAATCTCTCAACTATAATCATTGAATAAGTGACCTGACAGTGCTAAAATCTGCTCGTTAGCCGTCCCTTTCGACTGATACAAATCTACCTCGTATAACCTGATATGAACAACAATAGCGAAAACACCGACGCAGCCAAGCCCGGCAAGAACATCGGGTCCTGGATTCTGATGGGCTTGCTGGCCCTCCTGCTTCTGACTCCCCTGTGTGTTAAGTTTGACGTGTACACCCCCTATTGTCTCGCTTCTGCCGCCTCCTGGTGGAAAAGCTCGCTTGTGCTGGTGTTAAGCATCATCTTCCTTATCATCAACAGCAGGAAAGGCTGGCTCTGCCTGCCCCGCCCCGTCAAGCTGGCGGCACTGCTTGCCATGGTCTTCTTCCTGACCGCGCTTACCTGTCCCTTCACCTACAGCGAGTCGGAGCTGTTCTTCCACAGCTCAGCCATGTTCATCTGCGTAGTGGTGGGTATATGGCTGCTGCTGCGCGGGTTCTCGTTCATCCTCTTCATTCCGCTCATGCTCATCGGCATGCTGGAAGCCGGCGCGTTCATCCAGTACCGCTCCATGCTGAACTCCATGGTGCTGGTGGAAGCGCTGGAATGCTCTGAGGAGGAGTTCATGGTCTATATCACCCCGCTGAACATCACGCTCATCGTGGTGGGAGTCACTGTTGTTGCCGTATCGAGCCACCTGCTCAACCGCCTGCTGCATTCCATTCCCAAGCGGGCCCTGCTCGGCACCGTCGTCTGCACCGGCTGCCTCTTCTATATCCTGTACCCCTTCTTGCCGAATGGCTGCACCTCGCTCTCCAAAGTAGGCATCAATGGAGCTTTCAAACGCACTTCCCAGTCCTACCGCGACATGAAGAAAGCCGCCAAAGCCGATGCCAAGCTGGCTACTTCCATCCCCTCTCCTGCGGCTCAGCCCTCCACCCTTCCCACCTTGAAGGGAGATGAGGGCTGTGTCATCGTGTTCCACATCGGCGAAAGTGTTCGCGCTGACCGGCTGGCCTTCAATGGTTTCAACCGCGACACCACGCCCTTGCTTTCCAAGGTACCGAACCTGATGAGCTGGAAGCGCTGCGTGGCGGCCTCCGGTCTGACGGTGACCAGTCTTCACGTGCTGCTCACCAATGCCCGCCGCGCAGAAGGCGGTGTATACGGCACACCGTCTGATGACATGAAAGCCACCTGCGGCCCGGTGCTGGATTTGTTCAAGGCCAACGGTTTTGATGTACGCTGCTTCCTGGGTTCGCTCAACAAGCAATCCATCCGCGCCGACAAAGCGCTGCGCAACCTCACGCAGGCATGCAGCAAGCGTTATTACACCCGCGGCGACGTCATGGATGCCACGGAGCAGATTCACCAGTGTCTGCAGGAATCCGGCAAGAAGAATCTCTTCCTTATGGTGAACAACGAAGGCAGCCACCTGCCCTTCCGCAACTATGACCATGAGAATCCCCCCTTCACCCCCAGCAAGCCGATTCTGCAACCCAATGGCTCCGACGAGGATGCCGTGCGCAATGCCTACGACAACACCATCCACTACACGGACCGCTTTGTGCACCGCGTGCTGGAATCCCTGAAGGGCCGCCCCTACGTGTACATTTACGTGAGCGACCACGGCGAATACCTGGGCGACTACGACGGCACCTGGGGCCGCGCCCGCGTGGGGGCCGAAAAGGGCTTCTTCCACTCCACTCAGGCTGCGGCAGTAGGCGCATTTGCCATCTGTTCGCCTGAGTTTGAAGCCCTGAACCCTCACTTTGCCCAGGCCGTGCAGCAGATGAAGAGCTCCACCTCCATGCAGATTGGTCACGAGCACTACTTCCACACCCTGCTGGGCCTGGTGGGGCTGCAATCCCCGTATTACAACGCAGAGCTCGACCTCTGCTCCCCCGCGGCCAAGCCTTACGATGGCCCTGCTCCCACCGACTGGCCCGCTTACTTTGAGAATCCCTCACCGGCACAATAAAGCCGTACTGAAAATCCCCCTCTGCCACCTGGCAGAGGGGGGATTTTTTCTATCTCCATGTACGCTTGTTGCATTAAAATCTTGATTTTCAATAAAACGGTGGTAGACTACTGCGGACTTACCGCACCATAACATGGAAATATTCACTCAAATAGTCGATTTTCTGAATGGCATTCTGTGGACCTATGTACTGGTCGCCATGCTGATCGCATGTGCCATCTGGTTTACCATCCGCTGCAAGTTTGTGCAGATTACCATGCTGCGAGATCTGCCCATCATGTTCCGCAACTGCACGCATGAGGAACGCGAAGAAGGCGTGGAGCGCATCTCCTCCTTCCAGGCTTTTGCCATCTCCATTGCCAGCCGCGTGGGAACCGGCAACCTGGCCGGCGTGGCCGTAGCCATTGCCCTGGGTGGCCCGGGTGCCGTTTTCTGGATGTGGCTCATCGCCTTCCTGGGCGCCGCCAGCGCCTTTGTGGAATCCACCCTGGCCCAGCTCTACAAGATCAAGGGCGAATCCTCCTTCATCGGCGGTCCGGCATACTACATGAGCATCGGCCTCAAAAAGCCGTGGATGGGAGCCATTTTCTCCGTCCTGCTCATCTTCACCTTCGGTTTTGCCTTCAACTCCGTGCAGAGCAATACCATCTGCCAGGCCTTTGAGGAAGCCTTTGCCATTCCGCCGTCCTACATGGGCACCGTGCTCACCATCATCACCGCCGCCATCATCTTCGGCGGCATTCAGAGCATTGCCCGCGTCAGTAGCATCATCGTTCCGTTCATGGCGCTGGGATACATTGCCCTGGCCCTGGTGGTCATCGCCATGAACATCACCGATATTCCCAACGTGTTCGCCCTCATCATCTCCCACGCCTTCGGCTGGGAACAGGGACTGGCCGGCGGCATCGGTGCGGCCATTCAGCAGGGTATCCGCCGCGGTCTGTACAGCAACGAAGCCGGCATGGGCTCCGCCCCGAATGTGGCCGCCACGGCCGATGTCTCCCACCCGGTGAAGCAGGGCAAGGTGCAGGCCATCAGCGTGTTCAGTGATACGCTCATCATCTGCTCCTGCACCGCCTTCATCATCCTGGTGGGCGGTATTCCCTCCGGCAGCGATGTGAACGGCATCAAACTCACCCAGGCAGCCCTCTGCCAGCAGATCGGTCCCTGGGGCAACATTGCCGTGGCTATCGCCATCTTCTTTTTCGCGTTCAGCAGTGTGCTGGGCAACTACTACTATGGCGAGGCCAATGTGCAGTACCTCAGCAAGAAGCCCTGGGTGCTGACCGTGTACCGCGTCATCGTAGCCGCCATGGTGCTCTTCGGCTCCGTGGCCAGTCTCAGTACCGTCTGGAACCTGGCCGACCTCTTCATGGGCCTGATGACAATCTGCAACCTCATCGCCATCGTCCTGCTCGGCAAGTATGCCTTCCGTCTCCTGGAAGACTACCGCGAGCAGAAGCGCTGTGGCGTCACCGACCCCGTCTTCACCAAGGACAAGAT
Organism: uncultured Akkermansia sp.; assembly: GCA_964611765.1. Taxonomy (GTDB): domain Bacteria; phylum Verrucomicrobiota; class Verrucomicrobiia; order Verrucomicrobiales; family Akkermansiaceae; genus Akkermansia. Next base: position 3,082 of record CAZTAX010000069.1, on the reverse strand, counting down.
GCCCGACATTGCCGACGACCTGCAGTGCTGGGATTAATCCCACACCGCCAACTGCTTACCAAATCACCGGTGGAGCGCCCTGCTCCACCGGTGATTTTTATAACCGTTACAAACCGAAGCCTTCAGCTTTATGCCGCTGGCGTCTTACCTTTCTCCTGCTCCAGTTGCTTGATACGCTCCAGGGCAGCATCGATATTCTCGCAGATATTCTCCTTATGCAGCTCCTGCATGAAGGGAGAATCGCGGCGAATGACCTTGTGCGGCTGCTTCTGCACACCGCAAAGCAGCAGGGTTATGTTGCGGCGCTGGCAATAGGCCAGGAAGTCCTCCAGCGCATGCAGACCGGAGACATCCAATGCCGGCACCAGACGCATGCGCAGCAGCACATACTCGATATCTCGCTCCAGCGTGCGGAACACGCGGTCCTTGAACTGCTCCACCGCGCCGAAGAAGAAGGGCCCCTGCACGTCGAAAATTTCCACGTTCTCAGGCACATGGCGCAGGTAGCGGGAACGGCTGGGCTGCTCCTCGGGATCCTCGCCCTCCAGTTCTCGGGAAATGGATTCCACATTGCTGATCTGAGCCATGCGGCCGATGAACAGCAGAGCCGCCAGCACCACACCCACTTCCACTGCCACCACCAGGTCGATGAGCACCGTGAGGATAAAGGTTAGGCAGAGCACCACGGCATCCTGCCGCGGCCCCTTCACCAGGTGAATAAAGGTGGAAACCTCCGCCATATTCCAGCACACTATCACCAGGATGCCGGCCAGCGCAGCCAGCGGCACCATGGCGGCATACTGCCCTGCCAGCATCAGGATGAGCAGCAGAGTAATGGCATGAATGATGCCGGCGATGGGGGTCTTGCCACCGGCGCGGATGTTGGTAGCGGTGCGGGCAATGGCGCCCGTAGCGGGGATGCCGCCGAAAAGCGCAGAGGCCATGTTGCCCACGCCCTGGCCGATAAGCTCGGTGTTCGGGTGGTGGCGGGAACCGGTCATACCATCAGCCACGCTCGCACTGAGCAGCGATTCAATGGCGGCCAGCAGAGCAATCACGAAGGCGGGCTGCACCAGCTGGGGCAGCTGCTTCCAGTTGACCTCCGGCAGGCTCGGCATGGGCAGCCCCTGCGGCAGTTCACCAAAGCGGGAGCCTATTGTTTCCACCGGCAGGTTGAAGCACTGGCATATCAACGTGCTCACCAGCATGCCCACCAGCATGAACGGCGCCTTCGGGCACAGACGTTTCGTCACCAGAATCACCACCACCGTGAGCACCGAAAGGCCCAGTGCCCAGTAATTCACCGTGTGGAAATACTCAAAATAACACTGCCACTTGGCTATGAACTCCGCCGGCACCGCGCGGTCTATCTGCAGGCCGAACAAATCCTTGATCTGAGTGCAGAAAATCGTGACGGCAATACCACTGGTAAAGCCCGTAGTCACCGGATAGGGAATGAATTTGATGAGCGACCCCATGCGGCACACGCCGAAGATGACGAGGAACAGCCCCGCCAGCAGCGTGCAGAGCACCAGCCCGGGGAACCCGAAGCTGCCCACTACGCCGGTAATCAACACCACAAAGGCGCCCGTGGGACCGCCAATCTGGAACTTGCTGCCACCCAGCAGCGAAATCAGAAAGCCTGCCACCACTGCAGTAATGAGGCCCGTGCTGGGGGTGATGGAACTGCTCCCGCAGGCAATGGCAAAGGCCATGGCGAGCGGCAGGGCTACCACACCCACGGTCAGACCGGCTCCCAGGTCAGAGAAAAATGTTTTTCGGTTATACGTCTTTAACGAATGAACAATGCTCGGTGCGTGCATGGCTAAGCTTTTTTATACGCCCGCCATACGCTCTTGTAAAGTCAAAACGGTTATTTTGCCCGTACTTTCGCGGAATTCGGACTGCAAAACCGCCGCCGGGCACAGCGGCCGGACGGCGGTGACTCGCGTTGACGTTATGCGTACAAATCTTTATCGGGCACCGGCGGCACGCAGTGCCTGCACTGCGCGTATGTTACCTTCGTCCATGGCCTTATCCAGCGCACTCTCTCCCTCGCTGTCCTGCACATTCAGGTCGGCACCAGCGGAAATAAGCAGCTGAATCACCGCCACATTGCCCTCATCGGCGGCCTTCATCAGCGGGGTTTCGCCTTCGTTGTCGATGACATTGACCGTGGCGCCGGCATCCAGCAGCAGCTTCACCGTGGCCGGGTTACCACTGTCCGCGGCATACATGAGCGGGGTCTCCCCGTCCTCATCGGCATCGTTCACGTTTGCACCGGCTTCCAGCAGCAGCTTCACAATGGCGGCATTGCCGTCATCGGCGGCCATCATCAGCGCTGTTTCTCCATCGTTATCCTTCGTGTTCACCTGCGCACCGGCGGCCAGCAGTCGTGTCACTTCTGCCACCTGACCACGGTCGGCTGCCTTCATCAAAAGAGTTTCCCCCTCCCGGTCTGCCCAGTTCACATCCTGAGCATTTGCGATTCCGCTCATACCGAAGGCCACACCTGCGGCAAGAACGGAGAGAGCCAGCTTTTTCAGTGTTGTCGTATTCATGATTGCGGATTTCTTCCAGGTCTTTGCGATTTCTTGCTTCATCGGGTGGAGGGCGTTGCCCACCCCCGCCTGCTGATTGCAAATTACCGCATTTTCCCTCCCTTTGCAATAAAAAAACGCAGTTAGAACGCATTTTTTCCTATCTTTTTGGCAGTATTTTCTTGTTATTTGGTATTCTGGGCTATAAAAAACGCTCATCCGGCAAAGGAACGGCCGGATGAGCGGGTATGAACTGTGTGCCGGAGCTTCAGTCCTTCTTCGGGCAGCATGCCTTCTTTTCAGGGCATTCGGCCTTCTTGGGGCTGCACTTCTTCTTCGGGCACTCCGCTTTCTTGGCGCAGCACTTCTTCACGCAGGGCGTCGGAGCCGCGGGCGCAGGGGCGGGTTCCTGGGCTGTGGCCATACCGCAGCTGAACACCACGGCAAGCAAGGCAAGAGCGAGTTTCTTCATTCCTATGGTTTTTTCGTAAGCTCTTAACCAACGACATTGTAGACAGGCATGCGATAATGAGAACCTATGT
>CAZTAX010000068.1:0-9952 GCA_964611765.1 uncultured Akkermansia sp. | reverse complement strand
TATAATTCGTAACTCGTAATTCGTAACTCGTAATTTTGGCGGAACGCCAAATTCCCATTTATCAGGCTCATTGCTCAAACTTTGGGACACACTTGTTCAGCTGGCAGCCAGAAGCGAACGCGACACTCAGGCTTGCGGGGCATCAGGGACTCCAGCCGGGTATTTCGTTTGAAACTCCAGGTCCGGCGGCGTAAAGCCAGATGCAGATTACGGCGCAAAACGGAGACGACACTATTCTTGTTTTCGATTTCGGGTATCATAGGGATGGTGGGTAGGGTCAGGGGTTGTGCGGACCGCAGCCCCGACCACCTCACCTCAGTGCAATCCGACAATGCAGCTGCATCCGTTGGCTCAGTACAGGGTAGTCAGGGAGCGTCAACGGCTGCATACTAACATATATCCAGCCCCATTTCAAGCAGGATTTTTTGGTTTTCTTAAACAAAATCGCCGCCGGGTCCGAAGACGCGGCGGCGGAAAACAGAAAGCGGGAGGCAATCAATAATCGCGTTTGAGCAGGTAATCACTGATAGCCAGCAGATTCTCACGGCGGCGGTCAGAGAACACATCCAGCGCAGCACGGGCAGCAGCGGTGAGTTCGCGGGCCTCGGCGCGAGCATTATCCATGCCCACCAGAGCGGGATAGGTGGCTTTGTGCACCTTGGCATCCTTGCCTATGCTCTTGCCCAGCACCTCCGGGGTGGAGGTCACATCCAGGATATCGTCGATAATCTGGAAAGCCAGTCCCAGAGCACGACCGTACTCGGTCAGCGCATCCAGCTGCTCCTGAGTGCAGCCGGCAGCCATGCCGCCCAGGCGCACAGAGGCCATGATGAGAGCCGAGGTCTTTCCGTGGTGAATGGCGCGCAGCTCATCCACGGTGAGCTCCCGGCCTTCGCCCTCGAGGTCGAGCACCTGGCCGCCCACCAGATGCTGACTGCCCGTGCGGTGAGCCATTTCGGCCACGTAGTCGGCGGCATCGTAGCGGTCATTGGCCGGCACACGAGCCAGCATGGCAAATACCTCAGTCAGCAGGGCATCACCCGCCAGCACTGCTATTCCCTCGCCGAACACCTTGTGGTTGGTGGGACGCCCGCGGCGCAGGTCATCGTTATCCATGCAAGGCAGGTCATCATGAATCAGGGTGTAGGTATGCAGAGCTTCCAGTGCGCAGGCGGCATCCAGAGCCACGGTTTCGCTGCCGCCGCAGGCCTTGGCGGCCTCCAGGCACAGCAGCGGGCGGATACGCTTTCCTCCGGCAAAGATGCTGTAGCGCATTGCCTTATGGATGGTGGACGGGGCAATATCCTCGCCGGGCAGCAGCTCGTTCAGGCGGGCTTCCACCTTGGCGGCACTTTCCTTGATGAGCGTCTTGATGTCCATGACTGAAGTGATTTACTTACCCTTTACGAGCAGTTCGGCAATCTGCACGGCGTTCAGAGCCGCGCCCTTGCGCACCTGGTCGCCCACCACCCAGAGGTTCAGGGCGTTGTCGATGGCAATATCCTTGCGGATACGGCCCACATAGCAGGTATCGCCATTGGTGGAATCCAGCGGGGTGGGCCACACGTTGTTGGCCACATCGTCCATGAGCTCCACACCGGGCATGCCGTTGTAGCAGGCGCGGGCGCCTTCCACATCCACCGGCTTCTCGAACTGGGCAATGCAGGAAATGGAGTGGCTGCGATACACCGGCACACGCACGCAGGTGCAGGTCACGTTCAGCTCCGGCAGGTTCATAATCTTGCGGCCCTCGTTGAGCATCTTAAGCTCTTCCTTGGTGTAGCCATTGTCGGCAAATTTGTCAATCTGGGGCAGCACATTGAAAGCAATCTGGCGGGGATAGGTCTTGATTTCCACCGGATGGCCGTCCACGATGGCGCGCACCTGGTTCTCCAGCTCAGTGATACCATGCTGACCGCTGCCGGAAACAGCCTGATAGCTGCTGGCCACAATGGTCTTCAGGCCATACTTGAGGTGCAGCGGATACAGAGCCATCAGCGTGATGATGGTGGTGCAGTTCGGGTTGGCAATGATGTTGCGCGGATGATTGAAGGCAGCCTCGGCGTTGATTTCGGGCACCACCAGCGGCACATCCGGGTTCTGGCGGAAAGCGGAGGAGTTATCCACCACCACGCAGCCGGCAGCGCCGGCAATGGGGGCAAACTCACGCGAAATATCACCACCGGCAGCAAAGAGCGCGATATCCACATCGCCGAAGGAATCAGCCGTGAGCTCCTGCACGGTGAGCATCTCACCGCGGAATGCCACCTGTTTACCAGCAGAACGATGAGAGGCCAGAAGTTTGAGCGAGGCCAGCGGGAAGTTGCGGGTCTCAAGGCAGGAAAGAATCTCGACGCCCACCGCACCGGTGGCGCCCACGATAGCTACTCTGGGGGTATTCATGTTCATGAATGGTGTGTTTAACAGGATAATATAAGTGCCCACGGCACGCGGGTAGTATAGCTGTTTTTCCTGCATTTTCAAGTCTAAAGGGATGAAGAGTCATCAGAAGCTGCCATTTTGTACAGTTTTTCTGTCTGCATGACATCCGAACACGGCAGCTTCCCCCGTGCGCACATGCTTTTGAGTTGCCAAAAGGCACCCGGGAGGGTAGAATGACCGCGTCATGTGGACGTCCGCCAAAATCCAGGTTCTGAAAGCAGGCATCATCGGCTCAGCGCTGATTTATCTGTGTGCCGACCTGTGGTGGTTGCATGGTCCCATGTACGGGGTTCTGCACAAAAAGAACAAACAGCAGACAGACGCCGCCGTGGTGGTATACGGTGAGCGAATCTCGCCCGGACAACTGGCCCGCCACAAGGCAGAACAGGAACTGATATCCGGACGGCAGAAAACCGATATTGCCATGGCCATGGATATAGTGCGCAGCTCCCTGCTGCGCATGCGCACCCGCTACAACGATAACCAGCTGAAGCACGACCGCGCCGAGGCCGAGCGACTGGTGGCCGCCCTGGCCACCCGCGCCGGGGGAGATGCTGAGTTCGAGCAGCAGCTCGCCTCCCAGAGCTACACCCGAAGCCAGTTCACGGATAAGCTGGAGGCCCGCCTCATGCAGCTGGCTCTGCTGGATCGCAACCTGGAGCCGCACACCCAGGTGAATGACGAGGCCATCGAAGCCCACTACAAGCAGGTGAAGGATGAAATGAGCATCCCCGCCAGCCGCCCGGTGAAGCATATCTTCATCGCCTCTCTGAACCGCCCCGATGCCCACCAGGTGGCAGAACAAATCATGGCCCGCCTGGCTGCCGGCGAGGATTTTGGCAAACTGGCCGCCGAACAGAGCGATGATGCCGCCAGCGCCCCGCGCGGTGGTGAGCTGGGCACGGTGTACGATGATGCCCTGCTCCCGCTGCCGGAGCTCAAACTCTTCGGTGAGGCCGCCATTCCGGCCGACACGCCCACACTGGTGCAAAGCAAGTGGGGCTGGCACATCATCCAGGCCGGGCCCATCGTCCCAGCCCGCACACCCTCGCTGGAGGAGTGCCGCGAGACGCTGCGCACCGCCATCATCAGCGCCCAGCGCGAACTGGGGGTCAACACCTTCTTCGACACGCTCATCAAGGAAGCGCACAGGAAGCAACACATCAAGATTCATGTCAAGTAACAGCATCACCGTTTCCCGCGCCGCCAGCGGACTGCGCGGCACCATCACCGTACCGGGCGATAAGAGCATCTCCCACCGCGTCGCCATTCTCGGCGCCCTGGGCAGGGGCTCCATGCAGGTACGCAACTACCTGTGCAGCGAGGACTGCGTGAACACCCTGCGCGCCATGCAGCAGCTGGGTGCCACGGTCACTCCCGGAGATACGGAGCAGAACTTCACCCTCACCGGCACGGGCATGCTGCCCACCGCCCCAATGCACGATATCGACTGCGGCAACAGCGGCACCGGCATGCGGCTCATGGCCGGTGTGCTGGCTTCCCTCCCCTTCCGCAGCCGCATGTTCGGCGATGCCTCGCTGAGCAGCCGCCCCATGAAGCGCATCATCGACCCGCTGGCCGCCATGGGAGCCCGCATCAAGGCCTGCGGTTCGAAACCCGGCTGCGCCCCGCTGGAGATTGAAGGCGGCACGCTGCACCCCATCCATTACGACCTGCCCATGGCCAGCGCCCAGGTGAAAAGCGCCGTGCTGCTGGCCGGCATGCTGGCCGAGGGGCGCAGCTCCGTGCACCAGCCCGCTATCACCCGCGACCACACGGAGCGCCTGTTCGAGCATTTCGGCATCCCCTGCACCGTCTCGGCGGATGGGCTGGACGTTGCCGTGCAGGGCCCGGTCATTCCCACCAACAAGGACATCACCGTGCCGGGGGATATTTCCAGCGCGGCGTTCTGGCTGGTGGCGGCCTCCATCGTGCCGGGCAGCAAGGTCACCCTGCTGAATGTGGGGCTGAACCCCACGCGCGATGCGGTCATCAACGTGCTGCGCCGCATGGGGGCCGATATCCGCATCACCAACCGCACCGAAGGCGGCGAGCCCTACGGCGACCTCACCGTGTGTGCCCCGCAGAAACTCACCGCCACCGAGGTGCTGAAGCACGAAATCCCGAACCTCATTGATGAAATCCCCGTGCTGGCCGTGGCTGCCGCCTTCGCCGAAGGTACTACCCGCATCCGCAACGCCACGGAACTGCGTGTGAAGGAAAGCGACCGCATTGCCACCGTGGTGGGCAACTTGCGCGCCATGGGAGCCGTGGTCGAGGAATTCCCGGATGGCATGGAAATCACCGGCGGGGCTCCGCTGCACGGCGCCACCATGGATTGCTACGGCGACCACCGCATTGCCATGAGCTTCCTCATGGCCGGGCTGAATGCCGATGGCGAGACCACCCTGCTCAACTGCCACAGCATCAACACATCCTACCCCGGCTTCGAGAACCATCTCCGCACCCTCACACAAGGCTGATACCCCATGGCACGAATCACCCAGGAATGCGTGGCACGCATCAAGGACTCCGCAGATATCGTGGAGCTCCTCAGCAAGTATCTGCAACTGCGCCGCGCAGGCAATTCCTGGAAAGCCTGCTGCCCTTTCCACAGCGAAAAGACGCCCTCTTTTCATGTGAACCCGGCGCGCCAGACCTTCCACTGCTTCGGCTGCGGTGTGGGTGGCGATGCGCTGAAGTTCATCATGATGTTCGAGAACCTCGATTATCCCACCGCCCTGCGCCGACTGGCGGATATGAACGGCATTCCGGTCATCGAGGAGGAGGAAAATCCCGAAGTGGCGCGCCTGCGACGCATGCGCGCCCGCGTGGTCGAGGCCAACGCCCTGGCCGCTGAATATTACCACCGCAAGCTCTGCCGCGATGCCGCTGCCGCTCATGTGCGCGAATACCTGAAGCAACGCGGCTTCGGTATTGAAATCGCCCGCGCCTGGCAGCTCGGCTGGGCCCCGCCGGATTTCCGCGAATTCGGTCAGCAGGCCGCCAGCCGCAACATGGATGACCGCCTGCTGGCCGAGGCCTACCTGCTGGGGCGTGGGCAACGCGGGCTCTACCCCGTGTTCCGGGATCGTCTCATGTTCCCCATCCACAACGTGCGGGGCGAGGTAGTCGGCTTCTCCGGCCGAGTCATCCGCGCCGACCAGGACCCTCGCAAATACGTGAACACGGCTGATACTGCGGCCTTCCACAAGGGAGAGCTGCTTTTCGGGCTCTACAAAGCCACCGGCCCCATCGGGAAAGCCGGCATGTGCGTGGTGGTCTGCGAGGGCCAGCTGGACGTGATTGCCTGCCACGAAAAAGCCGATATCCGCAACGCCGTGGCAGGTCTGGGAACAGCCTTCACCGATGAGCACGCGAAAATCCTGCGCAAATACGCCAAAAAGGCAATTCTCTGCTACGATGGCGACAACGCAGGCATCAAGGCAAGCGAGAAAACCTTCCGCAAGCTCGCCGCTGCCGGGCTGGAGGTCTACCACGCCAGCCTGCCCCCCGGCGAAGACCCGGATTCTCTCATCGGCAGCAGAGGCCCGGAGGCCCTGCGCGAGGCCATCGACACCGCCCGCCCCTATCTGGAGGTGCGCGTGGGACAGGAACTGGCCATGATTCAGGGTGATGCCAATGCCCGCGCCGCCCTCATCCCCCGCATGGCCGATTTAGCAGCCGAAATCACCGACCGCAACCGCCGCGATGTGGCTGTGGCCGACCTGGCCACCCGACTGAATACAGGACTGGAAGCCCTGCGCGAAACCGTGGAAGGAATCATCCGCACCCGCAAGGAAAGCCCGCAATCCACACCCGACGAGCCCCAGTGGGAACCCGGAGAAGAGGAAGAATTCTCCACCGCGGAAACAATACAGGAAGCGCCAAGGCGCGTCATCCCCATCAACCTGCACAACGTCATCCGCGACATTCTCTTCCTGGCCGCTTCCAACAGCGAGGCCCAGGCCCTGCTGCTGGAGCGCATCGAAGAGCTGCAGGAACCCATCCGCTGGCTTTCCGGAGGCGTGGTACTGCAGCGTTTCATGGAATCCCTGCCGGCCCCGGGCAATGAGGAAGCCTGGCAGGCCTTCATCTCCCAGCTTCCGCTGGAACAGGCTGCCGCACTGCGGTATCTGGAACACACCCCGGTAGAGATGCCGGACATTGCCACTGTGGTGGATTCCACATGTGCAAATGCTGCGCTGGCCGCCCTCAAAGCGCATGTGGATCAGCTTCGCTCCCGCATCAACGCCCCCGGCATCTCCTGGCAGGAGGCCGCTCCCCTCATGGAAGAGCTCAACGAACTCCAGAAGCTTATCAACGAAAGCAACTGATCTGAATATAAACCATGAAGTTCTTCTTCCCTCTTTTTCTCGCCACGCTGACTCTTCAGGTTCATGCACAGTGGCCGGCTGACCGCAAGCAGCCGTACGATGCGGCCGCGCCCACCAAGGCGGAAAAACAGGCCCGCGCCACACATCTATCCATCTATCCGGCAGCAGATATCCGACTTACAACCGGAAGCTCAGCTTCACTTACCGCAGCAGAACTGAATCTGCAGGCCTGGCGTGGTGAGCGATGCAGCGCCCAGCTGGCTGTGCAGGCAAACGGCCAGGCCCCGCAGCTGAGCGTCTCATGCACCGGGCTGAGCAATGGAGTAGATACTATCCCCGCAACGGTTTCCATGATTCGCTACACAGTGGCCGGCGGCACCCCCACGGCGGACATCATCGGCAGCGAGACCAGCTGCAACAACCCTGCCGGGGTGAATCGCGGTATCTGGCTACAGGTGGACGTGCCCGAAGGTGCCGGGCCGGGCATCTACGAGGGCTATGTCTGCGTCTCGGCCGAGGGGTGTCCCGAAGTCCGGCAGAAAGTTCAGCTGCAAGTGTGCGAGGAGGTGCTCCCCGAACCCGGAAACTGGAAAATCCACCTCGACCTGTGGCAATACCCGTGGTCCGTGGCCCGCTGGCACGATGTGGAGCCCTGGTCACCGGAGCATTTTGCCCTGCTCCGCCCGCTCATGAAACGCCTGGCCGAGGCCGGGCAGAAGTGCATCACCGTCACCATTCTGGATGAAGCCTGGAACGGCCAGACCTACGACCCCTACCCCGGCATGGTGCGCTGGATTCGCGGAGTGGATGGCAAAATGCGCTACGACTACACCGCACTGGATGCCTGGGTGAGCTTCATGCACGATGAAATCGGCATCCGCGAGCAGATAAGCTGCTACACCATGATTCCCTGGCACCTCACCGTGCGCTTCTTCGATGAAGCAACCGGCCGCTATGAATCCGTAAAAGCCGTGCCCGGCAGCCCGGAGTATGACTCTCTGTGGGAACCTTTCCTGCGCGACTTCCATGCCCACATGAAACGCAAGGGCTGGGCGGAGAAAACCTGCATCTCCATCGATGAACGCCCGGACAGGATGGTACGCGCCGCCATGGCACTGCTGAAGAGCGCAGCCCCCGGTTTCCAGGTGGCCTCTGCCGTGGATAAGCCCTCCGAACTGATGCGCGAGGTCTACAACATCTCCCCCGTCATCACCCACGCCGGCACCGCCCTGGGCGAGCTGCTCCGCGAGCGCCAGGCTGCCGGCAAAATTACCACCTTCTACGTGTGCCTGCACCCGCAGAAGCCCAATACTTTCACCTTCTCCCCGCCTGCTCAGGCGGAGTGGCTCGGACTCTTTGCCGCAGCCAACCATCTGGACGGTTTCCTGCGCTGGGCCTACAACGCCTGGAACCGCAACCCGTTTGAAAGCACGGATTTCGTGCACTGGCCCTCCGGCGACTGCTTCCTGGTGTACCCCGGCAACCGCAGTTCCATCCGCTTCGAACGCCTGCGCGACGGCATTGAAGACTACGAGAAAATCAACCAACTCCGTGCCCGTGCCGCGGACTCTGACGAAGCTGCTGAAATTATCGCTACCATGAACGATGAACTGGCCCGTATCTTCTCCGTGGAGCGCAGCACCGGCGATGCCCACACAGAAGATGTGCAGCGCGCACGAGCCCTTATCGAAGAAACAGCAGCCCGCCTGCGTGCCCTGCACTGATGGATGAAAAACTGCACCAGTTCCTTTCAACAGCACGTAAAATACCGTGCCGTTATCTTTTTTTAGAATTATTCCACTTGACTTTTCGCCGATATTAGTTAGAATAATTCCAGACAACCAAACAGATATAATAGGCGAATTCTACCCGAATTCGAACAAAAACCGAGGAAAGCCACTTGACTTATCCGCCCGTGGGAGTTAGAATGACCATGTTGGTGGAGAGTCGGGAGGACCCTCCCGGCGAAAGAAACAACTCCGAACCAAACTATTTTTATGACAGACACAGCAACAACTCAGGATTGTGCCTGCCAGGTGGATCCCTGGCAGGGTTTCAAGACCGGCGCATGGACAGAGTCCATCAACGTCCGTGATTTCATTCAGCTGAACTACACTCCCTACACCGGCGGAGGCGATTTCCTGGCCGGCCCGACGGAGGACACCACGGCCCTGTGGGACGAGGTGAAGGAGCTCATGAAGAAGGAGATTGACGCCGGTGGTCTGCTCGATGCCGACACCGAGGTGGTCTCCACCATCGTATCCCACGCTCCCGGTTACATCGACCAGGCACGCGAAAAGATTGTGGGTCTGCAGACAGATGCACCGCTGAAGCGCGCCCTCATGCCCTTCGGCGGCCTGCGCATGGCCCAGAAGGCGCTGGAATCATACGGTCTGAAGATGTGCCCGCACACCGCCGAATTCTTCGGTCGCATCCGCAAGACACATAATGAAGGCGTGTTCGATGCCTACACCAGCGATATCCGCGCTGCCCGCTCCGCCGGTATCATCACCGGTCTGCCGGATGCCTACGGCCGCGGCCGAATCATCGGTGACTATCGCCGCGTGGCCCTGTACGGCACGGACAAGCTCATCGCCGCCCGCCGCAAGGACCTGAAGGATCGCGAAGCCGGCGTAATGACGGATGCCACCATCCGCCTGCGTGAGGAGATGAACGAGCAGATTCGCGCCCTGGCCGAACTGGCAGAAATGGGCAAGAGCTACGGCTGCGACCTGAGCCGCCCGGCCACCAACTCCCGCGAAGCCGTGCAGTGGACCTACCTGGGCTACCTGGCCGCAGTGAAGGAACAGAACGGCGCCGCCATGTCCCTGGGCCGCGTCTCCACCTTCCTCGATATCTACTTCGAGCGCGACCTGGCCGCCGGCACCATCACCGAATCCGAGATTCAGGAACTCATGGACCAGTTCGTGATGAAGCTGCGCATGGTGCGCTTCATCCGCACGCCCGAGTACAACAGCCTGTTCTCCGGCGACCCCACCTGGGTGACCGAATCCATCGGCGGTATGGGCGAAGACGGCCGCACGCTGGTGACCCGCAGCTCCTTCCGCATGCTGCAGACCCTGTACAACCTGGGGCCGGCCCCGGAGCCGAACCTGACGGTGCTGTGGTCCACCGCCCTGCCGGAAGGCTTCAAGAAGTACTGCGCCAAGGTT
>CAZTAX010000067.1:0-10192 GCA_964611765.1 uncultured Akkermansia sp. | reverse complement strand
CCCGCAGAATCTAACTTAGATTTCAGGGAGACCGTTAATTATTCCAACGCGTTTTTGATTATTCGTGTCTTTGTGTAGATTGAACGTGACACCGCATGTGGGAGGTGTTACACTCTGTCTGCCGCCTGGTTCGGCAAAAGCCAGGCGGCTTTTACATCATGACAAGTGAAATAGCACGCCTGATGGCAGCCGCCCTTAATCCGGTGCTGGCTGAGCAACTAATCTGGATTCTGTTTATTGCGTTCCAACGGTGTTAGAATCTATGCCCTGCCCGGGAAACCGGTGCAGGGCATTTTTTTTCTTTCAAATCGCTTGACTTACGCCACCATTTGTGGTCTAATCGCGTCAGGAGGGAAACCTCCTGCTATTTTAACACTTGTCATGAATCAGCCCCCGGGTGTTGCCGCACCGTTAACGGGGGCTTTTTCTTTGCCTGTGCCTCAGGTGGGTTTCAGTAGCGCTCGAAGGGGGGGGAATTTGTATGGGTTGCGTGTGAGGGTGGTACCAAAGGTGGTACCATGCCTTGCAAAACCGGGTTTTTGACTACGATTCTGCTCCTTCTTCGTATGGTCAGCTGGGGCTTGTTTCCGGTTGACTTACGCCGCCATTTGTGGTCTAATCGTGCCTGAAGGGAAACCTTCGCATTATCAATGTTATCATAAATCAGCCCCCGGGTGTTGCCGCACCGTTAACGGGGGCTTTTTCTTTGCCCGGGCATTGGGGACGATAAAGTGGGCGTATTTCAAATGTGGCATCATGCGCCGCATTGATGCGCCAAACGCTGAAAAACAAGGAGCGGCAGTTTTGCAACTGCCGCTCCTTTCGTGCTCGAAGGGGGACTCGAACCCCCACGGGTCTCCCCATTAGATCCTTAGTCTAACGCGTCTACCAATTCCGCCATCCGAGCATTGGTTTCGCACTGGGTGCGGGGGGAATATACACCAGTGTGCGGAGCATTGCAAGACTTTTTTTGAGAAATATGCAAATTTATTGTTTGCGGCCGCGGTAGGAGCCGCTTTTGTCGTAGAAGCGGCCATTTTCCTGTCGGCCCTGGTAGGCTCCGTTGCGGTCGTAGTAACGGCCACCGTCATCCTGCCGGCCCTGGTAGGCACCGTTGCGGTTGTAGTAGCGGCCGGAGCTGTCCTGCCGGCCCTGGTAGGAGCCGTTGCGGTCATAGTAGCGGCCGGAGCTGTCCTGCCGGCCCTGGTAGGCACCGTTTCGGTCGTAGAAGCGGGTGTTGCCGGAGGCGTCTGTTTCGGCGCGGCCCTGATAGGCGCCGTTGCGGTCGTAATAGTTCTGCGCGAGGGCGGGCAGGGCGAGCAGGAGGAGCGGCAGTACTTTTTTCATAGGGGGGTGCGGGGTTATTTGACGATAGCTTCGGTTTCTCCCCTGGCGAGACGGATGCGGAGCTCATCTCCGGGGCGGAGGGCGGCGGCATCGCGCGCGAGCCGGCCATCTGCGGTGCTGACGAGGGCGAATCCGCGGTCGAGCGCGTTCTGAGGGCTGGCGGCGCTGAGCCTGGCGGCCAGGGTTTCGAGCCGTGCGCGTTGGGTGCCCAGGCGGTTGTGCAGGGTGGTGAGCAGGAGCTGCTTCTGCCGGGTCAGGCGGTCAGCGGCGTGGTGGATGTGGTTGAGCACACTGGGGGCAGAGAGCCGCGCGGAGCAGAGGTTGAGCCGGGTGCGTTCCTGCTGCAGACGGTTGTGCAGGGCGGTGTGGAGCTCTTCGGTAAGGGTATCGAGCTGCTGCTGGTAGGGGACGAGCAGTTCCCGCGGGGTAGCCAGGCGGCTTTGCTGCACCACTTTGAGGCGCAGCCGTGCCATTTGCAGACTGCGTGTGAGTTGCTGGCGCAGGTGCAGGGCGGTGCCGGCCAGCCAGGCGCGCAGCTCAGCGGCATCCGGCGTGGTGAGTTCGATGGCGGCGGTGGGGGTGGGGGCGCGCAGGTCGGCCACGAAGTCGGCTATGGTGAAATCCGTTTCATGCCCCACGGCGGAGACCACGGGCACCGGGCAGGCGGCTATGGCGCGGGCCAGCACTTCCTCGTTGAAGCACCAGAGGTCTTCCAGGCTGCCGCCGCCGCGGGCGATGATGATGTAGTCCACCGCGGGCATGCCGTAGCGGGCGGGGTTGCCGAGCTGCTCCAGGGCGCGGGCTATGCCGAGCTCCGCCCCTTTGCCCTGCACCTGCACGGGGTAGAGGTAGGTGCAAATCCAGGGGGCTCGCTGCTCCAGCCGGTGGCGCATGTCCTGGATGACGGCGCCGGTGGCGCTGGTGACCAGGGCTACGCTCTGTGGGAAGCGGGGGATGGGGCGTTTGCGGGCGGGGTCGAAGAGCCCTTCGGCGGCCAGGCGGGACTTCAGGGCTTCGAACTGCTGCTGCAGGGTGCCCACGCCGGCTTCTTTCACGGAATCCACGATGAATTGGAGTGAGCCGCGGCCTTCCCAGACGGTGGCTTTTCCGCGCAGCTCCACCAGCATGCCCTCGCGCAGCCGCAGCCGCATGCTGCGCGCGCGGAAGGCATACAGCGCACATTGCAGCTGGCAGTGCGCATCTTTGAGGGTGAAGTAGATATGCCCGCTGCTGGCGGCCTTGCAGGAGCCTACCTCACCCACCACGCTCTGCTCGCCCACATTGACCTCCACGGTCTGTTTCAGGCGGCAGACCAGCTCTGTAACGCTCAATGGCATTTGGATTTACGATTTTGGATTTACGATTTACGAATGTTGAGGTTGGCGGCCTGGGTTTTGCAGATGGCGGTGATGATGGCACAAAGCTCATTTGCTTCGGCCAGGATTTCAGCCATTTTGGCTTCCGGGAAAATGCTGCTGTGGGTGATGAGCTCCAGCCAGTAGAGTGTTTCATCGATTTCCTCTTCACAGATTTTCATTTTGTTGAGGAAATCCTTGCTGGATTTAGCGCGACTGGCGGCCCTGTAATTAGCACCTACCGAGGTTGCACAATGCAGCAATTGTTTGCCGAATACATCCCCCAGGGTGTTTGCCGGCATTTGTTCAATCATCCTGACGATGCGCAGACTGAACTGGAAAGTCCGGTTCTTGAACTCCTGAGACATGGGGGATTTACGATTTTGGATTTACGATTTACGAATGTTGAGGTTGGCGGCCTGGGTTTTGCAGATGGCGGTGATGATGGCACAAAGCTCATTTGCTTCGGCCAGGATTTCAGCCATTTTGGCTTCCGGGAAAATGCTGCTGTGGGTGATGAGCTCCAGCCAGTAGAGTGTTTCATCGATTTCCTCTTCACAGATTTTCATTTTGTTGAGGAAATCCTTGCTGGATTTAGCGCGACTGGCGGCCCTGTAATTAGCACCTACCGAGGTTGCACAATGCAGCAATTGTTTGCCGAATACATCCCCCAGGGTGTTTGCCGGCATTTGTTCAATCATCCTGACGATGCGCAGACTGAACTGGAAAGTCCGGTTCTTGAACTCCTGAGACATGGGGGATTTACGATTTTGGATTTACGATTTACGAATTTGATTTGAGGTTTTTGTCTGCCGCTGTGATGAGGGACTGCATCCTGCTCTCTGCAAACATGGATTTACGAATTAGCGTTGCTGGGCGCAGAATTCGTAAATCGTAAATCGTAAATCCAAAATCGTAAATCATTTCTGGTTGGGGTCCTGCCAGTCGGGGTCGAAGCCTTTGGCGTAGGTGAAGAGGTCGCGGTGGATGTATTCGTAGTAGGTTTCCTTGGCTTCGTCATCCAGGCGGTACCAGATGGCGACATTGAGGGCGCGTGCGACCTTCTGCATCATTTTGAGGGTGAGCTCGCGGCCCTGGCGGGCTTTCTGTACCTGCTTGTGGGTGAGCTGCTCGGTGGAGACGGTCACGAGGTCGTGATTATCCAGCCCCCAGTACTGCATGATGCTGTCAATACGCTGGGTGCCGTGGTTGAGTTCGTTCAGTTCGTTCATCTTTAAGGATAATATGGTTGGTTAACAGTGCAGGGTAGTGGGGAAGCTTTGTATCAGAATCCCGGGATGTGGCGTACGTAGAAACCGCCGCAGGGGCGGGATTCGGTGTACCAGCGGGGGCCCACGTCGCGTCTGGTACCGGTGGTGTCGAAGCGCATGCCGGCAATCACCAGGAACACGTGGCCACGCTTGGCGTAGCAGGTGAGCCACTTGCCGAAGCCGGGGTGCCCCCATTTCAGGAAATCGCGGGAGGAGGGGAAGGCTCCTTTTTTGAGCATGCCGGCTTCACGCAGCACAAAGGCCACGGAGCCGGAGCAGTCGTAGGCAGAGTCTACATGCTTGCCATGGCCGCCGCCCAGGCGGTAGGGCTTGCCTACAATCTTGTTGCCGGCGGCAATGGCGCGCTTGATGCGGGCCGGAGCCCGGTAGGGGATGGTCACCTTGCCGCTGCGGAGCTTCTTGGGGGTGTAGCCTGCGTGGTACACGTACTTGGGGGTGCGTGCATCGCTGCCGAGCTGCTGCTGGCAGCCGTTGAAGCCCAGCAGCAGGAGCAGAACCAGGAGTATGGAAAGAAAACGGTTCATGTTACGCATGGTTATTATACATAATAACACATATCGAGCCGATAGCAAGGTGAAAACTATTGAAGTATTAAGAAAAAGCGCCGCCGCAGTGCCCCTCAGGCGGGGCATGCTGCGGCAGCGGTTCAGAATATCATGATGCGGCTTTTATACCAGACCCTGGGCAATCATGGAATCGGCCACCTTCACGAAACCGGCAATGTTGGCACCGGCCACGTAGTTGGTGAAGGAATCCGTGCAGTCCTTGCAGTATTCGCGGGCGTGGTTGTATGCGTTTTCGTGGATGTTCTTCATGATGCCGAAGAGCTTGGCATCCACTTCCTCGCTGGACCAGCTGAGGCGCATGCTGTTCTGGCTCATTTCCAGACCGGAGGTAGCCACGCCGCCGGCGTTTGCCGCCTTGGCCGGGCCGTAGAGAATCCTGGCGGCCAGGAAATTATTGATGCCTTCCAGGTCGGTGGGCATGTTGGCACCCTCGGCCACGAGCATGCAGCCGTTCCTGACGAGGGTGGCAGCCTCGGAGCCGTTGATTTCGTTCTGGGTGGCGCAGGGGAAGGCGCAGTCGCAGGGCACGCTCCAGGGGCGCTCGCCGGGGAAGTACTGTGCGCTCTTGAAAGCCTCTGTGTATTCCTTGATGCGGCCGCGGCGCTCATTCTTGAGCTCCATGATCCAGGCGAGCTTCTCGTCGTTGATGCCTTCCGGGTCGTAAATGTAGCCGTTGGAGTCAGACATGGTGACCACCTTGGCGCCGAGCTGGTTGAGTTTCTGCACGAGGAACTGGGCCACGTTGCCGGAGCCGGAGACCACGCACACCTTGCCCTGCAGGTCATCGCCGCGGGTGACAAGCATGTTCTGGGCAAAGTAGACTACGCCGTAGCCGGTGGCCTCCGGGCGGATGAGGGAGCCGCCCCAGTTCAGGGCCTTGCCGGTAAGCACACCGGTGAACTCGTTGCTCAGGCGCTTGTACTGGCCGAAGAAGTAGCCGATTTCGCGTGCGCCCACGCCGATATCGCCGGCGGGCACGTCGGTATCAGCGCCGATGTGGCGGAAAAGCTCGGTCATGAAGCTCTGGCAGAAGCGCATGACTTCGGCATTGCTCTTGCCTTTGGGATCAAAGTCGGCCCCGCCCTTGCCACCGCCCATGGGCAGGGTGGTGAGGGAGTTCTTGAAAATCTGCTCGAAACCGAGGAATTTGAGGATACCCAGATTCACGGAGGGGTGGAAGCGCAGGCCGCCCTTGTACGGGCCGATGGCGCTGTTGAACTGCACGCGGAAGCCGCGGTTTACGTGGATTTTTCCGGCGTCGTCCTGCCAGGGTACGCGGAAGATGATGGTGCGCTCGGGTTCGACGATGCGCTCGAGGATGCAATTGTCTTCGTACTTTTTATTGGCAGACAGCACAGGTTCAATGGTGGAAATAACCTCCTGTACAGCCTGGAGGAACTCGGGTTCATGCGCGTTCCTGGCGCACACCTGTTCCAGCACTCGTGTTGTGTAATCAGACATATGTGTATGGGCTTGTCTGGGTTGCCCCGGCTCCGGCCTTTCCGGCAGGTGCCGCGGTCAGACGCGCGCATTATACCAGAATCTTCCCATTTGGAAAGCCTTTTTTTCTGAAAAAGTCGCAAACTGTTGGAAATATGTGGGCAAATCTCATGGTGGCGATGAAACGCGCGGGCAGATGGGGGCTTCAGCGCAGCAGACCGCTTGCTTTCAAATCCTTTGCCAGTTCTTCCACGTCTTCCAGCGGGAGCAGGTCGGAGCTGACGGTCATTTGTTTATCCCCGGCCTGGAGGTGAATGGTGCAGCTGGCGGTGCCCTGGTTGCCGGTTTCGCGCAGGGTGGCGGAGGTCAGTTCTGCCCAGCGGATGGAGGTGCTGCCTCGCAGGCTGCGGCGGGTGATTCCTTCTCCGGTCACGGTGAAACGCAGGATAATATAGTGGGCGGCCCAGAGCGGGGTGACCACTGCGGCCAGTGCAGCTGCCACCTGCTGCCAGAGTTCCTCTTTGCAGCAGAGTGCGTGGATGGCTGCGCCGAGTACGAGGAGGGTGGCGCAGAAATAGAGCGGCGCGTTTGCGCAGCGGAGGGTGCGGAATGACGGCATGGCGAGGGAGAGAACTCAGCCCTGCCGCAGGTGGGCAGGGCTGTTGGAAAATCAGGCCTGGAAGTGGGCCTCCGGAGAATCTGCCGGCACAATCTTGATTTGTGTGGGCGCGATGTTATCCGTGTAGTCATTGCCGGGTTTCGGACGGTATTTCACGTCGATGGGCTTCACGAAGCCGCCGCGGTTGTAGTCCTCCACCGCGCGGGTGATGTAGACCGGCAGCTGCAGCACGGAGTGCTGGAAGAATTTCCTGGCCACGTGGTTCTGGGTGCGGATGCAGCCGTGGGAAAGGCGCTTGCCTGCCACCACCTTGCCGGTGTGCAGGCCTACGCCGTCCGGGGTGAAGCGGTGCCAGTAGGGCATGCCGGCGCCTTCGAAGGTCTGGCCTTCGGGCAGACCGTGGGCCAGGTCGGCATTGCTGTTGGTCACCTTGCCGTTGGCGTCGATGAACTTGCCGTAGCGGCTGGATTTGTGGTCCTCGTTCTTTTCAATGATGCGGAACACGCCGGTGGGCGTTTCGTGACCGTTGGTACCTGTGGAGACGGGCCAGTCCAGGGCGACCCTGCCGTTTACATAGAGTCGGGCTCGCTGCTGTGGGATACAGATGACCAGTTTGGAGTTGGCCCGGGTCACTTGGTGCAGCAGGGCATCATCTGCCCAGTGCTCCAGGGTGAGGGGGTATTCCCGGGTGGCGGCAAAGTGCTCGTGTGTGCCGGCGGGATAGGGGTTCACGTAAGTGGGCAGATCCTTGCCGGGCAGATCCAGCGGGTTGGGCAGCTGCACGGGTACAACGGGTTGAACGGGAACCTGGACGGTCTGTCCCGGTTCGTAGAAGGTCTGCGTGGAGCAGGCGGAGAGCAGAATGGCTGCTGCTGTGAGGGGAAGGATGCGTTTCATGGCTATGGGGCTGTGGGGATGCGGAGGGTTTGTCCTACCCGGATGGTATTGGCTGTTTCCGGGGTAAGACCGTTGGCTTGCATGAGGGCAGCGGGGCTTACGCCGTACTGCCGTGAAATTCTGTAGAGTGTGTCACCGGTCTTCACCGTGTAGGTGCCGGTGGCGCTGGCGGCAGGCCTGGCAGGGACGGCTGCGGGCTTGGTGGGCATGGGCATGGCTGCGGGCCTCTGGCCTGCGGTGGGTAGCTTCAGCTTCTGGTTGACTCGCAGGGGAACATTGGCATTGGCCATGCCGTTGGCGGCCACCAGGGCATTCACCGTGGTGCCGTAGCGGCGGGCCAGGGCGGTGAGCGTATCGCCGGGCTGCACCACATGCACGCCGGGGATATTCTGCGGCGCTGCGGGTTTTCCGGTAGTGGTGCGCGGGGCGGTTGCAGGCTGCTGCGTGGCGGGCTGCTGCTGAGCGACTACCTGTCTGGGCGGCTCCTGTTGCGGGATGGACGATGCCTCTTCCCTGGGAATAGAGGCTTCGGGAACGCGCGCCGGTGCGGGTGCGGAGCGGTAGTAGCCGGTGCCTCCGGATTCGATGATGACATCATCCTCCACGATGGGGGCGGCGGCATCCTGCCACCAGGTGAAATCCAGCCTGCCATCCTTCACCGCGCAGGAGCTGAGCCCCAGCGCGGCGAGGGAGGGAAGAAGATAACTGAATTTCGTGTAATCCGGCATGATGAGAGAGTGTGGCCGGCTGCCGTGTTAACGGTTGCGCTTCTTGCTGGAGTTGGCCTTCGTGGTCTTTTTGGAGACGGTGGAAGTCTTGCCGGGGATGATAATCCTGGTGCCGGGGCGCACCTTGCCGGCCTGGGCCATGGTCAGGTTGTTGGCCTTGAGCAGGGCGGCCGTGGACACGCCGTGGAGGGCTGCCACCTTGGAGAGCATGTCGCCCTTCTTCACGATGTAGGTCGTGGTGGTGGGAGTGGCCTTCTTCTTGTCAGCCTTGTATCCCTTGGGGGTGAAACGCACCTTGATGGTCTGGCCGGGGTGGATGATATCGCCCTTGATGCCGGAATCCTTGCGAATCTGGGCAATGGTGGTGTTGCTTCGCTTGGCGATTTCATACAGGTTGTCGCCGGGGCGCACCTTGTACACCACCAGGGTGGGCTCGCTCACTTTCTTCACCTTCTTCTTGTCAATCTTCTTCTTGTTGGAGACGACAGGCTTGGGCTTCTTAGGCGTGGTGGTGGCCACCGGAGTCTGCGGGGCACCCGGGGTGGCCGGAGCTGCAGTGCTGCCCGTGCCGGTCGGCATGGCGTAGGGGTCGAAACCATCTGCCACGTGGGAGTCCACCACGGTGTCATCCTGCGCCACGGCGGGCTGGTTCTGGCTGGTGATACCGTTGGAAACTGCCATGGATTCGCCCGGCTCAGGTGTGGCAAAATGGTTGCGATCCACTTCCGGCGTGCGGTCGCCTGCGGGAATCTGGTAGGAATCATCGCCCTCGAGCACCCAGGGCGGCAGTTCGCTGTCACCCACGGACAGCTCGCTCATGGGCATTGCTTCTTCGTAGCCCAGCGTGTCGCCGTTGTTGTGACTGCAGGAAGAAAGGGCCACCAGCACGCTGGCTCCCAGACCGATTATCGAAAGGGTTTTCTTCATACGCGAGATACCGTACCAGAGCCGGGGGAGGAAATCAAGCTTTTTTCGTGCCTACGCGCCTGTTCGGGCGGCTCTGCGTTATTTGTGCAGAATTGTGTTTACTTTAGGTTGGCTTTGTGGTAGCATCACGGACACTGGCTCATGAATAGCAGAGCCGGAAAAATTAAACACGACACATTATACCATGAATCTGGAAGGAACAAAGACTGCTGCAAATCTGGCTACCGCTTTTGCCGGTGAGTCTCAGGCTCACACCAAGTACCTCTACTACGCATCCAAGGCCAAGAAGGACGGCTACGTGCAGATAGCTGAGCTGTTCGAGGAGACGGCCCGCAATGAGAAGGAGCACGCCAAGCTCTGGTTCAAGGCTCTGCACAACGGTGGCATTCCCTCCACCATGGAGAACCTGAAGGACGCTGCCGATGGCGAGAATTACGAGTGGACGGATATGTACGCCACTTTTGCCAAGGAGGCCCGCGAGGAAGGATTCGAGGAGCTGGCCGTGCTGTTTGAAGGCGTGGGTGCTGTGGAAAAACACCACGAGGAGCGCTACCGCAAGCTGCTCGCCAACATCGAAGGCGGCCTGGTGTTCTCCCGCGATGGTGATGAAATCTGGCAGTGCGGCAACTGCGGTCACATCCATATTGGCAAGAAGGCACCAGCTATCTGCCCGGTGTGCGACCATCCCCAGTCCTACTTCCGCATTGAGGCGGTGAACTACTAATCTTCAGTTTCTCGCCCGCCGGTTGTGCGTCAATCGGCGGGTGAATTGTTTTTTTGTGCATCATGTGGCAGGCAAATAAAATCAGTATCATTATTCTGGCTATCGGTTTTGCTGCTCTAGGCGGGGCGTACTGGCATCTGGCCCCGCAGGATAAGCTGCTGGCGGAGCGGGTGCTCTACACCGGCATCTGTGCCCTCCTCTTTGTGGTAGCCGTGGCCAACTGGCTCAGCCTGCGTAAATAATATACGCGTTGGAACAATTATTCTGCAACTGGATATTCACCCTCTCCGGCAAGTA
>CAZTAX010000066.1:0-10432 GCA_964611765.1 uncultured Akkermansia sp. | reverse complement strand
TTCCCGCAGAATCTAACTTAGATTTCAGGGAGACCGTTAATTATTCCAACGCGTTCTCTGAATCACCCTTTGGCCGGCAGCAGGATGATATCGTAGCCGAAGATATCGGTAAACAGAGCCCCCTTGGTGCGCAGGGCCAGGTTCTCCAGGGTGAGGTCGCCTACATCCGGCACCATGAGTTCGAGACGCCGCCCGTTGGGCCGCACGCTGAAACTGCGGATGCGGCGGGAATGAGCGCGCTCCATGGCCTCCGCCACGCGGAGCAGGGCGGCCAGTTTCTGCACCCGCAGGCGGTCGGTCTGGCTCAGCAGGGCGTATGTGGGCTCAGCCGTGGTGGGGGCGCCGTGGCGGTGGTAGCGGGCCAGCAGGCCGACCACCTCCACATCCGCCCGGGAGAGACCGAATATTTCGGAGTTGAGGATGATGTACTGGCTGTGCTGGTGGTGCCTCTTGGGGTTGATGTAGCTGCCCACCTCGTGCAGAATGGCGGCCACTTTGAGCAGGAGCCGGTCGTGGCGGGTGAGACCGTGCAGCTCCTGCAGCTGGTCGAAAAGCTGCATGGTGAGCCGGCGGATCTGCTGGCCGTGCGCTTTATCCACGCGGTAGTGATTGGCCAGCATCACCGAGAAGTGCACCACTTCGTCCTCCAGCGCCAGGTCATCGTGCCGGCCGGGCATGAGGTTGCGCAGGAAGGCATGGGAGAATTCCTCTGCCGGGCATATAATGTTGCGCGGTTCCAGATCTCGCACAACGGAGAGGTAGATGACCACCGCCGGCAGCAGGGCGCACACGCTGGCGTAGTCCTCCTTGAACCGGGTCATGCGCTGGGCCTGCGGGGTGGCGGCTATATCGTGCGCCAGGCGGGAGAGCCCCTCTTCCGTCACACCATTTCCCTGCGCCAGCGGGGAGGAGATGACGTGGAAATCCGGGCCGAAGACCACCAAGGCATCCGGAGGCTCCGGCAGGTCGTCCTCGATATCGTAGACCACCTGTTCCATGATACCGCGGATATGCTCGCGGATGAGAGCGCTTTCGCTCTCGGATCCGGCCATATCCGCCGCAGCGCTGATGGCGATACCGGTGCGGTGCGCACCCATGCGGTAGCTGGCATAGTAGGTGATGCGGCCTTTGTCGAAAAGCAGCAGGCGCGTGTTGCCCGGGCCCACATGCAGCACCACCACCCGCTTGCCGGCCAGGTCTTCCCGCTTATCAAGAAGGGCGCGGGTGTTCAGGTAGAGCAGGCGGGTCATTTCGCCGTCGTCCATCACCTCCAGCTGCAGGCCGCAGCTGATTTGCAGGCGGTTCACCAGGGTATCCATATTGCGCACATCCAGCAGGATATTGGTGGCCAGCAGGCGCACCTCCACCGGGGCAGCCAGGCGGTATTCCGCCAGCAGTTCGTTGTATCCCTGCGCAATCTGCACGCAGCGGTCCATGGTGTCGCGCGCAATGCAGCCGCCGGTGAACACATCGTGCGCCAGCTCCACCGGTTGCGTGAGCACATCCAGCACGCGCATTTCTTCCCCGCTCTGCTCCGCCACCATCATGGAGACCGCATCCGCTCCAAGGAAGATAACCGCCTTCACCACCGGGGTGGTGCGGGGTTCCTTGCGATTGACGGTGCTGCGGCGGGCTCTGGGGGAACTGGTTGGCATACCCCGTATTCTATACCAATCTCCCCGGTGTTTCAAGCGTACTTGCAAGGGTATTGCAAAAAAATCTCCTGATGTGGCCTGCACCGATGGCGTGAGAACATTTGCCGAGGGGTTCTTCTGTGGAGTGGTCAGAGGGATGCTGGATTGAGGAGTGTAGGTATCAGCATTCGGAATGCTGATACAAGCAAAAAAGTAGGAATTTATTGAAAATTATGCACTTTTGTCCATAAAAAAGAAGTGCCCGTAACGGTTATTACAGCACAGGCGAGACGCAACCCCTTTGATTTGTAAGAATTATACGCAACTCCAGCATTCCGAATGCTGTATGCTAACACCAGCAGATTGCAACAGTCTTCTCTACCTCTCATTGCGCAAGAGAACGAGCGGGTTGTTTCCGTCTGTCTCAAACTTCTAATAATCAATTCTTACTAACAATGAAGAAAACACTTATTACACTCCTCGCTCTCGCTGGGGTAGCATCAGCGGCTTGGACTGCTGACGATGCCAACGGCTGGTTATACAAGTCTGGTGATACTTGGGTAACAAATTCTGCTACGGTTACCAAAGATGCCACAACTAATGACTTAACCATTCAGATAATGGATGCCAACAGTCAGGTGCTTGATTTCTCTTACGATGAGGGTGGGGGCGTCTACAGAGCTTGTTATACTTTTGCTATCACTCTGAATCTTGACGCTTTGACTTCCCCTACATCTGCAACATCTGCGGTCTGGGGAGGTAGCAAGGTTGGTATCGGCTTGAATAATGGGGTTGTAACTGCTTGCATTGGTAGTAGCAAGGCAAGTTGGAATACGACAGGCTTGACTCTCGGAAGCACAGGTTCTCTTACTCTTGTTGTGACGACTGATACAAAGGGGTCAATGATTCTCGCATACGGTGAAGATGGCACATACTCCTCACTTGTATCAGCACAAACAGACAGCGATACATTCAACGGCACTACAACTGATGGTGGCACTTACTACGGCTGGAGAGGCTTAAAGGAAAAGGCAAACATTACTTCATTCACTATTGATTCAAGTATTGCTGGGGCTGTTGAAAAGTTTGCTGTATGGGATTCCAAGGTTGCATCAGATGGTCTGGATTCTGTCGCTATGCTCACTAACATGGATACAGTGGCAGCCGCTATGAAGGTGATTCCTGAGCCGACCACTGCCACGCTTTCTCTGCTCACTCTCTGTGGTCTGGCAGCCCGCCGCCGCCGCAAGTAAGGTAGCATAACAAGTTCAAGCGGGGTAGCCAAGCCCTGCATCGCGCGCCCGCCCGAGGCTTTATAGAGAGCCCAGGGCGGGATTTTTTTTTCTTTGATTATTCGGCAGTCCGTGGGTCTGAAAGGGTGAGGTTGATAAAACAAATCTCCCGACCGTATCATTATCGACAGTCGGGAGATTTGCTGTGCTAGTCTCGCCAGGATTGCCGGTATTGAGAACAGAATACGTTACGTTCTAATTGTGCTGCATTTTGTGCTACTTCGCCTGAAAAACACCCGATTTTGAGGGGGCGACCGCTTTTTGCTTTTTTGAAAATGCAAAAGTGGGATTGTTGGGGTCGAACCGTGCGCATTCTGCACCCCTGCGCACAGTACCTTGCCCTTATCAGAGAAAAGAAAAGCCCCCCGTTGCGGTGCGGCAAACACCCGGGGGGCTGATTTGTTTCACAAATGAACTAGCGGGATTCCCCGCTTGCACAAGCTCATTAAAGCAGAAAATGCAGGGAAGTCAATTACTTTTTTTGAGCCGTCCATGGTGATGAGGGAACAAATCACCCGCCCCCATGACTGGGGGCGGGCTTTCTGGGGCTACCGGAGCATATCCATCAGCAATATGAACAGTTGAATAAGCTGCTCAGCAAGCCATGGGCTTACCACCGGTATTTGCGTTGTGTGCGGTTTGTTCATTTGTGTGATGCCGCACCGGGGTTTGCCGCTCCGGGCGGCGCATGGAGGGTATCACAGCTTGTTGTAGGAGTCAAGCTCTCTTGCCGTTCATGGGCTTATAGCCGCTCCCCTTATCGGGTCGCGGTAATGAGTGCGCACATAGTGCGCGGGGGTGGGGTCTGGGGCGGGTACACCCGCCCCTACCAATCGCGTGAAATCTGCTTAATCATTGGGGGACGGTGTGAATTTCTGCTTTACTATCACTCTTTTTATGATACATAAAGGATTGATTTTGAAGGTTTTTGCAAAAAATGCAACTTTTCTTGCAATAGTGTTGCAAAAAATCTCCCAACCGATTGATAATAAACGATTGGGAGATTTACTTAACTAGTCTCGCCAGGATTCGAACCTAGTCAGAGGGAATCAAAATCCCTAGTGCTACCGTTACACCACGAGACCACGCATGTGAGTGCAGCCAGCGTGGGCTGCGGGAAAACTTTTACCACAGGCACTGGCGCGTGGCAAGTCTAAAATATGTAATACCAGCAGGATGGTGGATTTACGATTGACAATTTACGATTGACGATTTGAAAGTTAGTGGCAAGTGCCGATGGATTTACAAACATGTGCTCGATAAATAGGAATTAACGGGGGCGGAACTTTGTCGGAGCTCGGGACTTCAGTCCCGATTATATGCACCGTGATTTCGGGACTGAAGTTCCGTGCTTCGAAAACGACAAATTCCAATTCCCCGGGTAAATCTTTGGGAAACGAATGTACATGCGGACCAGCACGCAGATTGCGCTTGCGTGGGGGGAGCGGGTGGGCTAGAATAGGCGGGTACGTATGGATTATGCCCCGTTGATAGAGAAACGCCGCGAGCGCCTGGCGGAGCTGGAGGTGCAGATTGCTGACCCTGAGCTCTTTCAGGATCGGCAGCGCGCGGGTGAGCTGATGCGCGAGCACCGCCGCACGCAGGAGCTGCTGCGTGACTGGGCTGCGTTGCAGGATTGCCTGCAGCAGATTGCGGAGAACCGCGAGCTGGCTGCCGGCGATGATGCAGAGATGGCCGAACTTGCCGCGGCTGAGCTGGCGGAGCTGGAGCCGCGCGTGGAGAAGCTGCAGGAGCAGATTCAGTACAGCCTGCTGCCGCGGGATGCCACGGAGGACCGCGATGCGCTGGTGGAAATTCGCGCCGGCACGGGCGGGGATGAGGCGGCGCTCTTTGCGGCGGACCTGCTGGGCATGTACCAGCGCTATGCAGAGGGGCGCGGCTGGCGGCTGGAGCTGCTGGATGCCAGCCCGAACGATATCGGCGGTTTCAAGGAGGTGACGGCCCGCATTTCCGGCGAGGAGGTGTTCCGCTTCCTGAAGTATGAGAGCGGGGTGCACCGCGTGCAGCGCGTGCCTGCCACGGAGACGCAGGGCCGCATCCACACCAGCACGGCCACGGTTGCCGTGCTGCCGGAGGCCGAGGAGGTGGACGTGGAAATCCGCCCGGAGGACCTGCGCATCGAGACTTGCCGCGCCGGCGGTGCCGGTGGACAGCATGTGAACCGCACGGAGTCCGCTGTGCAGATTTTCCACCTGCCCACGGGTATCATGGTGCGTTGCGAGAATGAGCGCTCCCAGCTGAAGAACAAGGAGACCGGCATGCGCATCCTGCGTGCCCGCCTGTTCGAGATGAAGCAGCGCGAGGCGCAGGAGTCCTACTCCGCCCAGCGCCGCGCCCTCATCGGCAGCGGTGGCCGCGAGGAGAAAATCCGCACTTACAATTTCCCGCAGAACCGCTTCACCGACCACCGCATCGGTTACACGGCGTATAATCTGGACCTCGTCATCACCACCGGTGCGCTGGATGAGGTGATTGCCCACATGCAGCATGTGGAGATGGAGGAGCGCATGGATGAGCTGAAGTCATGATGAAGACGATTCAGGAGGTGCTGAGCAGCGGCACGGCGTATCTCGAATCCCGCGGTGTGGAGGGCGCGCGGCATTCCATGCAGAGCCTGCTGGTGCATGTGCTGGGCTGCAACAAGACCTGGCTTTACCTGCACTATGAGGACCCTCTGCCGGAGGATAAGCTGGCGCCGCTGCGCGAGCTGCTCAAGCAGCGCGGGCAGGGGGTGCCCCTGCAGCATCTGCTGGGCAGCACCGAGTTTTACCGCCGCGAGTTCCGCACTGATGCCCGCGCTCTCATCCCCCGCCCGGAGACCGAGGAACTGGTGGAGCTCGCGCTGCAGATGGCCCCGCGCCGCAGCGGTATGCGCGTGCTGGATATGGGCTGCGGCAGCGGTATCATAGGCATCACCCTGGCGCTGGAGCTCGCTCGGCAGCTGCCGGAGGTGGTCATGGCCGATATTTCGGAGGCGGCGCTCTCTCTCACGCTGGAGAATGCCACCGCCCTGGGCGCGCGGGTGAAGACCTACCGCAGCGACCTCTTCTCCGCCTGGGATGCCCCGGCGGAGGGCGCGGTGCAGCCGCCGGAGGGGCGCTTTGACCTGGTGCTGGCGAATCTGCCCTATGTGCCGGAGGGTGAGGCGGTCTCGGCCGAGGTGCAGCACGACCCCGCCACCGCCCTCTTCGGCGGCCCGGACGGGCTCGATATTGTGCGCCGTTTTCTGAAGGATGCCCTGCCGCACCTGGCCTCGCGCGCGCTGGTCATGCTGGAGGTGGGCCACGACCAGGGCCCCGCCACGCGCGATATCATGGCCGCGCTGGGCTACACGCAGTGCCGCGTGCTCACCGATATGAGCGGAAAAGCCCGTTTCCCCATGGGATTTGCCCCGGTTGTTTCTGAAGAAGTTTCCGCTGCCGATGCCGCCGATTGAGTACCACATCTTGCCGCCGGTGAGGAAAACCGTGGGCAAGTGCGCCGCGGTGGCGCGCTATGTGCTCTGGGGCTGTGCGGTGCTGGCTCTGGCAGAGCTGGTGCTGCTGCCGCTGCGCCTGCCTCTGGCGGGGATTCTGTGCGGCATGGCCTCCGGGGGGCTGTTTGTTCTGGGGGTGGCTCTGGTGGCCGTGCTGGTGGCCTGGGGCCACTCGGTTCTGCTGGCGGGGCAGGGCATGGTGGTCACCCGCTGGCTCGTGCGCATCGGGGCCGGTCTGGCGCCGCTGCTGCCTGTGTGCTGGGGGTATACGCTGCTGTGCGGCAGGCTCCTTCTCTACCGCCAGGCGGAGCTGCCGCTCATCCTGGGGCTTATTATGCTGGGCGCTGCGGTGGTGAATATTCCGCGCATGGCGGCGGCTCCGTGGCAGCTGCAGGCGCGCGTGGTGGCGCTGCCGGTGCTGCTGCTGCTGGCGTATTGCACGGATGTGCCGGGCCTGCTGGTGTTCTGTGCGGTGTTCAAACTGCTGGCCGCCTGGCTGGCCGCGGCCCCCCTGCGCCTGCTGGCAGATTTTGCCCCGCGTATCATCTCTATGCCGGAAAAATCGTAACCCCCTCCCCGCGACCGCCGCGTGCGAAAATGCTCAGATAAATGGGAAGTCCCGTGCTCCGGGTATAATATTCACAGCAGGTGCCTGGCTCCCGGCACATCGAGCCGGCGGGATTCGCGGGCGTAGCCGAAGGAGCCTTCATCCGGCTCATTCTTGTTGCGGCGGCGGTGCACGGTGCCGCTCTGGGTGCGCAGGTAGTGCACCACGCCGTGGCCCACGGCTTCGGCATAGCGGCGGGCATTTTCCGGGTCGGCCAGGTAGCGGGCGTGCTGGCGGTTGTTCAGGAAAGCGGCCTCGATGATGGCGGCGGGGATGCCGGCATCATCGCACACATTGAGCCAGCCGCCCCCGCGGGAGGCATCCACAAAGCGGGTCTGCACCTGGCAGGCCTGGCCTTTGTTGGGCAGGCCGTGGTTCAGGCAGCGGGAGTTGAGGGAATCTGCAATGGCCTGGGCCAGCGGCTGGCCGTTGTGCCGGTTGGTGAGGATGATGGATTTCTGGTTGTAGCGGCGCCAGCCGCCGCCGCTGCTGTTGTGGTGCAGGAACACGGCGGCAGGAGCCTGGCGGTACACGGCGTAATCCGCGCTGATGATGCCGCCTGCCACGCGGTCCGGGTAGTAGCGCGAGGGGTAGCGGCGGCCCGGTTTCTCGTTCTTTTTCAGGTGTTGCACATCGGCTCGCTCGGCCCACTCCTCGTAGCGTTCATCGTCCGGTTCATCGCCGCGGTTGCAGACCACGCAGGGGTAGCCGGCTTCCTCAATCACTTTCTTGGTGTAGTAGGCGTTTTCGTACCAGAACTCAAACTCGGAGAGTCGCTTGCCATCCATCTTGCCGGGGGTGCGGGCGCCGGGGTGCTCTGCCGTGTGGCCGATATCCAGCACCACCGCCGTGGTGGGCGGGCCGGGGAATTGCTGGCAGGCGGCCAGTGCCAGGGCCACCAGACCGAGCAGCAGAGCTTTGCAGCAGCGTAGCATTTAGCCGCCTTCCTCCTCGTCTGCGCGCGGAATGCGCGGGGTGAATCGCATGAGCTCCGGTATGAAGGTGAGGGGCACATCGCCCGTGGGGCCGTTTCGGTTCTTGGAAAGCGCCAGGTTGGCATCCGAGCCCACCGTCTCGCGCTCCTCGTCGTCCTCGGCGTAGTAGGCCATGCGGTAGAGCAGGCCGATCATGTCGGCATCCTGCTCGATGGCGCCGGATTCTCGCAGGTCACTCATCATGGGCACGCCCTTGTTCTTGCCGGGGCGGTTTTCCGGGCCGCGGTTCAGCTGGGCCAGGGCCAGAATGGGCAGGTTCAGCTCCTTGGCCAGGCTCTTCAGCCCGCCGGAAATTTCGGCGATTTCGCGCTCGCGGCTGTTCTGGGCCTGCTTGGTGTGGGAGCGCATGAGCTGCAGGTAGTCGATGCCGATGCAGCAGAGATCCGGGTGGTCGCGCATCACGCGGCGGGCCTTGGCGCGCAGCTCCGCAATGGAAATGGCCGCGGTGTCATCGATGACGATTTTGCTGGCGCGCAGTTCGTTGATGGCGTGTTTGAGCCGTTTCATCTCTTCCTTGGATAAACCGCCCTGCTTGGAGACCAGCACCTGCTTGCTCACGCCGCTGCGGGCGTAGAGCAGACGCTCCACCAGCTGCACGCTGGGCATTTCGCAGGAGAAGATGAGGATGGGTTTCTTCACGTTGAGCGCCAGGTGCTCCATGATGTTGAGCAGGAAAGAGGTCTTACCCATGGACGGACGCGCGGCGATGATGAAGAGTTCGCCGCCCTTCAGTCCGTTGATCATGGTATCCAGGCGGGGGTAGCCGGTGGTGAGCCCCAGCACCTCGCCCTTGCTGCTCATCATGCGCTCCATGTTGTTCACCGCAGCGGCAATATCGGCGCTCAGCTTCCATTCCCCGCCCTTATCCGTGCTCTGGCGGATTTTCAGCACCGCCTGTTCGGTCTCATCCAGCAGGGCATCCACTTCCGCCTCGCTCGTGTAGGCTGATTCGCTGGCCTGGTTGGCGGTCAGAATGATGCTGCGACGGATGAACTTCTCCTTCAGCGTCTCGAAATGCAGGTTGAACAACCCCGTGTTCGTGGTGTACGAGAACACATCCGTGAGCCCGGCGGGGCCGCCTACGGCCTCCAGCTGTTTCTTATCGGCCAGCTGCTGCATCACCGAGGTCACATCGATGGGGATACCCTTGTCATAGCGCTCGCGGAAGATTTCCCACAGGATGCGGTGCGCCGGTATGTAGAAGAAATCACCCGTCATCCCCTTCGACACGCACTGAGACACGATGTTGGTCGGGTCGATGGTCATCATCGCCAGCAGACTCTTCTCTATATTAGGCGCTTGCGGCATGATGACGTTCGCGCCCCCGTGCGCGCTCGCACCTGCTTTCAGGTCTGGTTTCTCGTTGATTTCCGGGCTCATGGTTTCGTTCTTCTCCGCCATAAGCGGAATCGCTCTTATCTTACTACTTCCCAACTCATTTGGCAAGTTCAAAAAAATTGGAGGATCTCTAAATCGTAAATCGTCAATCGTAAATCCTCGTGTCCTTTGGGACACGATTGCGGCGCAGCCGCAGGGAACTCTGAGCCCGCAGGGCTGCACCTTCCGTAGCCCAGAGCGTAAGCTCTGGGTTCCATGTGATAATAAACTCGGAACCCCGCCAACTGGCGGGGTGGCAGACTGCGGAAAAGCCTTGCACCCCCCCCGTCGCGCCGATTTATTTTCATACTTTGGAATCATTCTAATGGGTGGAGTGGGTGGGATGGGCTGACGAGGGGGGGATGTGGGCAAATATCTGCGGGGGATTATCGTGCGGCGGCGTTGCGTTCGCTCGTGGGGTGGTCGCTTCGCTTACCCCGCAACTTCGCGCTTCGGGTAGTCGCTGCGCTCACCCCGAATTCGCGCTGCGGCGCAGCCGCAAGGAATTCCGAGCCTCGCCGCATGGCGGGGCGATATATCAATAGCGAGTGGTGAGCTGCGTCAGCAGCGAAACCACTCGTAGAACGAAAAAAATATATCAGAGCCCCGACGGATGTCGGGGCGGCAGCCCATCCCCCCGGGGTGAAGCCGAAGGCGTAACCCGGGAAAAGCCTTGCTTCCCCCCCGCCGCGCCGATTTATTCCCACACCTTGGAATCGTTCTAATGGGCGAGGCGGGAGGGATGGGCTGACGAGGGGGGATGTGGGCAAATATCTGCGGGAGGTTATCGTGCGGCAGCGTTGAGCTCGCTCGCGGGGTGTTCGCTTCGCTTACCCCGCAACTTCGCGCGATCGGGGTGGTCGCTGTGCTCACCCCAACGGCGTGTGGTGGCATGCAGCCCATTCTGAGCCCCTCCATCGGCGTAAGCCGCTGACTTTCCAATCGTCAATCGTAAATCGTCAATCGTAAATCCCCGTGTCCTTTGGGACACGATTGTGGGGGATGGGCTGACGAGGAGGGGTGGCGGGTTG
>CAZTAX010000065.1:0-10437 GCA_964611765.1 uncultured Akkermansia sp. | reverse complement strand
CACCAGTCGGAAACCGATGGTGGGGCGTTGCGCATCTGCCGGGTGTGGAGTGCGGCGGTGGGCGCTGAGCTGGCCGGGGCGGAAGGAGGTGTAATCCCCACCACGGGTGACTCCGTATTGGCGGAAGTGGAAATTTTCCGGCCCGCCGTATTCACCGCTTACCCATTCCTGCACGTTACCGGCCAGGTCGTGCAGCCCCAGGGCGTTCGGGGTGAAGGAACCCACCGGAGCGGTGTGGGCAAAGTCATCGTGATAATTCGGGATGATGTGGTCAGCGCGGATGCCTGGCACGGCGCTGCTGTCTGCAAAGTTACCGGTGTTGCGGCTGGGCGGCCACTTGCGGCCCCAGGGATATTCCGCGCCGGTGGTGGCGCGTACGCGCTGGCGTTCGTAGGGGCTCTGGCCGTTGTTGTCTTTGCAGCCGACCATGTTGCTCCATTCCTCATCCGTGGGCAGGCGGTAGGTGTCTGTATCTTCGATGAGACCGCTGCTGCGTTCCTGCTGTGTGAGCCATTCGGCGAAAGATTCCGCTTCCGTTCGGGAGACGTTTACGACCGGGTGGTGTTCGTTCTGTTCAAAGCCGCAGTCTGCCGGGGCAGGTGAGTTTGTTTCCTGACAGTAGCGGGCAAAATCCGCCACACGCACCTCGGTGGCGCAGGCCATGAGGTTGGGCTGGATGGGAAGCATTTTGAGCCCCAGGCTGTTAATCCATTCGCTGCCGAAGTTGACAGAGTGATTGGGCTGCAGGCGCAGGTTGAGAACCATGTCTTTGGGCGAGAGTCCGCTGCGACGCACAGTTGAATAGCCCGGCAGACGTATTTCCAGATAATAGGGAGCGAGCGGAATGCTGATCGATTGCATGGGGGTGATGCCCAGTGGCATACCGTTGAGGGTGACACTGGCCCCGGCGGGGTTGGTGTAGATGCTGACCGGTGTTTTCTGCACCAGCACGGTGCAGAGACGGTAGCCGCAGAGATCCGGTCCGGCGGCGGTGCCGGAATCGGGGCGCGCAATCAGGGAGTGGTCGCGCCCGATGGTGCCGGCTTTTTCGCACTGGCGGGTGAGCCAGAGGGTAAAGGCGCTGATTGCTTCCTGGGAGGTGAGGAGTAGCCCGCCTGCTTCACTGCTGGTGAATTTGGCAGCCATGGCAGGCTCTGCCTGCTGGAATTCACGGAACTGCGCAGCGGTGACCGGGGTGGTGGCTTCGTGCACACCGCCGGCCGGGCGGTAATGGGTTCCCTGAGCATCTGTCCATGGCTCGCCGGTGCGTGGCGGACGGTAGGGTTGCAGCTCCCCCCCCAGAGAGAGCAGACCGCCGGGCTGGATGATTCCGCTGACGTGTGAATCAGCATAGCCCTCCTTGCGGAGAATAAAGGCTATGCGTTTGCCGGAGACGGCGGTAAAGGGCCCGTAGGGCGTTTCGTCCAGGTAGACGCCATCTTCTGTGTAAACGGAAGCACCGGCCGGTACGCTGCCCACAAAGTACTGCCCGTGTTGCGGCAGGGAGGGCGGGGGAGTTTCTGGTGCGGGAGAGGGCTCGGCCGGTGCAGGTGGTGGGGCAGGGACTTCGCCTTGCAGGGTATCGATTGCTTTGCTGATGCGTTCCGGCATATCGTCCGGCATGAGCATGAATCCTGCGATGACCAGGATACCAAGAAAGATAGCGGCACCGCTGAACCAGATGCCCAGCTTTCGCCAGGAAAGACGGCGCTTGCGGCGCAGCAGGGGCTCATCCCGCAGCTGCTCCAGCTTTTCGGCCAGATGCTTGGCGCTGATGATGGTGTCGCGGTGCACTTGTGGGTCAGCGGCTGCGCAGATGATTTTGTTGAACTCAATCCAGCGGCGGTGCGTTGCACCTTCCGGCAGTTCTGCCGGAAGCGCCGGAAAGTTCAGCCTGTCCATGCCGGTGGACATTTCGTAAAGCACCTTAGCCAATGCGTACACATCTGCACGCGGGGTGCCCGGTCCTTCCGGGGGGATGTACCCTTCCGTGCCTACGAAACTGCGCTGGTTGCTGTGGGCCACCAGACCGGCATCCGCCAGTTTGACCCTGCCGTTGATGAAGATGACATTGGTGGGTTTGACGTCGCGATGGGTCAGCTCTTGTGCGTGCAGCCCGGCCAGGGCTCGTGAAAGCTGGCAGCCGACTTCCAGCACATAGTCCAGCGGCATGGGGCGGTTGCCGTATTGCTGCATGTCGCTGTAGAGTGTGCGTGGTACGTATGAATCCGGGTCGGTGTGGGAGCCGGTGTAGGCGTCATCGGCCAGCTCCATCACGTAGAAATAGTAGCGGGAGGGGCCGCTGTTCTGCCCTACGTGCAGGATGTGCACCACTCCCGGTATGCCGCGGGCGATGGGTTCATAGGTGAGCACGCCGTCAAACTCCCGGATGAATACCTGTTCATCTGCAAAATCTTCGCGCCACACGACCTTGACAGCGCGGTAGGCGCCTATGACAGACCTCGCGAGCCACACTTCACCGTATGCCCCCGTGCCGATTTTTCTCAGAATTTCGTGATCCGGTACGATGGGGCGGGTGCCTTCCGGTCGCTGGGATGCGCGGCGGGGCACCCCACGCTGGCTGCGGGTACCGGGGGTCACGGCTGTGCTGTCGGGCTCCATCCTTCCGCTATTATATCATGCGCCGAGCTGCGGTGCAAGCGGCTTTCCTGCTGAATTTTTGCTCGCGAAGAAACTTTTTTTGATTTTTTTGCGGAATAAGCTTGCAATGTCTGCGGAGTTGTGCTAAACTTCGCCCGCACCAATCAAAAGCGCACGTGGCGGAATTGGTAGACGCGCTAGTTTCAGGTTCTAGTGAGTAACATCGTGATGGTTCGAGTCCATTCGTGCGTATCTGGTAGAAGTCCCCTTGCGAGAAAATCGTGAGGGGATTTTGTTTTGCCCTTTTTCTATGATATGGGATGGCGGTATGGCTCCTTTAGTGTCAAATTAATATTAATATCCGTTATATCATCAAAAAAAAGAGTCATTTGTCAATATTTGTGACTGATGGTGAAATATGTGCTTGAAATAAGCCGGAAAACATAGTATTAAATAGGCATATCATTTTTATATCGTTATGTCTGAGAAAACAAGAACCCGTACTCCATACAGCGCCGAGGAAAAAACACAAATCGTTCTGGCTGTGCTGCATCATAAGACTTCCATTCAGAAGATTGCCAGCGAGAAGAATATTGCCCCGACGCTTGTTTCACTTTGGAAAAAACAGGCAGAGGATGCCATTCTGGATCGTTTTGTGAGCACACGCCCCGGTCGCCGCAAGACGGAAGCTACTCCGGATGATATTAAAGGCGATTTGCGCGCTGCCAGATTGGAGGCTCGCACGGCCAAAACGCGAGCTACCCGCCTGGAAAGCTCTCTCAAGGCTTCCAAGGCGCGAGTTGCTGCGCTGGAGGCGAGTGTGTGTGAGCTGGCTGCAGTGATGGGTTGCAAGCTGGTCAAGGCTATGCGCCCACGCCGCAAGAAAGCCTGATTCTCAGCTTTCGAGGGAATGTAAGCCTGTGGATTCTGTCATGCTTTGAATTTCGTGACAGAACATCGGCTTTACCTATGTATATACACAGTAAGAGAGGCAGGCTCTGCAAAGGGTGCAGGGTTGGAATGCCTGTTATCTGATATGAATACTTTTTTAGCAAACTGTAAGGCTCGCGTGCGCGTGCTGGGGGCAGTGGCTGCTGCGGCCCTGGTATCCTGCACGTCTGTGAGCCAGGCTGAGCCGGATTATGATATTATCGGGCGCCAGTTTTCTCTGGTGTTGCAGAATGCTCATTTTTCGCGTGCCCGATTTTCTCAGGACTTGTACCAGCGGTTTCTGGATTGCTATGTTCAGTCTCTGGACATGCAGCACTTATTCCTGACGCAGGAAGATGTGGCATATCTTAACGAGCGTTATGCCAGCAGCTTTGGCGACTATCTGCTGGCAAATCAGACTACCCGCCTTGCAGAGGAATTGTATGTGTACTTCAGCGAACGGGCTTTGCCGCGCATTGCCTATGCGGAGAAGATGCTGCAGGAGTACGCAGAGCAGATGCCGGCTTTTGATTCCAACCGTACCACGCCGCGCAGCCGCCGCAAGCTGCCGCGTGCGAAGAATGCTGCTGAGCTGGATCAGGTGTGGCGCGACCAGGTGGAGGATATGCTGCTGACAGAGGTGCTGCGCCGGGAAAATCTTGAAAAGCTGGCTGCGGCTAAGGGTAAACCCTCGCCCGTGGCGAAGGAAATGTCGGTCACGGATAAGATGCTGGCCCGAATCAAGCGCATGCGCAATGAAATTCAGGAGGCTGACAGGGAGGATATGGTCTCTTATCTGTTGAATGCGGTGGCTCACGTGTACGACCCGCACAGTGACTACATGGGCGCTCGCGAGGAGCAGCGATTCAAGGATATGATCAAGGCCTCCATCGTGGGTATCGGCGCCAAGCTACAGTCAGATGACGATGGTTCCACGACGATTGAGGGTATTGTGAAGGGTGGTCCGGCTGCGAAGTGCGGCCAGCTGCAGCTGGGTGACCATATCGTGGCAGTATCGCATACCGGTGATGATAACTGGACGGATGTGATGTTCCTGAGCATCGACAAGGTGGTGGATCTGATTCGCGGACAGAAGGGGGTGCCGGTGAAACTGCGTGTGCAGAGCGCTGATGCCGGCGAGGAAAAAGTGGTGACCATTGTTCGCGATGAAATTCCCATGTCTGAGGAACTGGCCAGCGGTCGTATCATTGAGCTTAAGAACGGCGACCGTACTTATCGCCTGGGGGTGCTCACGCTGCCTTCGTTCTACATCGACCTGGATGATGGCGATGTGCACTGCGCAGCAGACGTGAAGAAGATTCTGCGCCGTATGATGCAGGAGAAAGTGGAGGGTATCGTGCTTGACCTGCGATTCAATGGTGGTGGTTCGCTGGATGAAGTCCGCAAGATGGTGGGCTTCTTCACCGGTGCGGGCCCTGTGGTTCAGGTGAAAGATTCCCGAGCCCACGTGGAGCGTCTCACGGTGAGTGGTCGTCCGCTGTTCAACGGTGAGCTGGTGGTGCTTATCAATAAGCTGAGCGCCTCTGCTTCTGAGATTTTTGCCGGTGCCATGGCGGACTATGGTCGCGCCGTAGTGGTGGGTGATGAGGCTAGTTTCGGTAAGGGAACGGTGCAGGTGCCCCGAGGTCTGGCGGATTACATGCCCTACTTTTCCTCCCGCGAGGGCTGCGGCATGATTAAGGTGACCACGCAGAAATTCTACCGCGTGGGTGGTGCTTCCACGCAGCTTAAGGGCGTGAGCAGTGATATTGTGCTGCCGACGGTGACGGCCGGGCTCCGTATCGGCGAAAGTGAGCAGGATTATGCCATGCCGTATGATGAGATTCCCCGAGCCGGCGGTTATGTGAAGAACAGCCGCATTTCCCGCATTCTGCCGGAGCTGATGGCCCGCAGCCGGGCCCGCACTTCGCAGGATAAGGATATGCAGTACACGCGCGAGGATATCGAGCGTGCCCGCGAACGCCTGGAGAAGAATGTCGTCTCACTCAACAAGGCAGAGCGCGAGGCGGAGAATACCCAGCTGCTGGAACGCAAGAAGGCTATCGACGCAGAGCGCAAGGTGCGCTATGAAAAGATGGCGGCAGAGGATGAGGAGAAGATGACGATTTATCGCCTGAAACTTTCGGACGTGAAAGCCGCCAGGCTTCCTATCGCTTCCAAGGATGATGATGATGGGTACATGGATGAGAACAAGGATCCCGAGGAGGAGCTGACGGAAACGCCGGAATATCCTTCAAAGCTTGATCCGGTGCTCCGTGAGGCGCTCCACATCGTTAAGGATATGGTGGATATGCCGTAATCGATGCCTTCAATCACTATTTCAAGCCTGCCCTGAAGAGGGTAGGCTTTTTTTCTTGCAATTCACATGTGCTGTGCGTACAATGAGCCCATGCCGCTGCTTTCGTTAATAGTGCCTTGTTATAATGAACAGGAAGCTCTGCATCCGTTCATGGAGGAGCTCACTCGCGTGACGTCCTCTCTGGGGGATGTGCAGACGGAGGTGATTCTGGTGAATGATGGTAGTTCGGATAATACGCTGCCGGTCATCCGGGAGCTGGCAGGGCAGTATGATTTCGTGCGTTATATTTCCTTTTCTCGCAATTTTGGTAAGGAAAGCGCCATGCTGGCAGGGTTTGCTGCGGCCAAGGGGGATTATGTGGCGGTGATGGATGCGGATTTGCAGGACCCGCCCGCGCTTCTGCCGGATATGCTGCGCGCTGTGCGGGAGGAAGGGTTCGACTGTGCCGGCACACGCCGGACTACCCGCAAGGGCGAGCCGCCCATCCGCTCCCTTTTTGCCCGCATGTTTTACCGGCTCATCAACCTGATTTCGCATACTCAGCTGGTGGATGGCGCCCGCGATTATAAGTTGCTTTCCCGCAAGGCAGTGGAGGCTCTGCTTTCCATGCCGGAGTATAACCGTTTCTCCAAGGGACTTTATGAGTGGATTGGTTTCCGCACGAAGTGGCTGGAGTTTCAGA
The DNA here is from genome assembly GCA_964611765.1 of uncultured Akkermansia sp. Lineage (GTDB taxonomy): Bacteria > Verrucomicrobiota > Verrucomicrobiia > Verrucomicrobiales > Akkermansiaceae > Akkermansia. The sequence continues at coordinate 3,904 of CAZTAX010000065.1, read as the reverse complement.
ATGTGGAGCGCGTGGCCGGGGAAACCAAATGGTCGTTCTGGAAATTGTTCAAGTACTCTCTGGAGGGGATAGTGGCATTCACAACTTTCCCGCTGGCGCTTGCCTCCGTGCTGGGGATGCTGTGCATGCTGGTGGCACTGGTGATTATTGTGACTCTCTGCGTGCGCCAGATTCTGTGGCACAGCTCGGTGGACGGCTGGACCTCTATGGTCTGTATCATCGTGCTGCTGAGTGGACTGCAGCTCTTCTGCGCCGGTATCATCGGCCAGTACATGTCCAAGATGTATCTGGAAATCAAGCGCCGCCCGCACTATATCATTGCTGAGCAGTCGGAGTGAGTTGTTAATTACTTTAACCCTCCGCGGATGAGACCGAGCAGGGCAACGGTTCGGGCCCAGTTTTCGGGGTGGTCATCCGTTTCCGGGAAGAGACGTCCCTCCGGGATGCGGGCGTAGCGCTCTGCTGCCCTGGAGTGGCTGAGCTCGCGCAGCCCCACGCTGAAAAAGGCGCCCAGCTGCAGGAACTCGCGGGCTATTTCGTGCGGGCCGTTCCAGGCGTGCAGCAGGAAGCGGGGCAGAGTGCCGCAGCGGTGGCGTTCGCGCATGATTTCCAGCAGCTCGCTCCATGCCTGCACGCCGTGCAGATGCACCAGCCGCTCGTGCCGGAAGGCGGCACCCAGGTGAATGTGCAGCAGGAGGCGCTGGGCTTCCAGTGTGGCGGCGTGGCGGGGCGAGGCATCCAGCCCGGTTTCCCCCACGCCGGCCTGCGGGTGGCGGGTGAGCCAGTCATCCAGCTCAAAGGCGAGTTCGGCGGGGTCTGCTTCGTGGGCGTGCCAGGGGTGGATTCCGAAGCAGGGAATCATGCCTTCGGCGGAGGAGATGCGCTCCCAGTCGTTTCGCGTGACGGCGCAGAGGTAGCCGCCGTGGGGGCCGGGGTGGTGAGTGTGGTAATCTTTCATGGGTTGATAAGACCATGTTCCCGGAAGCTGTAGTAGGGAACGGGGATATTGTTGGAGACGGTGCCGATGATGATATGGTCGATGATGGGGATGTGCAGGGCCTCTCCGGCAGCGGTGAGTTCGCGGGTGAGCTCGCGATCCGGTTTGCTGGGGCTCGGGTCGCCGCTGGGGTGGTTGTGGGCCAGGATGATGGCGCTGGCATTGCTGATGATGGCATCGCGGAACACATCCCGCGGGTGAACCATGGTGCGGTTGAGGGTGCCCTTGGAGATAAAACAGCGGCGCATGAGGTGGCGGCGCGTATCCAGCAGGAGTACGATGAAGTTTTCCTGCTTCTCATAGCGTAGGTCGCCGGCCAGGTATTCGTAGACGGCATCCGGTTTGCTGAGGTCTTGTCTGGCGAGCTGCTCTTTGACGGCCCTGTGGCCCAGTTCGAAGACGGCAGCCAGGGTGGCAGCCTTGGCTGAGCCGATTCCCTTGCAGCAGCGGGTGATTTCCTGCGCCTCCATGCGGCCCAGAGCGGTGAGTGAACCGGCAGCGCGTTTGAGCCGGGCGGCCAGTTCCAGCACGTTGCATCCCTTCAGCCCGGTGCGCAGAAAGATGGCGATGAGTTCCTCATCGCTCAGGGCTGCGCGACCTTTCTGCAGCAGTTTCTCGCGGGGGCGGTCATCTGCTGCCATATCCAGGAGTTTCAGGGTGCCGGTTTCCATACGCAGCTGCAATATACACGAAAAAACGGCATCTGTGAAGCTAAAACGCTTTGGTGTGAATTATTTGCTTGCGCTGTGGGGTTCCCGTGTGTAAAATGACCGCGGCTCGTTGTGGCTGTATATCAGCGGCAACGGGGCGTGTGGGGCAGGAAGCACGTGATTCTGCTCCACGGAACCAAAGGAGGCAGCGGCCGGTACCGGCCTCCGGCGGTGCAGATGGAACCGGCATTCAGAAGAGAAAGAAAATAAAAAATGAGTATACATTCCGTTACTTGTGCCGTTGGCACAAACCCCATCACCATTGAAACGGGCAAGCTTGCCCTTCTGGCCGATGGTGCCGTTACTGTCCGTTGTGGTGATACCGTGGTGCTGGTCACCGTAGTGAGCGCTACCAAGATTAAGGAAGGCCAGACCTTCTTCCCCCTTTCGGTGGAATACAAGGAGAAGGCCGCCGCTGCGGGTATGTTCCCCGGTGGTTACTTCAAGCGCGAAGGTCGCCCCACGGAGAAGGAAATTCTGACCTGCCGCATGACGGACCGTCCGCTGCGTCCCATGTTCCCCAAGGGCTATTTCTACGATACGCAGGTGATTTCCCTGCTTATGGCTGCTGACGGTGAGAATGAGCCCGATATCCTGAGCATCAACGGTGCTTCCGCCGCCTGCGTGATTTCTGACCTTCCCTTTGCTGAGCCCGTGGGCGCTGTGCGCGTGGGCCGTATCGATGGTGAGTTCGTCATCAACCCCACCAACTCCCAGCGTGCAGAATCTGACCTTGACCTGGTGTATGCCGGTTCCAAGGACCAGGTTATCATGATTGAAGGTTCCGCTAAGGAACTTCCTGAGGAGGACTTCATTGCCGCTCTGCACTTCGCTCAGGAGAATGTGGCTAAGATCTGCGCCGCTCAGGAGGAGCTGCGCGGTATCTGCGGCAAGCCCAAGCGTGAGTACGAGCTGACCGTGGCCAAGCCTGAGCTGCTGGAAATCGGCTACCAGGTGGCCGGCGACCGCATCGAGGAGGCTATCTATGCTCCGAACAAGATTCAGCGCCAGAAGCAGACCGGCGCCCTGCGCGATGAGGTGGAGGCTGCCATCAAGGCTGCTTACCCCGAGGCTACCGATTTCGATGTGGAGCAGGTGTTCGAGTACATCCAGAAGAAGGCTTTCCGTATCTCCATCATGGAGCAGGATAAGCGCGCTGATGGTCGCGCCATCAAGCAGCTGCGCCCGCTGCAGGCTGAGGTGAACGTGCTGCCCCCGGTGGTGCACGGTTCCGCCCTCTTTGCCCGCGGTGAGACTAAGTCTGTGTGCCTTGCTACGCTGGCTCCCGTTGAGGAGAAGCAGTACCTGGACAACTACACCGGCTCTGTGGATGAGAAGCGCTTCATCCTGCATTACAACTTCCCCCCGTTCTCTGTGGGTGAGACCGGCCGTTTCGGTGGTCAGAACCGCCGCGAAATCGGTCACGGCGCTCTGGCTGAGCGTTCCATCGCTCCTGTGATTCCGGATGAGAACGACTTCCCCTACGCCATCCGTGTGTCCTCCGAGATTATGGAGTCCAACGGTTCCACTTCCATGGCTTCCGTGTGCGCCGGCACCATGTCCCTGCTGGCTGCCGGTGTGCCGCTGAAGCGCCCGGTTTCCGGTATCTCTGTGGGCTTGGTGACTGAGTTCGAGAACGAGGGCGACCGCGAGCCCAAGCGCTACAAGACTCTGCTGGATATCATCGGCTCTGAGGACTTCTACGGTGATATGGACTTCAAGCTCTGCGGTTCTTCCGTGGGTGTGACCGGTTACCAGCTGGACCTCAAGCTGCCCGGTATCCCGCTGTATATTCTGGAGGATGCCATCCACCTGGCTCGCAAGGGGCGCCTGGATGTGCTTGATACCATGAATGCCTGCATCCCCGGCCCGCAGGCTATGAGTCCGAATGCTCCGCGCATCGAGTCCACCAGCATCCCGCAGGATCGCATCGGCGAGCTTATCGGCCCCGGCGGCAAGAATAGCAAGGCTCTGCAGGCTGAGACGGGGACGGATATCAACATCGAGGAGGATGGCACCGTGCGCATCTACGGCAGCCGCCAGGAGGGTGTGGAGCGTGCTCTGTACCTCATCGACCGCATGTTCAAGGAGATTGAAGTGGGTGAGACCTACGAGGGTAAGATTGTTTCCACGAAGGAATTCGGTGCCTTCATGGAGGTGCTGCCCGGCAAGGATGGTCTTATTCACATCTCTGAGC
>CAZTAX010000064.1:0-10463 GCA_964611765.1 uncultured Akkermansia sp. | reverse complement strand
TTATTGCATGCCTGTCTACAATGTCGTTGGTTAAGAGCTTACTTCGTAACTCGTACTTCGTAATTCAAATTCCACTTTATCACGCAAGGGAGGCGGCAAAGGCAAGAGCGGCACCCCGTTTCCGGAGTGCCGCTGTTCCTTTATTTACTCTAACCTAACTTATCAAAGGAAAATTGATCAGAACGTGTAGCTGGCGCCTACGTTCACGCGGTGCTCGCGGGAGTCATCCATCGTGTTGAAACCGTAGTTCGCGCTGGCGCTCCAGCGTTCGCCGATGCGGTAGGTGGCGCCGGCCTCGATACCCATGCCCTGGCGGCCGGGGTTATCGCCGCTGCCGCGCAGGCCGTCCTGCTCGATAACCGGGTTACTGCGCACCATGTCGTTCATGTAGCGGATTTCGCCATGCAGCACCAGCTTCTCGCAGCCCGGGCGGTAGGCCGTTACCAGAGCCCCCTTCTCATCGTAGGAGGCGACTGTGCCGGGGGTGCCCCAGGCCACGTAGCGGGCACCCACGCCGATTTCGCCACGCAGGTTCTGGATGGAACCGGTCTTGGCGTTCTCCACGCGGTCAGACTCGCTGGCGAAGTATTCCAGACCGCCGAACACGCTCATGCACAGGCGGTCGGTCACCTTCTTGTTCCAGTTCAGGCGAGTGTTGAGCTGCAGGCTCTGCTGCTCCCAGTCCATGCCATTCCACTCGGTTTCGGTCTGGCCGTAGGCGGCCACCCAGTCGAGGCTCAGGCAGCTGGTGGGGCTCAGCTTCTTGAGCCCGTGCTCGCCGTACAGCGCCACATAGGTGCCTTCCTGCTCAGCCTTGCTCAGACCGGGAATCTTGGCATCGCCGTCGATGTAGCCCACGGCCACACCCACACTGCTCTTCTCGCCCACCTTCATATCAGCACCCACGGCGGCACCCTTCAGGTCGATATCGCCGTTACCGATACCGCTCGTGCCACCCAGCACGGCAGCCCAGGCGGTGCCGCGGCCGTTGGCAATGCAGCCGGCGTTGGTGCGCTGACCACGCACGGCATTCACAAAGGTGCGGCTGGCCGTGGCAATGCCCCAGTTGCTCACGGTGAGCGCCTCGGCGGTATCCTGGTTGAAAACGGCCGTGAGCTGCACCTGGTTGTCGCCCAGCAGGGTGTATGCTACCTTGCCGTTATGCATGGTTACCGTGGTGCCACCCAGGTCAGAACCTGCGCCGGAGGTCACGATAATCTGCCCGGAGCGGTAACCCTTGCCCTGGAGGACGATGGTGGTGCCGTTGACCATGGTCAGGCTCCCGCTCATAGTGAGCACTGCGCCATCGTTAAGCACCAGGCTATCAGTCACGGTGGTTCCGGCAGCAATCTGGTCACGAGCCGAGGCTCCGGCAGCTACTTCCAGCGTGCCGAGCGTGAGGGTCTCTGTGCCTTCGGGGGCAATCGTGCCGCCGTTGATGAGGGTCACCTTGCCGGCGGTAGCGTCCGTACCGCAGATGGTCAGGTTGCCGCTTACATCGATATTACCGGTGTAGGCGGAGGCGTTGTGCAGCTCGCAGCCGGTCACGTTGATATCGTTGGCAATCGCCTTGCCATTCAGGTCAAGCGTGCCCTTGTCGTGCAGCTGCACCTTGCCCTTGCCCAGCGCGTTGTCTTCACCAACGGTGAGTTTCGCCTTATCGCCGGAGATGATGGTGTCGCCGGTGTAATCATTATCACCGGAGATGGTGGCTTCGCTCTCTCCTGTCACTACCACGGAGGTGGAACCGGAAAGCTTGCCGCTCACCTCTACTTCGCCCTGCGTCATGATGGTGCCGCCGCTGGACTGTACGTCCGTTGCATCAGCATCGGCCACCAGCTCGCCATCGGTCATGGTGATGGTCAGGTCGGCGGTGGAATCAGGGCGCATCCCTTGGATTTCGCTCATGGCGGCGCTGTGGTTGCCATCTTCGATGTGGTAGTTGCTGTAATTGAGTTCACCGGCTGCAAGGCCGTTAGCATAGAGCTTGAGAGATTCTCCATCCTTGCTCTTCACCGTTGTGCCATCGTCCACCGTCAGGGTGGCATTGCCCTTGTTGTCCACCACGAGAATGGCCGAGCCTCCCTCGCGGTAGAAACCGTTGTTGCCTTCCTTGCCATCGACGCACACGCGGGTGTCTTCCACCACGATGGTATCGAGGGTGGAACCGTCATAACTGCCACTGATGGTCAGATCGCCGCCATTCTGGATGGTGCCGGGAAGAATGACTGTAACCCCTTCAGTCGTGCCGATTGTTGTTGTGCCTGTTGTCACAACGGGCGTATCCTTATCCGAACCAAGCGCATTTTCGCTATCCAAAGTCATATCGGTGTTGGAAATATCCACTACGTCCTTCTTCTGCATGGAGCCGGCCACATACAGCGTCCCGTTTTCTTCTTTCCAGCCAAGATTGCCGGCATCCCAGATAAGAGAATCCACCGTGAAGCTCGTGCTGTTCTGAAGGGTCAGCCAGTCGTCCTCTGTACCGGTGTATCCAGCAACTGCTATTTTGAGCGAATCGCCTGTATAGGTGTCGGACAGTTCCAACAGCACCGTGTCGCTCATCGTCAGCGATTCAGATACCGTTATCATGGAATCACCCTCGTTGTCCACCCCACTGAGAACAAGCTGCGTGCCTGCGGCGAATGTGAGCGACTTGGCGGAAAGGGTCGCCCCCTCCAGCACCAGGGTCGGCGAGCTCTGCCCGGAGGCTGAACTGAGCACCTCAAGCGCATCGGCCTTCAGTACCGCCCCGTTCTTCACCATCAGGCGCCCGTCGTGCAGCTTGGCGGTGCCAAGAACTTCAGATGTCTGCGAAGCCAGAATTTCCGCCGCCGTTGCAGTGCGATTCTCTCCCCTCGCAGCCAGAATTTCGTTCAAGTGCTGCTCGGCATATTCGCCGGTGATGACAATATCGCCAGTCTGTGCAATCGTGTTGCCATCGGCATCTGTGTACTGGCTGTTCAGGTTGAAGGAGGATGCATAAATCTTCCCAAAAGCGGTGGTTTCAAGATCTGCATCTACGTAGATGCTATCACGAAACTCGATTTTTTTACCATTTTCGGCCGAAAATTCAACGCTTTGCGTGTGTGAATAAATACTTCCATCTTCTGCAAAGATACTTTGAAGGCGATAATCACCATTCTTTACAATGTAATTCTTTTCAAAAATTACATCATCATTGTTCCGTATGTGCACCTTACCCTTGGGTGCATAGATGGCACCCCCACGCACTGTAGATGAAACCTTACTCGAATCATCCCCCGTAAAGTCGATTTCAGCATAATTCCCAAATATATGAATCTCCCCATTGTTATTGAAACTCACACCATATACTGGTCCACTTGTTGAAATTCCAGCAACCGAACTTAAGGCGCCACCCTGTGCAAGCATGTTGCTACCTGCCCCCTTCGCACTTACTCCGTTATTCGAGATTCTGATGTCTCCATTATCGGTATAGGAAATACCACTTCCATAAAACACACCACCATCAGCCGTTATGTAACCAGCATCAGACTCCGCAGTTGACGTGTTGTTCTCATGGATAATAGTTGTATTATCGGAGAAACGAACAAATCCGCCCAATGCAACGCCTCGTACTACAGACTGAGTTCCAACCGATGCATACGCTATCGAGTTATTGCAGACATTCACAGTTTCGTTACTCGAAACGCGTGTATCCTGAGAGTAAAGAAAACCGCTGTCAATAGTATGCCAGCTCGTATTTTGCTCTCTGTTAATCTTGTTGCCTGTAATATCAAAGCTATTCATTCTATTGGCTTCAAATGATTTCAAACTCAACAGTGCAACGTATTGTTCAGGCATATAACTGCCATCACCGGGTTCACCGTACCCATGAAAAATTTCCGAATACTCGTTATTTTGGAGCTTGAATGAGTACAGCGGTTTTCCCGATACATCGGACTCACTTGTTACAAACCAGTGAGTTGTAGGCCATGTATCCAACGACACTATGGCAGTATTTGACTTCAATACTAAATCGGATTTTGCAATATACGCAGTGGATTGCTGTTCATTTGCTTTAAATTCACTCATGTCGCTGATGGTTACCTGAGAGTAACCATCAGGAATATCAGCAGCAAAAGCAGACTGGAGCGCAAATGACGTTACCGCCATAACAGCTACGACAGCGCGGAACAAACGTACAGGAAGATGTAATTTCATAAGAATAGAAAAACAGGTTAAAAGCAATATCGTCAGGAACAATTCCTGCGACTTCTGCATTTTACGCTTTCGTAATCCGCAGTTTCCCTCATATATGACTTTCAATCGTGCCAAGTTGTACTTTTTATAGAAGGGTATCCGATATTCTGGCGGAAACGTATACCGATGCGTTTCCTATTCTTTTTCTATACATTACTTTATGCTTGACTTACGGATTACGAAACCAGACAGACATGAACAGACAACTATCAGACACAGAGACGGCGGCAATAGAAATACTGAGAAGCACCGGGGTTGGCGTACTGGAGGCAGCGCTGATAGCCAGGGAAGCACTAGCAGCCAACCGGGGGCAGCTTAAGCGGGCGAAGCGATGTCTGGCCGCGGGAGTCGAAGAATTGAAGAAGCAGGAGAAGACCGTCACCTTCGAAAAAGCGGTGGAGACGGCACTGGAGGCAAGGAGGTACAGACGAACAAGAACGGTGACGGACTTCCGCTATATCACGCGGAGGTTCATGAAACGCTGCCCTGGGCTGGCGAAGCGGCGTGTACGGACAATTTCTACGCAGGAATGCGCGCAGTACATTGAACGAGCCTTTGATACACCGCGCCAGCGGCAGAAGGCCCGGCTGATATTGAGCGGGGTATTCAGCACAGCGCTGAAGCGGGGATGGTGCAGCGCGAACCCGGTAGCAAAGGTGGAGGTTCCTCGCGTGGAGGAGAGCCCGGTTCCCGTTCTAACACCGCAGGAGATTGAACAGATAACGGATACGTCAGAGAACTACCGGGGCGGCAGCTGCGCGGCAGCGGTAGGGCTGATGCTGTATGCCGGAATTCGCCCGCACGAGGTAGAACGCCTCACCTGGGAGCAGGTAGATTTGCGAAACCGAGCCATCTACATCCACCCCCGGCACAGCAAGACGGGAGGTGCACGGAGGGTCACGATTCACCGACCTTTGGCTCGGATATTGCAGGCACGCCGGCAAAGCGATTCAAGCCGCATCTGCCCGCCAAATTGGTCGCATCACTGGCGAAAACTACGGAATGCAGCCGGATGGCAGGGAGCAAAGAAATGGCCGCAGGATGCTCTGCGGCATACCTTTGCAAGCTACCACCTGAGCCACTTCCGCAGTTATGCAGAGTTGCAATGTGAAATCGGCCACCGGGATGCATCGTTACTGCGCACCCGTTACGTGGACCAGCGGGGCGTAGAAAACCCGCAGGCTTTCTGGCAGGTCAACTCCACGCATCGAATCCAAATCAAGAACAAACATCTGCGGATAACATAAAAAATGCCAGTTTAGCGAACCGACTCAAAGTACCATGCACCCAACGCGCCGGGCCTTTTATTTGGGCTCCGCTTCAGATTTTATGATAAATCGCCAAATTGGAATTTGGCGGGCAATTGGTGAGCCGCAGGCGAACGGTATTCAGAGCCCACGGAAGTGGGCGGTATATAGTAGCCAGGGGTGCAGCCGCGTAGCGGCTGCACCCCTGGTTAGACGAAAAAAGAATCGGAACCCACGGAGTGGGTGGTATAATGCGTAGAACAATATGGCGCAATGCTTTATGCCACCCCTTGCGGGGTTCCTTTATGTTTTATCTGCTACCAGGGGTTCCGCCGCTACGCGGCTGCACCCCTGGCTACTCTATAACGCCCCTTCGGGGCTCAAAATTCCGCGGACGTTCCGTCCGCCGACTGCTCGCCAAACTCGCATTTATCCCCTTGGCGGGATATGGGCGACACTTTGCATCATAAAATCTGGCGCCGGGCCTTTATTTTGACGGCTTGCGGCGACCGTGGGTCTCGTCGTTCCACTCGGGGCTCTCGTATTTGGTGCGGCAGAGCTCCTCCAGTTCGTCGTTGAAGCCCGGGTAGGGTTCTGTACCCTCCACCACATTCACAGCGGCTGCAAGGGCTGCTGCGAGCTTCTGCGGCCAGCCCTCGGTCGGTTCACACTGCTGAATGAGGCCCTGATGCAGCACCGCGCCCTTGAAACGGCGCTGACCGGCACCGGCCAGCTTGTGGCCGGCGGCATCCACGATATCGCTCTTCACCGGGCTGGCCCAGCAGGCGCGCCCTCCATCCGGGGCATCCTCCGTAAGCAGAGTGCACGGCACGCCACTCTGCTGCAACGCAGTAGCCAGTGCGCCGTGAATCCAGATATACAATTGATCAGCAGGCGGGTACATGATACCCTCCTGCGCCGGCAAGGTAACCGTGTAGGTATGGCCAATCCGGTGGTCCACTATCCCGCCGCCGGTCCAGCGACGGATGTATTCAAGCGCACCGGGAAAAATGCGGGCAGCCTCGGCAGCCGTATCAAAGTAGCCAAAGCTCACGGCCGGGCGCTCCCAGGTATAGATACGCAACCATGCCTCGACGCGGCGGGAAAGGAGCTCATCCGCAGCCATATTGCGGTAGCCGCTCCGCGGCACGGGGTCAATCCAAAGCGTGATGGCTCCGGGGAGCACATCACGCTGCTGAGCCTGCATCTGCATAGCAAGTGATTGTATATATAATCAGAGCGGCTGGGGCAACGCCACCAAACGGGAATACGAACGAGTGTACTTGGCGAAGAAATCCGCAATCTTCTTAGGAGCACGGCGGCGTCCCTGGCGGATCTGCTCCACCATGGCGGCGCCTTCTTCTGTGAGCACGGTAATGGAAAGCATGGCAGAATCGATGCGGGCATTCTCGTATGTAGTGCCGCCGGCCTCAATGCGGTCACCATACACAGCAACCTTATTGGTGCGACGATTAGAAGCCACGATGGGGACGGTCACCACATCGTAATCTACGCGTCCTTTCTCTGCATCGGCCTGAGAGCTGGCATAGCGGATGGAGAATGTGATATTAAACTCCAGGATATTTTCGCAAAGGAAGTTCTTCTCATCATCCTCTTCGAACCGCACATAGGCGGATTCCAGGTTATCCTTGCCCAGCAGCTGCTCAAAGGTGGAGCGGGGAGAAACAACCTGACGATACAGGGAGAACAAGGGGTACACCCCCTTCTCGTTACCCTCTGTCCCGGGCAGATTCTGAATCTGGTCGCGGTACATGAGACGGTATCCGATAGCGTTCACATCGCCCTGTGTCTCACGGTTGTGAGCGCGAGCCTCGCGATAATTCTTTCGCAGCGAAGTACTGGAACTCACTGAGGGGTTGCGATCCGGTGCACAGGCAAAGAATACACACTGGGCAGAGCGGGGAATCTTCAGGCCCTTGGGCACGTTGTCCATACTCTCATCAGCCTTGGCAAAAAGCCACTGGTACTTGTTATCATACCCACGCATCTGGAATGACTCAAAATCGCGGCTGAGCGTCTGCAGAGCAGCACGGGAACGGGTGGAGGTACTCACATCCTCACTCACGGCTCGCCAGAGGTCGATACTCTGGTTCGTCAGCTGCATGATGACCACCACCAGCATGCCGGTAATGGCCATAGCCGTCATCAACTCAATAAGCGTGAAACCACGGCGGTAACTATTGTTTCCAAGTTTCATGTTTCAATCAGAAGAAAAGGGTTGCAGAATCAGCGACGGAAGGAAAGATTGGCAGAAAAGAGCGGGCGACCCAGCTTTTTCCAGCTCTTCCCTTTATAGCGGGCCGGGTTGGGGGGAGACATGTGGTAGAACTCTGCACGGCAGAAAATGGAGCCACCCCAGGCATCACGCTGTCCGGCCTGGGAGACATACTGCTCAGGGGACGAGGCCTTGGTAATGACTCCCGGGGCATTCACCATGCGGTATTCGCCCTCGCCCTTAAGCTCCAGCTGAGTCATTTTCACCAGGAACACAGGGCCGACGGCATCCCGGATATCGTCGCGGTGCACCGGGTCATCCATGGGGCAGGCAATGGAAACCAACTGGACATCCTTCCCGGGCACGCTCTTGCTGGCCGGGATTGCGGGATACGTTCCATCCTTCCGGGCGGGCTTGGACAAATCCGCGCGGTAGGAGAACACCACAATGGCACTGCTGGGCCTGGCGGTTTTCTTCAGCCAATGGAAGCCCTTGTCAAAGGTGTTCAGGTATTGATTCTCCGAGGAGGTCCTGGCGCTACTATCAGCAATTTCATCCGCACGCAGCATGCTCATTTCTGCACGCAGAATGCCGGTAATGCGCTCGGACTCCTGGCGGGTAAGCGCCTGGCGCACCAAGCCGCGAGCCGGGACAAACACGGTAAGGAAAATGGAGAGCAACACACCCACCAGCGCAATGGCCAGCAGCGTTTCCATCAGGGTAAACCCACGGAATCGACGGAAAGAGAGTATTTTTTTCATATCAGTAGAAAATATTGAACAGGGCATTATTGCACGTCACGGAACACCTGGTCATCTGTGCGCAACAGGCTGACGTCGCCTGAGGGCCAGAGACAGATACCCTTGGCACCGGCAGGGCGGACCTCCCGTCCATCCTTGATGGTATCGCGGGGCACAATGCCATCCGCCGAGTTACGGCCCTTACCCGGGCGGCCATTGATAAGTACCAGACGCTGCGGGCAGGTCAGATTCAAGGGGTCGGCCATGGGCGCCACAAAGCGGCCCTTTTCATCAAACTCAACATAGTAAATGCGGCTCTGACCGCGGCCCGGCAAACGGGTTACCCCCTGACCGATCATGGAACCGACGGCACCATCCTCACGCGGCAGCGGCTTGCTGAATGTGGGCGAGAAAAATACGCCGGGAGGCAGCAGCACACCGGAAGATGTAGATACCCACTTACCGTCCTCTGCCACATTGGTGCCGTCAAAAGCAGCACCCTTACCACTTCCCTTGCGGAAAATCTGCACCGTCATATAGCGCAGGTGGATGGTATCAGCCGAATCATCCTTGGGCTCAGACACGATAATCAGACGCGTATATGTATCATTACCCTGGGCGGTGGCGCGGGCTTCCGTCACCATGGATTCCAGCATTTCAATACCCGACTCAATACCTCGGCCCTTGCCGGCATCGCGAAGCACACCGGCGGCCATCGTCATCACGACGCCCAGGATGGCTATAACTACCAGGAGCTCCACCAGAGTGAACCCTTTTTTTACCTGACGGGAAATCTTCTTCATATTCATGGCAAAAGCTGCATGCAAAAATCTGACACTATACATAGCAGGTTTTGCTCGCTTCTTCAATCTTTTTTTGCGGATGGCGTACTTTTCTGCCGTGCTTTCGTGATTTGTAATTGACCTTTTTAGTGAAATAGAGTACATGAGCATCCGTCATGACCATTCTTCAATCCCTCATTCTTGGGCTGGTGGAGGGACTTACTGAGTATCTTCCCATCAGCTCCACCGGGCACCTCATCATCACGCAGTATTTGCTGGGATTGGAAGAATCTGATGCCCTGAATGCCTATTCCGTCTGCATCCAGAGCGGAGCCATTCTGGCCGTTCTCAACTTGTACTTCGCCCGGGTCGGGCAGATGTGGCGCGGCATACTGGGCAAAAACCCGGCGGGATTACGCATGACCATCAATCTGCTGCTGGGCTTTCTGCCTGCCATGGTCATCGGTTTTTTCCTGGCAAAACCCATTAAAAACTTTTTATTCAACGCAGAGACCGTGCTGGTGACCTGGGCCCTGGGCGGCATCGTCATCCTGCTCTTCGTGCGCCACGGCATGAAAACCGGTAAAGGACGCCGGCATGATGGCATAGGGCTCGAAGACATGAACTGGAAACAGGCACTGACTGTCGGCTTCATGCAGTGTATCGCCATGTGCCCCGGAACCAGCCGCAGTCTCATGACCATGCTGGGCGGTCTGGTAGCCGGGCTGAGCATGGCTGCTGCAGTGGAGTTCAGTTTCCTGCTGGGGCTCATTACCCTGAGTGCCGCCACGGTGTACGACTTCCTGAAATACGGTGACAACATGGTAGCAGAAATTGGCTGGGGCCCCATGCTCGCGGGTACCTTCATGTCCTGGCTCAGCGCCATCGTTGCTGTAAAATGGATGGTCAACTACCTCAAAAAGCACGGATTATCGATTTTCGGCTGGTATCGGATTGCCGCCGCAATCGTCATGCTGGTGCTGATTCTGCACGGACTGCGGGTCTGATGCCCCACAAGTATCCCAAAGCTTGAAGGAAAAAACAGAAAAAAACGCGCTCGGGGTATCACCAGCTTCGCCATCGGCAGTAAGCCTTCATTTGTAAATCTATCGGCGCAAGCCGCTGACTTTCAAATCGTCAATCAGGAACCTAAAAACTCAATCCTGCCCGACAAATTGATTTATCGGGCTGAAAGCCCGAGGAACTTTGAGCCCGTAAGGGCGATACTTTCCTT
>CAZTAX010000063.1:0-10520 GCA_964611765.1 uncultured Akkermansia sp. | reverse complement strand
CCCATTAGGAAACCGCAACTACAATTCAGGCTATGAACCGAGAAATAACCGAAGAAGAATATGCAGCCCTCATCATTCTGAGGAATACGGGAGTGAACATCATCGAGGCTGCCTTGATAGCAAAAGAAGCATTGAAAAAAGGCAGAGGGCAGATAAGCAGAGTGCGTAAATGCCTGAATGCAGGTGAGCAGGAACTGAAGCGGCAGGAGAAGACGGTGAGTTTCGCAAAAGCGGTTGAAGCCGCTCTGGCAGCAAGAAAAGGGCGAAGAGCCCGCACGCAGGTGGATTTCCGCTATTTCTGCAAACGGCTGATGCGGCTGAATCCGCGGCTGGCGGCGAGGCGTATGCGCAGCATCCGACCGGACGAATGCGCGGCGTGGCTGGAAAAGGCATTTGAATCCCCGCACCAGCGGCTCAAAGCGAGAGCCATCCTCAGCGGGGTGTTCTCCACCGCCATCCGGCAGGGCTGGTGCGATACAAACCCAGTCTCCAAGGTAGAACGCCCCGTTGTAGAGGAGAAGAAGCTTCCCATTCTGACGAGAGAGGAAATCGCCGGACTCATCAACACAGCCCGGAAACACGAAGGCGGCAACTGCCTGGCGGCCGTGGGAATGATGCTCTATGCCGGAATTCGCCCGCATGAGGTCGCGCGTCTCACATGGGAACAGGTCGATCTGGAGAACAAGGCCATCTACATCCAGCCACGGCACAGCAAGACCGGCGGTGCGAGGAGAGTCAGCATTCACCCGCCATTGATGCGCATTCTTCAGGAACACCGGGGCTGGGCTCAGGAAAAAATATGTCCGGCAAACTGGTTGAAGCACTGGCGCGAGCTACGCAGAGCAGCCGGATGGAACCGCGGCAAACGCTGGCAACCGGATGCGCTGCGCCACACCTTCGCCAGCTACCACCTGAGCCACTTCCGTTCCTATGCCGAACTGCAGTGCGAGATTGGCCACCGGGATTCCGCCCTGCTGCGCACTCGCTACGTGGACCAGCGCGGCGTGCACGCCGCAGCCGATTTCTGGGCAGCGTGAAAACAGAATTTGGAATTTGGCGTTCCGCCAAAATTACGAGTTACGAGTTACGAATTACGAATTATAAGCTCCGCTCGCCTACGGCTCGCCATTGTATATCAGATAGTTCAACACTGGCGGGCGAATGCCCGCGGAACTTTTTGACTTCGTAACTCGTAATTCGTAATTCAAATTCCAATTTATCGCTCTGCTGCCTGTTTTTGGGCGGGGGTGCGGGGTGGGGGTGTCCATTCCTATGTCATGAACAAGCATTGTGATACCCCTACGACAAGTCTGTACGGGGCGGCGGATGTTTCGCAGCCCCTGCCTACCGATAAGATGCCCGCGCATTCCATGCGCCCGGAAGATGCCTACGAGCTCATCAAGGCCGAGTTGCTGCTGGACGGCAACGCCAGCCAGAATCTGGCCACATTCTGCCAGACCTGGGATGACCCGCAGGTGCATAAGCTCATGGATCTGAGCATCTCCAAAAACATGATTGACAAGGATGAATACCCCCAGAGCGCGGAGCTGGAAATGCGCTGCGTGCGCATGATTGCCAATCTCTGGAACGCCCCGGCTGATGCAAAGCCCACAGGTTGCTCCACTATCGGCAGCAGTGAGGCCTGCATGCTGGGCGGCATGGCCGCATTGTGGCGCTGGCGCGCCCGTCGCAAGGCTGCCGGCAAGCCCTGCGACAAGCCGAACCTGGTGTGCGGCCCGGTGCAGATATGCTGGCACAAATTCTGCCGC
Source organism: uncultured Akkermansia sp. (assembly GCA_964611765.1). GTDB lineage: Bacteria > Verrucomicrobiota > Verrucomicrobiia > Verrucomicrobiales > Akkermansiaceae > Akkermansia. The sequence goes on along the minus strand of CAZTAX010000063.1, from coordinate 8,751 downwards.
TACTGGGATGTGGAGATGCGCGAAATTCCCATGAATCCCGGCCAGTACTGCATGAATGAAGAGGAGGTGCTGAAGCGCGTGGATGAAAACACCATCTGCGTGGTGCCCACTTTCGGCGTGACCTACACCGGCCAGTATGAGTTCCCGGAGGACGTCTGCCGCGTGCTGGACAAGCTGGCGGCCACCGGCGGCCCGGATGTGGATGTGCATGTGGATGCCGCGAGCGGCGGCTTCCTGGCTCCTTTCTGCGCCCCGCACATTCCTTTCGATTTCCGCCTGAAGCGCGTGAAGAGCATCAGCTCCAGCGGCCACAAGTACGGCCTGGCCCCGCTGGGTTGCGGCTGGATTGTATGGCGCGATGAAAGTGAACTGCCCAGGGATCTCACCTTCGCGGTGAACTACCTGGGCGGCAGCGTGCCCACCATCGCCATCAACTTCTCCCGCCCCGCCGGGCAGATTATCGCCCAGTACTATGACTTTGTACGCCTGGGTATGGAGGGCTACAAGGCCATCCACATGGCGGCTTACAATGTGGCCGCCTACCTGGCCGGTGAAATTGCCGGGCTGGGGGATTTCGAGTTCATTTCCTCCGGCGACCCGAAAAAGGATATTCCGGCGGTGTGCTTCCACTTCAAGAAGCCGGAGAACGCAGCGTTCAACCTGTATGAGCTTTCGGACCGCCTGCGGATGCGCGGCTGGCAGGTGCCGGCTTTCTCCCTGCCGGCCAATGTGCAGGAGACCGTGGTGATGCGCATGATGGTGCGCCAGGGCTTCACCATGGATATGGCCACCCTGCTGGTGGAGGATATGAAACGCTCCATCTGCCACCTGAAGAAGTACCACGCCACGCCCCGGCTGAACGAGAAAGACGCCATGTCCTTCAAGCACACCTGAAATTCACCCCAAACCGTCAACCACTGCCGCAGGGAATGTTTCATTCCCTGCGGCAAAGTGTTAGAAGACAGACAGCCAACAATGCTGGCTCCACCTGATTTCTGCCGCTAAAATACCCTTGCAATGAACCAGAAATCCATCACCTTCCGCTGCTCAGCCACCCAGCACCGCCGCCTTTGCTCAGCCCTGAACGAACACCGCTGCAGCCGGACTGAGCTCATCACCCAGGCGCTGGAATCCTTCCTCGCCTATGCCGAGCAGGAGTCTGTCGCCCGCAAAAATCTTTTCGAACTCGTCGAAGACGTAGACACTCACGGTGCAGGCCCCAAATTCGCCGAGCAGGCCTGAGGTCGGGATTCCCTGTTCCCCAGTAGGATTTTCGCATCACATAACATTTTTTCCTTTTCTGAAAAAACAAATAGGTGTATAACTGGTGGCATCGGTACGGGAATGAACAAAAAAGCACCGACAGACAAACGAAAAAAACCTACTGATATGAGCAAATCTTTTCTACCCGCTGCATACGCCCATCCATACGAAATAGCCGACAAATACAAAAAGTCCGTGGCCTATTTCTGCATGGAGTTCGCCATTGACAACGCCTTCAAGATTTATTCCGGAGGTCTCGGCTACCTGGCCGGTTCGCACATGCGCTCAGCATACGCGCTGCGCCAGAACCTGGTGGGTGTGGGCATTCTGTGGACCTATGGGTATTACAACCAGATACGCGCCGAGGACGGCACCATGGCCACACAGTACCTGCGCAAGGATTACAGCTTCCTGGAGGACCACGGGCTCAAATTCCTCATCCACATCAACAATACCCCCGTGTGGGTGAAAGCCTACTACCTGCGCCCGGAAACCTTCGGCACGGCACCCATGTTCTTCCTCTCCACGGATGTGCCGGAAAACGACCACCTCTCCCGCACGATTACCCAGCGCCTGTATGACTCCAACGGCGAAACCCGCATTGCCCAGTATATCGTGCTGGGTCAGGGTGGTGCCCGTCTTTTCGAAGAACTGGGAGTGGAGCCGGAGATTTACCACTTGAACGAGGCGCACGCCATCGGCGCGGCATTCCACATGCTGGCCCGCAACGGCGGCAATGTGGATGAAGTGCGCAAGCGCTTCGTCTTCACCACCCATACCCCCGTGGAAGCCGGCAACGAGAAAAAAGACATCAACCACCTGTCCAACTTCTCGTTCTTCGATGGGCTTTCGCTGAACGAGGTGCGCTCCATGCTGCAGCTGGCGCCGGATGAACAGACCTTCAACTTCACCCTGGCGGCGCTCCGGCTTTCGCACCGGGCCAACGGCGTTTCTGCGCTGCATGGCGAAGTCTCCCGCCGCATGTGGCAGGGCTACAGCGACATCTGCCCCATCACCCACATCACCAATGCTCAGAACCGCGAATACTGGCAGGACCCCGAGCTGGCCGAAGCTTTCAGCAAGAGGGACAAAGCAGCCTTCAAACGCCGCAAGCGTGAGCTGAAGAAAAACCTCTTCCGCCTGGTCGGCGAGCAGACCGGGCACCTCTTCGACCCGGATACCCTCACCATCGTGTGGGCCCGCCGCTTTGCGGACTACAAGCGCCCGGATCTCATCACCCAGGATGCCGCCCGCTTCGAACGCATGCTGCAGCGCACCAATCGCCCGGTGCAAATGATCTGGGCAGGCAAACCCTACCCCACGGATTTCGCCGCGGTGGAAATTTTCAACAAGCTCATCAGCCTGAGCAAGAACTACCCGCGCTGTGCAGTGCTCACCGGTTATGAAATGGTGCTGAGCCGATTGCTCAAAAACGGCTCCGACATCTGGCTGAACAACCCGGTCGTTCCGCTGGAAGCCTCCGGCACCTCCGGCATGACCGCTGCCATGAACGGCTCCATCACTATTTCCACTCAGGATGGCTGGGTTCGCGAGTTTGCCCGCGATGGCGAAAATTGCTTCCTGATTCCCGAAGCCCCCGCCGGCCTGAACAAGGAAGCACTGAACAAAGCAGACTGCGCCGGCTTCTACGATACTATTGACAACCGCGTGCTCCCGCTCTACTACGACACCCCGGACAAGTGGACGGATATGGTATTCACCGCCATGCAGGATATCTGCCCTGCTTTCGATTCTGACCGAATGGCCGATGAATACTACACAAAGATGTACGACATCTGATTCGGTTAACCGCCAGCCCCGCTTCCCTCACCGGCAGCGGGGCTGCTTTATTATTCTGCCACGGCATTCTTGCGGGGGCGCAGACCGCGGGGATAGCAGGTCTGCTGCTGTTCCTCGCGGCAGAGCTCAAAGGCCTTTTCCGGCTGCCCGGGATAATCCTTCAGACAGGCCAGCACATGATTGCGCGTGGCCAGGGCGGCCTCCAGCGCAGCCTGTTCCCCGCCATACTGCTTATCGGAGAAATAGCGAGTGAAATGCACCTGGTTGCGGCAGAGAGTCACACGCCATCCTTGAAATGAGGTGAATTCGTATGTGAAGCGGGTAATGTTGCGGATAGTCTTCATATCGCTATGCAGCATATCATATATACTCCGGACATGCGAATCATATTAGGAAGTCATACCGCAAATCTTTAGAAAAATGCAGATTTACCGGGGGCAAACATGAAATCTGCCGCAGGGTCAAGGCTTGTGCCTATCCATTAGTTTTTTCGGGCGGCGGGTGCATCTATCTTCTTTCCAGTCCGGGCGGTTAGAGGTATAAGGGGAGAAAACCACCCGGAACCATGAGCAAATCCTTTCTGCCCGCGCCCTACACGCCGACTTTTGAAATTGATGAGAAATACGGCCGCTCCGTGGCCTATTTCTGCATGGAATACGCTATCGCCAATGTGTTCAAGATATATTCCGGGGGGTTGGGGTACCTGGCGGGATCCCACATGCGCTCGGCCTACGCGCTGCGGCAGAACCTGGTGGGCGTGGGCATTCTGTGGTCCTGCGGGTACTACAACCAGATTCGCGCCGAGGACGGCTCCATGGCGGTGCAATACCTGCGCAAGGAATACAGCTTCCTTGAGGATCACGGGCTCAAATTCCTCATCCGCATCTGCGGGGCCATGGTATGGGTGAAAGCCTATTACCTGCGGCCGGAGACCTTCGGCACGGCTCCCATGTTCTTCCTGAGCACAGATTTGCCGGAAAATGACGATATCTCGCGCTCCATCACCCAACGGCTGTATGATGCAAACACCATGACGCGACTCTCGCAATACATCGTGCTGGGGCGCGGCGGTGCCCGGCTCTTCGATGAACTGGGGGTGGAGCCGGAGATTTACCACATGAACGAAGCCCACGCCATCGGCGCGGCATTCCATGTGCTGGAGCGCCATGGCGGCAATGTGAACGAGGTTCGCAAGCACTTCGTCTTCACCACCCACACACCGGAGGAAGCGGGCAACGAGAAGATGGATTTCTCGCTCATGAGCAGCTTCTCTTTCTTTGATGGCTTTTCCACAGAGCAGGTGCGGGCCATGCTCCGGCTGGCACCGGATGAACCGGTATTCAACTACTCACTGGCAGCCCTGCGGCTCTCCCACATGGCCAATGGCGTTTCCGCGCTGCATGGCGAGGTCTCCCGGCAGATGTGGCAGAGCTACAGCGACATCTGCCCCATTACCCACATCACCAATGCCCAGAAGCGCTCCTACTGGCAGGACGCTGAGCTGGCAGCAGCCTGCGCAGCGGGAGACACCGCCGCCTTCCGACTGCGCAAACGGGCCATGAAGAAAGAACTCTTCCGCGTGGTAGGCGAGCAGACCGGGCATCTTTTCGACCAGGATACGCTCACCATCGTGTGGGCACGGCGCTTCGCTGCCTACAAGCGCCCGGCTCTCATCACAGAAGCGCCGGATTTGTTCGAACGCATGCTGCAACGCACACGCCGCCCGGTGCAGATGATCTGGGCAGGCAAGCCCTATCCCACAGATTTCACCGCCGTGGAAATTTTCAACCGTCTCAACCGGCTGGGGGAAAAATACCCACGTTGCGCAGTACTCACCGGCTATGAACTGGGGCTGAGCCGCCTGCTCAAAAACGGCTCCGATATCTGGCTGAACAACCCGGTGGTCACGCGCGAGGCCTCCGGCACCTCCGGCATGAGTGCAGCCATGAACGGCTCCATCTCCGTTTCAACGAATGACGGCTGGATTCGGGAATTCGCCCGCGATGGTGAAAATTGCTTCCTGATTCCGGAGGCTGATGCAGGCTTATCACCGGAAGCCCGCGATGCCGCAGACTGCACCGGATTCTACAACGTGCTGGAAAACAAGATATTACCACTCTACTACGAAACTCCCAAAAAATGGGACAAAGTGGTGTTCAACGCCCTGCACGATATCTGCCCCTTCTTTGATTCCGACCGCATGGCAGATGAATACTACACGAAGATGTATAACCGGTGACGCAATCGTCAAATTCACATATATCTGGGCTCAGTAATTCTGCACAGGGGAGCCGGGGGTAGCGCTCACTTCATCCACGGAGGCGGTGAAAGCGGCCACGTCCTTCAAGTAATCATTCCACTCAATGAAGCGCATGGGCGGGGGGGTGGAAATATGGAGACGGAAACGCTCCACTCGCTGCTCCACCTGCTCCTTAACCTCGGCCGGCAGAGCGGACCAGGCCGCAGCCACGGCTTCCAGCTGCTCCGCAGCTCCATGGCAGACAAGCGGCAAATCGCACCCGGCACGCCAGGCCAGCGAAGCGGATTCGGCAGGTGTATAGCGCTTCGCAATGGCACCCATGCACAGATCATCCGTAAAGACCACGCCTTCATACCCCAGCTGGTCACGCAGGAAGCTCTGCACCAGCTCCGGTGAAAGGGAGGTGGGCAGCTCTGCATCAATTTCCGGGATGAGCAGGTGCGCTATCATGAGTGAGGGAAGCTCCGGCATCAGTGCCGTGAAGGGCATGGCTGCCTCCCGCAGAAAAGCATCCCGGGTTCCATGCAGCACGGGCAAATCGTGGTGAGGGTCGCACTCAGCCGCCCCCATGCCGGGGAAATGCTTGCCACAGGTCATGATTCCGCGGCCGGAAGTAGCGCGGTTCCACACCCCTGCGTGAGAAATCACCCCCTGCGTGCCGCTCCCCCAGCAGCGGCTCGGCAGCGCATTCGCATGCGGAGAGGCCAGATCCAGCACCGGGGCAAAGTTCGTGTTCACCCCGAGCGTGTTCAGGCAGTTGGCGTTGTAATACGCAGCCTGGCGAGTGAGGTGGCTGCTGCCCCGCTCTGCCAGGGCTGCCGCAGATGGCAATTGCACGCCAATCTCCGCAGTGCGCACCACGCGTCCGCCTTCCTGATCGATTGCGATGATTGGTTCATCCGGCCCCGCAGTCAGGCGCCGCAATTCATCTGTAAGCTCCCGGGTGAGCTCGTAGTCCGCAATGTTGCGGGTAAAAAGAATATAGCCCGCCGGCTGCAGGCGCGAGAAGAGCCCGCGCTCCCTTTCGGTGAGCGCAAGCCCCTCGATACCTGCGATAACCGGCAGCATGAAAACAATTTACTTATCGCCGAAAATGGTGGCACGGGTGAACATGGGGAACACCGGGATGCCACGGCTCTCGATAGCCTCGCGGCCGCCCTCCTGACGATCCACCAGTACCAGGGCTGCCACCACTTTGCCCCCTTCGGCCTCAATGGCATCAATGGCTTTCAGCGTGGAGCCGCCGGTAGTGATCACATCATCCACCACGATGACTTCCTGCCCCGCCTCGAAATTACCTTCGATGCGCTTGCCGCGGCCGTGGTCCTTGGCCTCCTTGCGCACTGTGAACACCTTCAGCGGCTCATCTGCCTCCACGGAATACATACCGATAGCCAGCGATATCGGGTCAGCACCCATGGTCATACCTCCAATGGAGGTCACTCCGGGGTACTTGGGCAGAATTTCCTCCTGCACCAGCTCCCAGCCGACCTGTCCAATGAGGTTGGCTCCGCGGGCATCTAGCGCCGTCACGCGGCAGTCGCAATACAAGTCACTCTCCTTGCCTGATGCAAGAATGAAATGCCCGGTCTTGATGGACTTGGCAAGCAATATATTCAGAAGTTCTTTCTTGGCGTCTGTCATAGCGGGGGTATTCTAACGCCATCCTTTCCAAATTGCAAGTATGTTTTCCCGCTCTTTTCATTTGTACATTTAATTTACTAACTCCTGTAACATGCCGTTTTTTCTAACAAAAAACCAAAATACACACACATTTGGGCTGGACAACCCACTAGTATAGTAGTAGTATGATGGCATGGTTTGCACACAATCGCCACACGCACTATTCCGAAGGCTACTAGAAATTCTGGATGATATACGGAGAGACAGCATCAAAGCTATCAACTCCCCAACGCAGAAGAAGATGTATGGGTTGACCGTGAGACAGGGTTCGGCGGTTTCACAACTGAAGCTCATGATGGAAGAAGCCCCGGAAGGAGTATCGCTGAAGGAATTGGCCAAGCGTATGCAGATGACCATTCCCGCCACATCGCTGCTGGTGGATAACATGGTGACCAAGGGATTCATGGAAAGAAAGCCGAACCCGAACGATCGCCGTGCAATCTGCATCAAGCTGACAGAGCGCGGACTTTCCCTGTTTGACGACGTATATGCCCGGTTCCACGATGAACTGGATCGGCGGGCACAGGTGCTGACAGCGGAAGAGCTCAGCACCTTCTCAAACATTGTTGAGAAAATCTGCAGATAAATGCCAGGGCGACCGCGAAGGTCGCCTTTTTTTGCATGGTAAAGCTTGACTTATCTCCAGCATCCGTGTAGTATGGGTACACGAACAGAGGGGTATTATGCCCCGCAACCCCATAGAAAAATCTTTTATGCCGAACCAACCGAATCTGCTGGCCCAGGTGCGCCAGCACCTGATAAGCCACGGCGAAGCCTACCAGTGGGTCACCATGGGGGCAGACAGCGAAAAAATCGGGCTTGCCTACCTTCCTGTGACAAACACAGAAATCCCCTGCTCTTTCATGTTCACGGAGCTCAAGGAGCCGTGCAGTCTGGTTTTCGACGTAAATTTTGCCTACCGCATCGCTCCGGCAGACCGTTCTGAGGTCAGCATGCTGCTGCTCACGCTGAATGCCAACCTGCCTGAAGGCCAGCTGCTCATCGATATGGAAAGCGGGCTGGTATACTACCGTCTCAAGTATGTGGTAACCGACCCGAACGTGAGCGAGGAAGACATCCGTGCGCAGATCAAGCACATGGAAGATGTGGGTATCGGCATGGCCCACACCTACCCCCGCATCATCATGCAGGAGTTTCCCCTGTACTAAACTTAACCCCCCACCCATAAAACAATTATGTCACTTGATAAACCGTTAGCAGGCAAAGTCGGCATCGTGACCGGCGTGGCCAACCACCGCAGCATCGCATTCGGCATTGCCAAGGCCTGGCACGAAGCCGGCGCAAAGCTCATTTTCAACTACCAGGGTGAGCGTCTGAAAGACGGCGTCATCAAGCTGGTGCGCGAGCACTTCGGCGAAGACACCCCCGTGTGCTCCCTGGATGTAACGGATGACCAGTCCATTGCAGACTTCTTCAGCTTTGTGGGCGAACACACCGACCATGTGGACATGCTGCTGCACGCCATCGCCTTTGCGCCCAAGGCCCCCGGCACCCTGGATGGCCACTTCTCGGACATCCCGCGCGACGCCTGGAACCTTTCCCTGCAGGTATCGGCCTACTCGCTCATCGCCCTTTCCCGCGCCGTGGCTCCGTTCATGGTGAATGGCGGCTCCATCACCGCGCTGACCTACTACGCCAGCCAGAAGGTGGTACCGAACTATAATCTGATGGCCGTTTCCAAAGCCGCGCTGGAAACCTGCTGCAAGTACCTCGCCTATGACCTG
>CAZTAX010000062.1:0-10838 GCA_964611765.1 uncultured Akkermansia sp. | reverse complement strand
TTAGCTATTCCTTAAACGGAGTTGCCGGTGGTCAGCAAAACGGGGCGCACCTCATCCCTCGGCATTCCAGTTGCTCGGCTTCCCAAACCTTCCATACACTCCATCACCAGTCGCGCTGCATCAAGCGCATGCAACGTCTGCCCTTTCATCAGTTCTTTTATCAATCTTGTATTCACTGCGGTTGGTATGCATTCATAATGCTTGTTTCTTTTAATCATTTTTAATCAACTAGTTAGACTGTTTTTAATGAAATGGAGTTCCCTGTGTCAAACTAAGGTTGTTATCTATAGTCAGACACTATATGATTCATTTCATGCTAAGTAGCAATAGTACTGTCGTTCTATTAAGCTTGGCTTAGCATTATGAATGATGTAGCATGCGACCCGCATGCATACAGGGAAAGAAACAAAACACAAAAGTCTTAACTGCGTACTCGATTATCTTCTATCATATCGTGCACTAATCACTGTTGTAGCACTTTTTGCAACAATAGGAACATGGGCATACATGCGAGGAGGTCAAACAATTCTACCACGAGTTCCTTTCTATTTAACCGGAGCATGCATGACATTTGGGATATGCGTGGTCGCCAGAAAATATCAAATCAACACATCTTTGTTCGAGGAGGAAAAACCAACGCCTCCAATACAACGACGGCTGATAGAAACATTTACATTGATAGCCATAGGCGGAACGTGCTATGTAAGCCTAGCCTTACTCCTATACTGTGCATGGTTTAAGGGCGATGATTATGTTTTTTTTCACGATGGAGGAATTACAGAACGGTTAAAAATATGGTGGCAATCGTATATTTCCTGGGTGTCACGAAGTGGTGAGTTTGTAGCACACCTGCTGGGAATTTCAAAAAATCGCTGGCAGGTGTTCACGCTTGTTCCATTGCTTGTAGTGTTATCGCCGGTTTTCTTTTTCAACTTGGTTTCAAACTCAAAACAGAGTCTATGCTCAAAGGAAGGGCGATACTTCTATGTGCTTTGCATCTCGCTTTTGCTGTTATCCACGAAAATGGATGCATGGAGAATTTTCTATTGTTTTGCAGCAAGCATGAACTACCTGTTTCCCTCTATAGCTGCAGTGCTTCTTTTATCGTTTTATAATCAAAAAAGGTGGAGCGGGACAGGAGAATCCTCATCAGCAGTCGCAACTGGACGAAATCTAGCAATTTTCGGATTAGGAATATATGTGTGTTGGGGAGGCGAATCCTTGTCCCTAATCGTTCTCTCCCTCCTGATTATCTGGTTTGCCTTCCGAATGATAAAACACCAGCCGATACCAGTTTATTGTTGGCTTGGTTGCATCGGCTCGGTCATTGGGACAACCCTGCTATTTGCATCGCCTGCTCTAAAATCCAGAAGCATGATTGATGCGAAAGCCCGGGCTCTGGACATCCAGGGAATGACGGCTGAGCAAATCCACCATTTCGTCTCAAACTTATCCTGGGATCAAGTAAATCTGCTGAAAGGGAGCAGTGGCGTCATCATCCTGAACGGAATCCCACTATGGCAGCACGTTCATTTTTTGCCATACCTTTTGGAACGATACATACAGTGCAGTATGTACATACTATCTGCACTGCTTATTTTCACCATACTTACACTTCTCAGTCACCAGCAATCAAGAGTGAACCTTATTGTCATTGCAGGCTCTCTCGCTGTCTCCTTATTTGGAGCTTGCGCTTATCTCTACAGCTGCATTCCTACGCCCATGAGCTTTGCGCCCGCAACCATTTCCCTCATTGGAGCTATTGCTTACATCTACTGGAACAGCAGTATTGCTTTCACAAAAATGAAACTTGTTGTCATTATTGCGTTTGCAACAGCGCTTTATCATCTCATTCCCGCAGGAATCGAGGGGTGGCAATATAAGCCGTATGAAAAAAACAGGTTTAAGGAAATAGTCAGGCAAAAAGCTCTCGGAAAACAAGACATTGTTCTTCCCCCTGCATATCCGTCCCTCCCACATGATTACCTTGGGCTCATTAAACGGTCAGATTTGAAATTTTCACCGGATGAATACCCAAATAATCTTGCACCGTATGTACTGCAAGTAAAAAGCATCTCTCAATTGCCATGCAAGTGAGATGATTGCGTATTCCTGCACACGGAAAGTCCGACTCCCATCACCTCTCCAGCTCGGCTTTGATGAAGGGGGCGGTGGGTGATTCGGCGCGGGTGAGCTGGCGCACGGTGCCCTGGGCGGTGATGGTGCCGCCGGCAGCACCGGCGCCGGGGCCTACGTCGATGATGTAGTCGGCCTCGCAGATGAGCTCGAGGTTGTGCTCAATGACAACGACGGTGTTGCCCATTTCGACCAGGCGGCGGAGCACCTGCACCAGCAGGCGCACATCGTGCGGATGGAGGCCGATGGTGGGCTCCTCGATGATGTAGAGGTCCTGCGGCAGGGCTTTTCCCTTGCGGATGGCATTGAGCGCAGCACGGCGGCCCTTGATGAGCTCGGCCACGAGCTTAATGCGCTGGGCTTCACCACCGCTCAGCGTATTGCTGGCCTGGCCCAGGGTCAGGTAGCCCAGCCCGGTATCGCAGAGCAGGCGCAGCGGGTCGGCCAGGCGCGGCTGGCTGGCGAAGAATTCCGCTGCCTCCTCCATATCCATGTTCAGCACCTCGGCAATATTCTTGCCCTTGTAGCGCACCTGGAGGGTGCGGGAGTTGTAGCGCGCGCCGCGGCATGCCTCGCAAGGCACGGTGCAGGGCGGGAGGAAATCCATCTCCTGGCGCTGGTATCCGGTGCCTTTGCAGGCCTCGCAGTGGCCGGCAGCGGTGTTGAACGAGAAGCGCCCGGCATCGAAGCCCAGGCGGCGGGCATCCGCACTCTGCGCAAAGAGGGCGCGGATTTCGTTGAAGATGCCTATATAGGTAGCGGGAGTACTGCGCGGGGTCTTGCCCAGGGGCGACTGGTCCACCTGGTACAGCGCGCGCACGGAATCCAGCCCGCGGGATGATTTCCAGGCGGCCCGTTCCTCGCGGGAGATTTTGCCGCCCAGAGCCTCGCGCACGGCAGGGCCGAGCGTATCGGTGATGAGTGAGGTCTTGCCCGCGCCGCTGGGGCCGGTGACCACGGTGAATCGGGCGCGAGGGATGCGCAAGTTCACATTCTTGAGGTTATGCAGGGTGCAGCCCTCGATTTCCAGCCACTCGGCATCCTTCATGGGCAGATATTTGCCACAGTAGGGATGCTTCTCGCGCGCGAGCAGGGCCCGCCCGGTGACGGAGGCAGGGTTGTGCTCCACTTCATCAAAACTGCCCTGCGCCATAATCTCACCGCCATGCACACCGGCGGCCGGGCCCAGGTCAATGATGTGGTCGGCAGCGCGCATGGTGTCCTCATCATGCTCCACCACCAGCAGGGTGTTGCCACGGTGCTTCAAATCGGCCAGGGTGTGCAGCAGGCGCTCGTTATCCTGCGGGTGCAGGCCGATGGTCGGTTCATCCAGCACATAGAGCACACCACGGAGCTCGGAACCCAGCTGCGCCGCCAGACGGATGCGCTGTGTCTCACCACCGGAAAGGGTGGTCGCCGCGCGGTCGAGCGAGAGATAGCCCAGTCCCACACGCTGCAGGAAACGCAGACGCGGCGCGATTTCGGCCATCACATTGCGGGCAATTTCGGCATCGCGTCCCTCAAATTTCCAGCTTTCCACCACTGGCAGGGCATCATCCGCCGCCAGCGTGCCGATTTCCGCAATATTTTTGCCGAAGAGGGTCACGCCCATAGCAAAGGGATTCAGCCGCGAGCCATGGCACACCGGGCAGAGCACGCTTTCCTCCTCCTTAGCGGCGGCGCGCTCCACATCGCGGTCGTATTTGAGCTCCACCTCCAGCTGGCTGAGCTTTTCCTCCGGCTTGGCACCGGCCTTCACCTTGCCCACGCGCCCGTGGCCCAGGCAGTGCGGACACCAGCCGCGCGGTGAGTTGAACGAGAAAGTGGAAGGCTCCGGCTCGGCAAAGGATTCGCCGCACTGCGGGCAGGTCAGACGCGTGCCGATGAGCTGCTCCTGCTTCCCTTTCAGCAGGCGGATGAAGCCATCGCCCATTTCCAGGGCGCGGGAAACGGTTTCTATGATACCGGCATAGTCCGCCTCGGCACCATTCACCGTGATGCGGTTGCCCTGCACGCAGATTTCCGCCAGCACCACATCGACATCATGGTTGGAGTAGCGGTCCAACGGCGTAAAGGCATCTGCCGCCACCAGCACACCGTCTGCCCGCAGGTAGGGGTATTTCTTCTTCACCGCCCAGCGGGCCAGGTCGGCGTAGTGGCCCTTGCGGTTGCGCACCACCGGGGCGGCAATCATGAGACTGGCCGGGCGCGCGGCAATCTCCTGCTGCACCAGTTCCTGAATCTCCGCCGGGGAGCGGCGACCCACCGGAACGCAGCACTTCGGACAGTGAGGCTGGCCCAGCTTGGCATAGAGCAGGCGCAGGAACTGCCACACCTCGGTCACGGTGCCCACGGTGGATTTGCAGCCGCCGCGGGAGCGGTTCTGCTCAATGGCCACGGTGGGTGGCAAGCCGGTCAGGCGGTCGATATCCGGTGTTTCCATCTGCTCGGTGAACTGGCGGGCGTAGGGGCTCATCACGTCCATGAAGCGCTTCTGCCCCTCAGCAAAGATGATATCGAACGCCAGTGTGCTCTTGCCGCTGCCGGAGAGGCCGGTCACCACGGTCATGGCATCGCGGGGGATATCCACATCAATATTCTTCAGCTGGTGATGGCGTGCGCCACGCAGGGCAATGACGCCCTCCGGCACGCTGGAATCGTGATCCTCCGCCGCCATGAGCGGCAGCTCGTCGTATTCCATCTGCAGCGCATCTGCCAGGAAATGGGCGGTATAGCCCGCGCCGGTGGCGGCCACTTCCTCAGGCGTGCCCTGAGCTACCAGCAGACCACCGCCGGTGCCACCTTCAGGCCCCAGGTCAATCACGTGGTCAGCGCATTTGATGAGTTCCATGTTGTGCTCGATGACCAGCAGGGTATTCCCCTGCTCCACCAAGCGGTCGAACACACGCAGCAGCACCGCCAGATCGCGGAAATGCAGGCCGGTGCCGGGTTCGTCCAGAATCAACAGGCGGCCCTTGCCCTGTTTCTCACCGGTGAGGGCATCCACCAGGATGTGCGCGAGTTTGAGGCGCTGGTTCTCGCCGCCGGACAGCGTGTTGAGCGGCTGGCCGAGCCCCAGATGTCCCAGTCCCACATCCACCAGCACCTGCAGACGCGCGGCAATGCGGCGGGCGCGGGCATTTTTCTCGCGGGCAAAGAGCCGCTGCGTGGTGGCGATATCCAGCGCAAGCATTTCGGCCATGTTGTAGCCCAGCAGGGTGAGGCTGAGGGTCTGTTCCGTATAGCGCGTTCCGTGGCACAGGGCGCAGGGCACAAAGATATCGGAAAGGAACTGCATTTCCACCTTTTCCTGCCCCAGCCCGGCGCAGCGCGGACAGCGACCGTCGCCGCTGTTGAAGGAGAAATAACCAGGCTTCAATCCGCGAGCCTGGGCGGCGGGTTCCGCCACAAACAGAGCGCGGATGTCCTCGAACACGCCGATATACACCGCCGGAGTACTGCGAGGCGTACGCACGATGGGGCTCTGGTTCACCAGCACCACTTCCTCCACCGCGTCCAGACCGGCAATGCGGCGCACCTGCACCTCATCCTCGTCATCCAGTTCCTCCGGATGCAGGGTGCCGTACAGCACCTGGCAGGCCAGCGTACTCTTGCCACTGCCGGAAACACCGGTCAGGCAGTTGTACACCCCCAGCGGAATATCCACCGTGAAATCATGCAGGTTATGGCACTCTGCCCCCTCGATGCGGATGGCCCCCTTACCCTTGCGGCGACGGGGCGGCACCGGAATGCAGCGGGTGCCGCTCAGGTATTGCCCGGTGAGGGATTTCTCATCCGTCAGAATTCCGCGCGGTTCTCCGGCATACACCAGCTCGCCACCGGAGGCTCCACTGCCGGGCCCCATGTCCACCAGATAATCCGCCGCGCGCATCACGGCTTCCTCGTGCTCCACCACCACCAGGGTATTCCCGCGGTGGGCCAGGCGGCGCATGGCGGCAATCAGGCGCGCCGTGTCGCGGGCATGCAGCCCAACGGTCGGCTCATCCAGCACAAAAAGCGTTTCAGTCAGTGCCGCGCCCAGACAAGTGGTCAGGCTCACGCGCTCAATCTCGCCACCCGAAAGCGAGCGGGTCAGTCGGTTGGCGGCGATGTAGCCCAGCCCCACCTCGCAGAGATAGGCCACGCGGCTGCGGAATTCTTTGACAGCCTGCTCCAGCGAACGGTCGGCCCCGGTGTGGCCCACCACATGCTCATCCAGCCAGGGCAGCAGTTCATCCATGGGCAAGGCCTGCACTTGCGGCACAGTGAGCCCGCCGATGGTGAAGGCCAGCGCCTCCGGGCGCAGACGCCCGCCGTGGCAATCCGGGCACACGCTGTACACGCGGTAATAGGCCAGGAATACACGCACGCTGAGCTTGTGCGCGTGCTTCTCCATGTCATCGAAAATGCCCTTGTAGCCATACCACAGGCCGTAATCGCCAGCGGCCCAGGGATCCATATCGCCGGAATTGCCGTAGAATACCCAATCCTGTTCCTTGCGGGAAAGCTCGCACCAGGGCACATTCATACGCACCGCCAGCGAGCGTTTGTTCGCCCGCACGAAATCCCGATAACACTCAGACAGCGTGGCCGATGAGAGCATTTTCAGGGCACCGTCCGCGATACTCTTCTCCGGGATGATGCCCTTGTTGTAATCGTAGGTGATGCTGCGCCCATACCCCTTGCAGGCCGGGCATGCCCCCAGCGGGGAATTGCCGCTGAACAACCCGGGCCGCGGCTCCTGCAGCGGGTACCAGTCGCTGCGGAACCGGCGGGGCTCCTGCCAGCGGCCATCCTCACCGGGGCGGGATACATAGGCCACATCCTGCCCCAGATGCAGAGCTGTTTCCAGCGCCTCCATCAGGCGGGCGCGGGAATCGGCCGCCAGCTTCACGCGGTCCTGCACCACCAGCCAGTTTTCCATGCCCAGTTCTGCCTCCGTGGCTGCCGAAAGACGCAGCACTTCCCTACCGGCCAGCACGCGCAGATAGCCCTGTGCCTCCAGCGCCTGGCGCATTTCATCAAAAAAGCCCACCGGACGCACGGCAAAGCAGACCAGCGCGGATTCCCCCGGGTGCGCGGCAATGAGTTCGTCTGCCACGCCCTGCGGGGTGGCCGGGCGCACCACGTTGCCCGCGGCATCGCGCCCCACGGCCATGCGCGAGAAAATGAGCTTCAGGTACTCATTCATCCCAGTCATGGTGCCTACGGTGCTGCGCGAGTTCTTCACCGAGTTGCGCTGCCCCAGGGCAATCGCGGGCGGCACATTCTCCACCGTCTCCACTGCGGGGCGGTCCATACGATCCATGAACTGGCGCACGTAGGGCGAAAAGGTCTCCACATAGCGCCGCTGGCCCTCGGCATACAAGGTGCTCATGGCCAGCGAGGTCTTGCCGCTGCCGCTCGGCCCGGTCACCACCGTGATGCCGCCCAGCGGTATATCCACATCCACCCCCTTCAGATTGTGCTCCCGCGCTCCCCGAATGTGAATCTCTCTGTCCACTCCCTGTTGCTTCATAGAATTATTCTAAACTAGCAAGCCGCCAATTTCAAGCCGAATTTGTGTCCGCGAGCGCATGGAAATTGCCAAAAATTGTCGACTCCCAGGAATTCAGTCCCGATTAAACGCGCCGAGATGCAATTATACTGGTATGCGAGTCTCGAAGCTGCTAGAATATCATGCAGTAAAACGCATCAGATGAAAGCATGGAAAAAGATTCTGCGTTATGCACTGGGGCGCAACTGGGTGATGCCGGTTGTCGCGTTGGTGGGGAACATAGCATGCACCGGGATGGCCGTTTTTCTGAGCGGGCTCTCCACTTCCGCCTCGGTGGAGGAACGGCATTGGCTCGGAACCCTGCTCGATTATGTTCTTGCGCCGCAACTGCTGCTGTTTCTGGGTTTACCGCTCTGGCTGCTTGTCCTCACGGTATTCCGACTGAGGAAGGGGCAGTACTACGTGGGCTGGGCCTGGTTCTGGTCGTTGCTGGCGGGACTGGCCATGTTGCCTTGCCTCATCATCAGTTCCTTCAGCACCTCATTTGGTTATTACGATGATTTCACCCTGGGCGTCAGGGTGCCCGATGAGCTTGCGCCGGAGCGCAAGCCGGGAATGGCAGTACCGGTGGGAATGCTCTTCCAACCGCCGTTAAGCGAGGGAGATGATGCCGCGCTGCCGCCCATCGTGCAGCAATATGCCGATATGTGTGAAACGGATAACGGGGTGAGCGTAAGCCATGATGAAGAGCTGCCGGACAACGCGCCGAACGTGGAAAAGCTGGCAGCAGAAGCACCGGCGCTGCTGCAGGAATACAAGCTGCGCGCCTACTGCCACCGGGCTCTGACTCCCGGTGTGAAGGTGGCACCGCACCTTGCAATACTGCAACACCCGGATGAACCCGCCCTGCTCCGGGAAGAGGAAATCCGGCATGGTGAAACGGCAACGAGCTGGCAGGTGAGTCTGCCGAACCTCTGGAAAATCTATAACCGAGAATACAGATGGAGAGAGAAAGAAATACCCTCCATCTTTGAACGCAAACGCCTGAAGCTGCTCAACGAAGCACTGGCGCCCCTGGCGGCAGAGCCCACACGGGAGAAACTGGATGCGCTGCTGCCCCCGCTGCCGGATAAACCGGTGATTGTGCTGGCAGAACATTTCCAGCCCGGCATCTACCACATGCTGCTGGTAGTGCCGCGAGACTACCCCGAAGGCAGTTTCCGCGTGACCGCCCGGGAATACACCAGGGGGCGGGAACTGAGCACACGCATACTGGACACCCTGCAGCTGACGCCCCGCCCCTACGGAAACATCTGCAAACTGGCCTACACATCGGATTCATTCACCGTTTACAGTGGCGAATGGGGCGAGTACTATGCCTCCGTGTGGGAGCTGCATTTCTCCCCGGCAAATGGGGGTGAATCCCGCTGCGTGAACAGCCAGCTCTACCTCATGCAAGGCTGGAGCCGGTAGGCACATCAGCGTGAACCCGGCTGCTGGCCGAATTCCAGCAAGAGGGTGCTGATTTCCTCGCGGTAAGCAGGGTTCACGGGGAGCCTGTCCGCCGGCGCCGCAACCCGGATTCCAGCCTGAAGCACCAGGCGGCAGCATGCCATGGCACGCTGCCATTCTTCATCAGCCACGATATAAGCCAGGTGCGGTTTCCATGCGGGGATAACCTGGTTCTGGTTCAGAATCCATTCCACTTTCTGCACGCAGTCCTTATCCCAGAAACGGATGCTCTGCAATACTGATTCCTCGCCCCCGAAGATATGGGTAGGTAGAAGCCCGGCCCGGTGCATCTGCAGAAGGCCCGGCAGAGTTCCATCCAGGCTCACCATCGAGCCCACGAACTCCTCGATTTCCTCATCGGTGAAGGGCTGCACGCGCTCGGCAGCCCAGGCCATCATGATCCCGGCATCCCCGCCATCGGCCACGCAGGAAATCAAGGCGAAGCGCAAGAGTCCCCGGCGCGGGCTTCTGCGCACATCCACACCGCGTTCCTCCACCAGCCTGTTCAACATCTCCAGGGCTTTTTCGACAGGATGTGATGCTTTCCCATGACGCACACGCCCCGCAATAGTGGCCATGACATCGGCATACAAATCACCCTCCTCCAGATAAAACGGGTGTGTCGGGTCTGCTCCGCGCTCGGCAAAGGCGCGCGCGAGATCGAACTGGTCATACACCACGGCATACCACATGGGCTGGAAGCCAAGTGCGCTGTATACATCCCCCCGCCCGGTCTCCGCAGCCCGGCGGAATGTCTGCAACTCATCCAGGTTTGCCGTTTTTGACTTGACGCACTGCTGCCAGTAATCCGGCAGGTCTTCCACACACTCCGGCAAGGGGACAGGCTCAATATCCCGCAGCATGGCAGCCTCCACCTGCTGCAAAGCAGCCCGCTCCTGCGCTGACCAGTTTTCGTGCAGCGTCAGGTCGCTTCCCTGCAGGCGCCAGCCATGCAGATACCACACCACGCCACCTGCCGCCAGCAGAAGCGCCAGGATGATGCCGGTCAGAAGGTAGAGAACTTTTTTCATCCAACCTGATTCTCCAGTATTTGCTGCACCTCTTTTACGTTGTCGATATCCATGAAGCCAATCTGCCGGATATCATCCACGATGTGTTCATTCCTCAGCGTCCAGGTATTCTGCGTGATGAAAACGATATTGCCGGCGCCATCGCCGCGCACCGCCACGGCATCAATCATATCCCGATGGAGCGGAAAAACATGACGGCGGAGGCCGAACAACCGCCCCTGCAACACTATCGCACGGCGATTCGTGAGCAGATACAGGGTGCGGCGCGCGCAGCGGCATTTTCGCCACGGCTCACTGGCCACCCACAACAAAATGCCCCAGAACGGCAGCGTGATCAGCGGCGCCAGCGGATGCGCCTGCCCCTGTTGCAGCATCAGGCCCACCAGAATGATACTTGCCAGCGCAACTGCAATCCACCTGAGCCAGTCGCTGCGCCAATCGAGCCCGGCGCGGGGCTTGATGGCCAGCACCAGCTGCTCATCATCCTGCAGCACCTTACGCGCAGCGGAGATATCCTCTTCACTTAATCCCCAATCCAGAATGCTCATACCAGCTCTATACTAGCACAAATATGCAGGATATCCACACTAATTTTTTGACGATAAATTGGAATTTGGCGGTCCGCAAAAATAACGAGTTACAAATTACGAGTGACGGATTAT
>CAZTAX010000061.1:0-10869 GCA_964611765.1 uncultured Akkermansia sp. | reverse complement strand
ACTGGCCAGGAAGATGGAGGTGGGGCCGTCAGCACCACCGATGATGCCGATGGCGGCAGCCTGTCCCTTGGTGAAGCCGAATGCCACAGCGCACAGGAAGGTGAAAGCCACACCACCCTGGGCAGCAGCACCCAGCAGCAGAGCCTTGGGAGATGCCAGCAGCGGGCCGAAGTCCGTGAGAGCCCCCACGCCCATGAAAATAAGCGCCGGGAAAATCTCGCACTTGATGCCCAGGCCAATCCAGTCGAACAGACCGCCCTCAGGCTTCATAATCATGTACTTCTTAGCGGCCTGACCGGTCACTTCAACCTGACCCTTACCCACGGTTTTCACCGTCATAGGCTCCGCCATGGCCTTCTTGTACTCCTCGGCCTGCTCCGGAGCCACTCCTTCGGTGCTCTGGATAGCAGCAGGGTCTGTGTACTCAGCAAGCGTAATGGAAAGGAATCCGACATCGCGCATGGTGTCGCGAACCAGTTCCTTGTTTTCGATAGCTACCACCTCGCGCTGAGCCTGGGTGATGACCATGCCGTTGTCCGGGATGTTGGCGATAAGGGCGCCGAAAGCTATCGGCACCATCAGCAGCGGTTCAAACTGCTTGGCCACACCCAGATACAGCAGCACCGCCACAATACCCCACATCACGTACATCTGCCAGGTCATCTGATAGATGCCCATGCCGCCGATGAAGCTCGCGAAGGAATTGAGAAGTTCTTGCATATCTGTATAATGCGTTGTTTATACTCTACCTCTGCACCCGTCCGGACGCAGAGCCAGCAATGCACACTTAACCGATGTAGGCCAGAGTCTGCCCCTCCGTCACGGTGTCGCCGGGCTTCACAGCAAAGGAAGTCACGGTGCCGTTGGCGGGGGCATAAATCACGGTGTTCATCTTCATGGCCTCAACGGTCATCACCTGGTCGCCTTCCTTCACTGCAGCGCCGGGCTGCACGTCCAGAGAAACCACCTTGGCAGCCAGCGGGCTGGGGATGGGGGTGCCGGCACCGGCAGGAGCAGCGGCAGGAGCGGGAGCAGCGGCCACAGGAGCTGGAACGGCCACAGGGGCAGCCACCACGGGAGCAGCCACAGGGGCGGGAGCAAGAGCCACGGGGGCGGTGCCACCCACGGTTTCAACGGTTACATCAAAGGTCTGACCGGCAACGGTAATACGGAGTTGTTTCATAATCTTGTTTTCTATTTGTGTTTAATTTTTGAAGTTTGTTTGGAGGGTGTGCCCTGCTTGTATCAGCGCACGGGAGAATTGTTCATAGCTGCAGCGCGGCCCCCCTGCCCGTAGGCGGTGTCAACCGGCTTGATGTCCAGAATGCGTGCCTCATCGCCCACCGTTACTTTGACGGCAGCGGCAATGGCGGCAACGACCTGCGGTGTTATGCTGCTCTGCGCAGCATCATAAATGCCGGCGGCAATGGCAGCCACCTGCGCAGGAGCCAGTTCCGGAGCGGGTGCCACAGGGGCAGCCACCGGGGCCATGGCTGCCTTGGCAGCCTCAGCCTGAGCCTTGCGCTTTGCATCCAGACGCTGTGCCACGGCCCCCGAAATCGTCAGCATGACGCTCAGGAAGCCCAGGCAGACAAACACCACACACATGCCGGTGACCTGGTAGACCACGGCATCCATATCGAGTGCAGCGAGTGTTTGTGCGTATATCATTGTTATTGGGGTTTGTGAAATAGAGAATTACAGGGGCATGTTGCCATGCTTCTTGGCTGGATGCGTCTCACGCTTGCTGAGCAGGGTGCGCAGAGTCAGCGCAATGCGGGCGCGGGAGTCCTTCGGGTCGATGATGTCGGTCACCTGGTCAGAAGCGGCAGCTGCGTACGGGTTGGAGAATGCCTTTTCGTACTCGGCCACCAGTTCCTGCTGGCGGGCGGCGCGGGCGGCATCGTCTTCGATTCCCTTCAACTCGCGGCCATACAGAATCTGCACAGCACCGGCGGCACCCATCACGGCGATTTCGGCGCAGGGCCAGGCAAACACGGCATCTGCCCCCAGGCCCTTGCAGCACATGGCAATGTAGGCACCGCCGTAGGCCTTGCGCATGATGAGGGTCACCTTCGGCACAGAGGCGGAGGAGTAGGCGTAAATCATCTTGGCTCCGTGGCGGATGATGCCGCCGCGCTCCTGCTGCTTGCCCGGCAGGAAGCCGGGCACGTCCACCAGGTTCACCAGCGGAATGTTAAAGGCATCACAGCAGCGAATGAAGCGGGCAGCCTTGTCGGAGGCATCAATATCCAGGCAACCGGCCTTCACCGCCGGCTGGTTGGCAATGATGCCCACCACCACACCGCAGATGCGGCCGAAGCCCACCACCACGTTGCCGGCAAAGTTGGCATGCACCTCCAGGAAGCTGCCTTCATCCACCAGGCGGGCAATCACCTTCTGCACATCCAGCGGGGTGTTGTTGTTGTCGGGGATAATGTCATTCATGCCCTCCTGCGGGGCGATATCCAGCGGCTGGCTCAGGTCGTGCGGGGGCTCCTGGGCATTGTTGGAGGGCAGATAGGTGAGCAGCTGCTTCGCAATGGACAGGGCGTGCTCATCCGTCTCGGCCACGAAGTGGGCATTGCCGGATACCGAGGAATGCACAGCGGCACCGCCGATTTCCTCCATGGTGCACTGCTCGTAGGTCACTTGCTCAATCACCTTCGGACCGGTGATGTACATGCCGGCTGCTCCACCCTTGCGGATGATGATGAAGTCCGTGAGTGCCGGGGAATAGGCTGCGCCACCGGCGCAGGGCCCCAGGATGAGGGAAATCTGCGGCACCACGCCACTGGCTGCCACGTTGTTATAGAACACATTGGCAAATCCGGTCAGCGATTCGATACCCTCCTGCAGACGGGCACCGCCGGAGTCGTTAATCTGAATGATAGGCATGCCCGCCTTCAGCGCATACTGCTGAGCATCGCAAATCTTCTGGGCGTGCATATAGCCCAGAGAACCGCCCTGGGCCAGGAAATCGGCAGCCGTAGCAGCCACCGGGCGGCCATTCACCAGACCGAATCCGGTCACAATGCCATCACCGGGAATATCCTTGTTCAGCATGCCGAAGTTGCTGCAGTGGTGCTTCGTATGCATGCCGATTTCGGTAAAGGAACCGGCATCAAACAGGCACGACATACGCTCGCGGGCTGTCCAGTCACCCTTGGCGTGGCGGGCTTCATACTTCTCCGGCGTTGCGGCGTACTTTATCTTGTTACGACGCGTCACCAGTTCCTCAAGCAGTTTGGGATCTATTGCCATATAGGTCAGATGTAAAATGTTTCACTACGCGGGCTGTGGGTACAGTCCACCTACGTTGCCCGATTCTATCACGCTCCCCCTGCCAAGAAAAGCAAATTCTGTCAAAATGGCGGATTTTTTCAATCCAATACTTCAGAGATATAGTATCGGGGGCGCTTCTTGGTTTCCATATACATCTTGCCCATGTATTCCCCTAATACAGCCATACAGATCATCCCCAGACCGCCAAGGAACCACATGCTGCACAACAGTGTCGCATAGCCGCTGGGCGGATTCCCCAGAAACACATCTATACACGTCCACACGATCTGCACCAGCCCCACAATGAATACGAGCCAGCCAATTACTCCAATCAATCTCAACGGAACCACTGAAAACGAAGTCATGGCATCCATGCTCAGATTAAACAAACCTCGGAATGAAAATTTGCTCACCCCTATGGTGCGATCCTTAACTTCAAAATAACACGGGCACTGTCGGAAGCCCAGTGATTTCACGAGCGCTCGGAACATGATGTTACTCTCTCCATACTCAGCCAAGGCATCACACACCTGCTGGGTCATGAGTGTATAGTCGGAATGATTAGGAATAATAGGAGCTCCCAGACACTTCATCAGACCATAAAACATCCCGGCCGCCATTTTTTTAAGAAACGGCTCTTTGCCCCGGTTTTTCTTCACTCCATACACAAGATCATACCCCTGCGCATACAAGGAGAGGAACTCATCCACAGCATCCAAATCAAACTGCAAATCAGAATCCATGGTCACCACTACGTCGGCCACCTCACGAGCGGCCATTACACCCGCCCACATAGCATATTCCTTGCCCCTGTTTCCTGCCAACCGCACAGCCTTCACACACTCCGGACACACCGAGTGCGCTGCCGCTATCAAGCTCCATGTGCCGTCTGCTGACCCATCATCTGCAAAAAGCATAGCACTGTGCTGTGCCACTTTCCCCTCTTTTTCCAAACTCTCCAGCTTCACCTTCACCGTGGCAATGGTATCACATATCCCCTGCTCTTCATTGTAGCAGGGCATCACAAAGCACAATAAGGGACATTCTACACTCATCACTCCTCACGAGAGTCTATCGCATTTCATGTGCGATGCCCTATATTGCGTTTTAATCATTCATAATCAATTTAGATTCGAACCTGGAGATTTTTTACATGCCATTCAGTTTATTCATATGTATTATAAATCAAGCGCAAGCTGCATTAAAAACTGTACATCGCACATGAAATACGATAAACTCTCGAAAGTCAAATGAATGACAAGCCAAAACACATTCTTCTCATAGTCCCCTGTTATAACAAGGAAAAGAACATTCCGCTCTGTCGCCGAGGCAACATCCAGGCTAGCGGAATACGAGTGGGAAATCCTGTTTGTCAACGATGGCAGTCATGATAACAGCTGGCAGACCATTCAGAACGAAAGCAAAAACGAGCCTCGAGTGCACGGCATATCCCTTGCTCGCAATTTCGGTCACCAGAATGCATTGAAAGCCGGTCTTGAAGCCGCGAAAAAATCCTATCCGGCAGATGCCTACATAACTCTTGATGCCGATTTGCAACATCCCATTTCTCTCATTCCCCACATGGTTCAACGTATATTCCCGAAATCTCCACACTATATTTTACGAAATTATTGAGAAACGCATCAGTTATGTAATTTTGACTCTAGTGATGCCATTTTGTGTGTCACTATGTTTGAGATAATTCGCTCTCATATAACCCATTGATTTTACAATGTTGTAAATTTTCGACATAGTGACAAGGCGGGAATGTACGGTTCAACAGCAAGAGCAAGATCAAATTTCTTATCTTTCCGACTCCTTCTGGTGCACCTTGATGATAATATCATCGCCCCAGCGCTGCACGCTTCCAGGGTGCGGCCAGGTAGGCATTGTTTTCACATGAGCTTCCAGTTCATCTGGGAGGGTCCATACCCATTCCATGCGGCCGCATCCATAATAAGCAGCGAAATTCTTTACAGCAAAGGGCTGCACCCACCCTGTCAGGAAAGGTTTATCAACTGAATCCAGTGCTTTACGCACAGGAAGGACTCTTCCCACCCAGTCATCCCCTACCCAGAGGACCTTATATTCAGCCAGATTCTCCTGTTTGGCAACAGCGCGGGCTGAGGCCCTGATATCAAAGAACATCTGTTTTGTCTGCTCAGCATACCATGCCACATCGCGTGTGCTCTCCGTATAAGTATAAAAGCCCTTCAACAGCAACACCCCCAGAACACAAACCACCCCCCGGCCGAACCGACTGTCAAACGGAACTCTTTCTGCAACCAAAGCCCACATGTAAGCCACGCTTACTCCCGTGCACATGTACATTCGGAGGTCCGTCATGGTGCCTGCACTGATAATATAGGTCGTATACGGCAAAACTGCGGTACACAGGATAACAGCCACCAAAGAAGCAGTCCCCCATGCGCTCCGTTTTTTCAGCCAAACCAGGCAGCAAAGCAAGGACATTACACCACCTGCCGCATAATAAAAATGAGAATAGGAGAAAACAGCGCCATTTACACACTTGATACCCAAAGCAAACGTGACAGCATCCAGCATCAACTGCCACAATTGTGCGCAGACATCAATGGGATGCTGATTCATCAGCATCTCCCGGATACCATTCGAAAAATAAGACTGATAGTTTCCTATCATGTGCATGACATCCAGTGAGGCCAACCCCGAACGGCGCAAAATGCAAGAAACAGCAAAACAGCTTCCCCATCCTGCAATAACGGTAACACTCAATTTGGCAGCAGATTTAAAGAACGATGACTCCCCACCCCGGACAAGGCAGCCAGTGTACCAGGTCATCCAAAGAGTGGCTACATAGAAGACAGAGGTCTGATAGATGGACATAGCCACCATCATAAATATGAGGGAAAACAAGATAGAACGCCAGCCATCCAGTTGAGTCACAGCATAAACCGCTAGAGTCGAACAAAGCATTGACAATGCAAACACATCCGCCAAGTGAGAAATGCCAATCAACGAATACCAGACCGGGCAGGCGCAATAGGCCATACCATATATCACTTGGGCAAACAGAGTCCTGAACCCCAGGAGTTTTAGTTGATACAAAACCGTGGTTGTTGAAATTGCAGCAAATACAAGCACATTCAAATACGGAAGGTAACCATACCCGAACAGGGTTTTCCATACTGCAATTCCCCATCGGCGCTGGGCTATATAGATATCCGGGATATCCTCCATACTTTCCTTGAGTTCATCCCCTACACAGCTGAAATGAAACATGTCCGCTCCATGTAAAACAACTAACAGAACAAACACCCCCAATGAATATATGATTGAGACTCTCTGCTCTTCCCACACTTTTCCAAATCCACAAGGATTACCATTTTTCGTCATCATAAGTTATATCATTCAGTTTAAAAGCGATAATACATAGTTCGAGTTCCAAGTAGGCGCCCAAATCAGAATCTGGTTACGCAATGGTCGAACAATGGTTCACACTACCCCTGCACCGTGATACGCGGGGTGATGATGCAGCGGCGGTAGGTGCCGGGGGCAACATGGGTGCGAGGCCACACAATGCAGTCATCCATCACCACACCGGCGGGGACGACGGCATCCTGCCCCACCACGCAATCCTCGCCCAGGTCGGCATCCGGTGAAATGCAGGCAGTGGGGTGTATACGCTCGCGGCTGGTCAGCTCCATCATGGTGTCCACATAGCCTGCGGGGGAGCCTATTTCATGCCAGTTGGCCCAGTCGAACACCACACCGCCCACTTTACCTTGTTTAATAAGCTCCAGCCAGATGGGGACAATGGAAAACTCATCAGCCTCCGGGAAAAGCTCCGCCACCTCCGGCTGCATGATATACACCCCGGCAAACTGGTGAGTGCCCGGGTTCACCCCCAGCGCATGGCGCATATCGGTGATGGCGCCGGTTGCTTCATCAAAGCCCACATTGCGCTTGCCATCCACACTGCGCAGGGCCAGGGTCACCATATTGCTGCGGCGCTTATGCTCCGCCAGCAGTTCCGCCACCGGAATATCCGTAAGAATATCCCCATTGTGCACCAGCAGGGGCTCACCGGGCTTCACCCAGTGCATGATTTTCTTCACCCCGCCGCCGGAATCCAGCGGAGTTTCCTCCTCACTGAAGCTCACCGGGCAGCCGCGGTAGGTCGGCTCCGTAAAGGCACGCTCCCACATAAGCGGCAGACAGGAAATATTCACCATGAACTCCGTCACTCCGCAGCGGATGTAGTGATCCATCGTATGCTGGATGAGCGGTTTCTGAAACACCGGCATCAGCGGCTTGGGAAGAATGTGCGTGAGCGGAGCGAGTCGTGTGCCCAGACCGGCACCAAGGATGAAAGCTTGCATAAAATTTACCAGAGATGAGGAAGATTCAGTTTAATAGCACAGACACCCATGATGAGATTCGCCACCGCGTGCATCACAATCGCCGACGTCAGCCGTTTCGTATACACCACCAGAGCATAAGTCAGCGAACCGTACACAAAAGCCCCCGCATAATCCACCGGGCGGTGCACCAGCATAAACGCCAGCGTCACCACCACGTAGCCCAGCCAGCTTCCCTGCCCCAGCGGCACCGACTGCGGGAAATCGCGATTCACGCACCAGCGCATCAGATACCCACGCCAGAAAAACTCCTCCACCAGCGCCACAATCACCACCGCCCGCATAAAGCGAAAGCCGTATTCCACCCACACCGCCATTACATTATCGCCGAACACCGCCTCAGGCTCAAACCCCGGCTCCGCCGGGATCCAGTCTGTCACATACGGAACCAGCCAGAAAGCAATACCCACCACACCGGCCACCGCCCCCAGCACGCAGGGCCACAGATTCCAATCCCACTCCACCCCGCGCCGCACATGCCACAGATACCCACCGCACACCAGCACCTGCAGCGGGTAAATCCACATCTCCGGCGCACGGCGCCACCACCCCACACTGGGGTGATCCCACGCCCACACCCCCTCCACCACCCACAGCAGCAGATTCAACGCAAGGAAAAGAACCAATGGCACCACATAGGTGTGAAAAAGCCGTTGCTCGGTCATACTGAAAATTACGAATTACGAGTTACGAATTACGAAGTAGTAGAACTTCTGGTGCGCTGGCGAGTTTCCCTCATATTTCGCCGCTTAGTCACAATGGAACTCGCAATAATAGCAGTAAGCTCATTTGCCTCCTTCATCAAGCTCTCCACTTTGTGCTGTTTTACCAACTCACACGCGACAAGCAAATCCATCCAGAAATCAGCCTCGTCCGACTCCTCCTCGCAAATCTTCAGCTTATTGAGGTAATCTCTGTCTGACTTCGCACGGAGTGCGGCTCGATAATTCGCAGCAACCGAAGTAGCGATGCGGAACAACTGGTCACGCATGTGCCAGGCTTCCGGAGAGTTAGGCAACGAACTGCACAGCTTATACACCCGCAGCGCAAAAGCCTGCGTACGTTCCACCATATCCGCTCCGAACCCCGTAAAAACCGTCATACTCCGCTAATTCGCTAATTCGCTAATTCGCTAATTCGCTAATTCGCAATTCGCAATTCGCAATTCGCAATTCGCAATTCGCAATTCGTAATTCGTAATTCGTACTTTCCTGTGTCTCACCTGAGTGAGTCACAGAATCTCGCCATCTTATCGCAGGCTTGTTCGAGGAGGTTCTGGGCGGTAGCGTAGCAACAGCGGAGGTATCCCTCGCCGCAGACGCCGAAAGCCGTGCCGGGCACGGCGGCCACCTTGTGCTCCATGAGCAGACGGAGAGCAAACTCCTTCGAGGAAATACCGAAGCGCTTGATACTGGGGAAAGTATAGAACGCTCCACCGGGCAGATGACAATCCATGCCCATATCATTGAAGCGTCCCACAATGTAATCGCGGCGGCGGTGGTAGCTCTCGCGCATCTCCAGCATGGCCGGCACCCCATTCTCCAGAGCCTCAATGCCCGCTTCCTGAGAAGTGATGGTGGGGCAAATCATCGTGTAGGAATGCACCTTCATCATCTGCTCAATGAGCTCCTTCGGACCGCAGGCATAGCCCAGGCGCAGACCGGTCATGGCAAAAGCCTTCGAGAAACCATGCAGCAACAGCGTGCGCTCCTTCATGCCCGGCAGCGCGGCGATGGAGGTATGTTCCTCCTCATCATAGCGCAGCTCGGAGTAAATCTCATCCGTGAGCACAAACAAATCATGCTTCACACAGATGGCGGCAATCTCCTCCAGCGTCTTACGCGGGGCGATGGAGCCGGTCGGGTTCGTCGGGAAGTTCAGCATCAGCACCTTCGTGCGCGGGGTAATGGCTGCCTCCAGCTTGGCCGGATTCAAAGCGAAAAGGTCATCTATGCTCGTCTCCACCGCCCTGGGCACGCCGTAGGCCATCATCACCGTGGGGGCATAGCTCACATAGCAGGGCTCGTGGTACAGCACCTCATCCCCGGGATTCAGCAGACAGCGCAGCGCCAGGTCTATCGCCTCGCTCACCCCCACAGTGGGCAGAATCTCGCACAGCGGGTCATACTCCACATGGAAGAAATCCGCCACATAAGTACTGATAGCCCGGCGCAGGCTCTCCAGACCGTAGTTGCTGGTATAAGTCGTATGTCCACGTTCCAGCGAGCGGATAGCCGCCTCGCGGATATTCCAGGGGGTCACAAAATCCGGCTCGCCCACGCCCAGAGAAATAATATCCTTGCTGCCAGTGGCCAGGTCAAAGAACTCACGGATACCCGAACGCGGCATTGCCGTGACCTGTTTGGAAAGCATTTTACTCCAGTCCATAACCAGAATCAAATCAGGGAATGATAGTCAGACGCTCCGTAGCCGGCTCCTCAGCATAAAGCAGACCATTGTTCTTGTACGTCTTCAGGCGGAAATGCGTGGCAGTGGAAATCACATTCTGCATGCTGGCCAGATTCTCGCTCACAAAGCGGGCAACCTCCAGCAGCGTAGGAGCCTCCACCATCACCAGCAAATCATAACCGCCGGAAATCAGATAGCAGCTGCGCACCTCCTTGAAACGGGCAATACGGGAAGCCAGACGGTCAAAACCGCCCCCTCGCTCCGGCGTGCAGCGCACCTCGATGAACGCAGAAACGCCCTCCTCGTCATCATTCACAATAGCCTGATAACCTACGATACGCCCCGCCTTCTCAAGAGCAGCTCGCTTAGCGGCCACGGTTGCAACATCCACACCAAGGCGGTCTGCAATCTGCTGGTCGCTCAATCGCGCGTCCGCCTCCAACAACTTAAGTAGGGCATCCTGTGTCATAGATTTACACATCATACCATCATCACCTGCCAAGTCAATCACAAAGCACGTTCTCTTTTCAAGTCCAGTCGCGCAGCGACTGGATATCGTCTGCGCCGTAAGGCGCAGATATCGTCCACGCCGCAGGCGTGGATATCGTCCGCCCGTGAAACGGGCGGATATCGTTCCCTATGGCGCACCCGCTCAGATATCCAGCGTTCATTGGGAAACGCACCCTGCGGGACTGAAGTCCCGTGCCCCGACACGGACCACCACCGCCGCCGAAGCGCTCTGCCCCCGCAAAACGGAAAGCCCCGCAAAGCTCTT
>CAZTAX010000060.1:0-10887 GCA_964611765.1 uncultured Akkermansia sp. | reverse complement strand
ATTTTCGAGAGTATCGAGCAGTGCATCAACGGTGCCAGCAGCGTGCACAAGGATGCAGAAGCCGGTCAGATGTCGCTCTTCGACATGACTGAGACCACATCTGCCGCGGTGGACGCGGTCACCATCCAGGAATGGCCTAAGGATAAGCGCCTGGACGATGAAAAATTCCTCACCGGTGCCTATTTCACCGGCAACCCGCTGGACAGCATGCGCGGCATCATCGACAACCCCAAGTTCGTACCCATCGGCACCCTGCCCGATTTGACGGCAGAGGAAATCCGCGGCTCCCGTGATATGGCCGGTATGCTGCGCGCTGTCACCATCAAAATGAGTAAGAGCGGACAGAAGTTTGCCATCATCACAGTGGAAGACTTCACCGGCAGCACAGAGGCCCTGCTCTGGGGAGATTCGTTCACCAAGGCCATGGAACAGGAAGGCCTGCTCACCGCCGGCAATTTCGTGCAGTTCCGGGCCCGTATCTCCGAGGATGAAAAGACAGGCGGCAAGAAAGTTTCGGCCAACGGAGTGGAACAGATCGGTTCCGGCACCAAGCGCCGCGGCGGCAAACCCAAGTTCTACGAAATCACGCTGAACACCGCCCGCCACAACGCCGGTGACCTGGAGCTCATCAAGAGCATTCTGCAGAAATACCCGGGCAAGATGCCGGTGCACATGACATTCCGTAACTCGCTGGGCAACCGCGTGAGCATCGAGCTGGGGGCTCGCTTCTGCATATCTCCCTGCGCGAAACTGGATGAGGAGCTTTCACTTTATTCGTGATACTCATGGATAAGAAAAAACTCACAGGTGCCATCGTAGCTATTCTGGGGCTTCTGGGCGGGGTGCTGGGAAAGTTGTATCTGAATCCGAGTCAGACGGAAGATAAGGTGCAGGCTGCCGCTCCTGAAACCAACTTGTCAACAGATGCGTTCAGTGTCCGCATTTTTCAGCATTGTCTCAAAGAAAAGGAAATGGGCAATGTCCTCGTTGCTCCACATATCATTTCTGATACCTTGCTGGCCCTGCAGGAAATTTCCGGCGGTAAGACGCGGGAGGAACTGCAAGCCCTGCAACTACAGAAACAGCGGGTATTGCGAGGTGCAGAGCAGACCCGCGTAACACTGCTGGGTATGGATTTCAATCTGCCCAGGAGCGACATCCGGAGCTCTGCCATGCCCCTGCCTTTTTCTGAGAATATACCCAAAGCGCTGGCCTTGTACAATGGCATGCTGGCAACCGCAATGGAGGAGAACGACTACCAACTTGTCGACAGCAAGATGGTGAACAGCCGCACGAAGCTCATTGCAGGATGCACCACCACTTTTCATCAGGAATGGGAGACCTCTTTCAACGTGGCGAACAGCCGTTCTGCAGATTTTGACAATGTCTCCGGCGGTATGCCGCACTTCCGCCAGATGAGAGTCAGGGGCCTTTTCAAAAGCGCTGAGGGAGATTGCTGGAAGGCCGTTGCTCTCCCCTTTAAATCGTCAGAGCCGGGAGCCCCACCATTGGTTTATATCGGTATCCTGCCCAAGGGTTCTGCTCGAGAGTTTGCATCTGCTCTTACTCCGCAGCAACTGACAGATATCCGCAAAGCGCTCGCCCTGGCAACACCGCAGGAAACGCTCGTGGAGCTGCCCCGCATGGAATTACTGGTGCTTCCCTACGATATGCGCGATTCCCTGCGCAGACTGGGCCTGAAAGCTCTCTTTGATATCGAAACTGCTGATTTTACGCCGCTTACCCCGGAAAAAATCCACTTGGGAGCTTTTATTCATGCCTGCAGCCTTTCCCTGGTCGAGTCTGCGGATGCCCCGAAGGCAGACGATTCGCTGGATTATGCAGCGGAATATATTTCCTTTTCCCGCCCCTATATCTGGCTGATTGCAGACCTGGCAACAGATACTCCGATTGAGTTCATCGGGCTCGTCGAAGAGATGTAGCACCCTGGCGTTTACCTGCTGCGCCTGGCATTCTCCCGGTTGGCCAGTGCTATCTGGAGAGCGTTGGCAATATTGTGGAAAAACACATAGAATGCAGGCCCGATATAGGCCAGCGGATGCACATACCACTGGCTGGCTATGTAGAGGGTCAGAATGGTGTTTTTCTGCCCCATGCACTGGGAACACTCACGCTTCAGCCCCCTGCCCCCGAGCTTGTAGCCCGCCACGAAACCGGTGATGCAGACCACGAGAGAACCAAGCACCAAGGGCAGCATATCCAGCCAGTCGACTTCCATTTCCAGCACTCGCTGGGTTCCCACGCCGGCAATGATGGTCAGGTTGATAATCCAGATGCCGAGGGAAACATCCCGCAGCTTTGCGGTCCAACCCTTGCAGGGAGGATGCAGCAGTCGCAGCGCGATGGCCACAATGGCCGGAATCCCCAGCACTGTGCCCAGTTGAATAGCTACTTCCAATGCCAGTTCTGAATAGCAGAAGCCTTCTACCTGTACAACCAGCGGCATGAGCAGCGGGGTGACCAGCCCGAATACAATCTGACTGAGCACCAGAGCGGTAGTGGTGAATTCCACGTTTCCTCTCAGTAGATTCACAATGACCGGGGCCGCAATGGCCACAGGAGCAATACCGCAGAAGAAGAGGGATTCCGCCAGAATCGGGTAGCCCAGCAGACGGGCCACAGCCCAGAATCCCATGCCGATGAGTTGAATGCCCAGCAGCACCCAGAGGTGCATGCGTTGCGGTTTCAGCCTGGCAGTTTCAATGCCGATGAAGGTGATGCTGAGCATGAGTGCCACGCTCGCCGGCAGATAAGCCCCCAGTGGGGCCAGTTGCTTGTGAAAGAGGCCTCCCACCAGGAAGGCCACTATCATGCAGATGCTGCGTATATGCCGTTTCATCAGCCTTCCGGTTTGGCTTCCGCCTTGCGCTTTTCAATGACCGCGGCCGTTGCATCATCCGCCACGGGCTTGGGGTAGGCAATGCGGTTATGGTGCATGGTGCGGATGGTGGCAAAGAAGGATTCCTTGAGAATCTCAATTTCACCGAGAGTCAATCCGCAATCCTGCAGGTGACCATCCAGAATACGCCCCTTGAAAATGCCGTTAATCATGTTACTGATATCCTCCTCAGTGGGGTGCTGCAGAGAGCGGGTGGCGCTTTCCACGGCATCTGCCATGCTCACGATACCGCTCTCGCGGGTCTGAGGAATCGGCCCCTTGTAGGTAAAGATAGACTTATCCACCTCTTCCGGGCAGGTATCGAGGAGCCCCTCCTCAAACTTGGTCTTTTCTTCCTCATAGTGGTCGAGTGCTTTGCGATAGAAGAAATAAGCGGTGGAGACACCATGGTGCTCGCGGATGACGTTGATGATGCGGTTGTTCAGCCCATGAGCCTGAGCCAGTTCCACCCCCTCACTCACGTGGCCGGTGATGATGCGGGCACTGGCTTCCGGAGTGAGCTCCGAGTGGGGCGAATTGTTCATATCCACGATATTTTCGGCGAAGTACTGGGGATTGGCAATCTTGCCGATATCGTGGTAGAGCCCGCATACACCGGCGCGGGTCACATCTGCCCCGATTGCCTCAGCCCCGGCCTCGGCCAGTCGCTGCACCAGCAGACTGTGGTGGAAGGTGCCCGGTGCTGCAATCTGGAGTTTTCGGAGAATCGGGTGATTCATATCCGCCCACTCCAGCCAGGTGATGGGCGTTGAAATGTTGAACAGACTCTCCAGCGCGGGCATCATGCCGCCAATCAGAGCCGCCAGAACAAAGTTGACACCGACTGTTACAGCCAGTTCCACGGCAAAGCCTCCCACGGTGAACCCCTCTGCGAAACCTCGCAGCGCCACGGAATCCCGTGAGCCGACTGCATCCAGACTCAGCAGAATATAGACGGAGGAAAAAGCAATCGCGCTCGCAACAAATCCGGCGCGTAAAATCTGCTCACGCTTATGCACACGCCCGGAGACGAGTGCGCAGACCGTGCCTGTCACAAAGCTCACCGCGCTGTAATTCAGGATGATGGCGGAATCCGTATCCTCCGGGAAAAGGGCTATGCCGAAAATGGTGCAGCAAAGTGCGGTGAATGCTCCGAGCCGCCGCCCTATCATCACAGCCAGCACGGTGGGTGCCAGAGCATAAGGCAGCCACAGCAGCACCTGACCCTGCAGATAAAATCCGGGGATAAGCCCTTTCAGAGCACAAACTCCGGTCATGATAAGCATTTGCGCCGCAATCATGCTGACCAGCAGCAGCGTACGCCGCACGGTAAGCTGCAGGGGCAGACGCGATAAGATGGATAACAGGAACAGGCCGATTGCCGTGAGCACCAGCCAGGTAATGCGGAACGCTGCATCCCACACATCGGATGCTGCTGAACTGGCCATGAAGCACAAGGCCACAAGCCCTGCCAGTGCGACAAGCAGCATCACATGGTACCCCCCTTTATTCTTCTTTAAAGGAGAATCATCATAGCTCGCTAATTTTCTGACAATACTAGTCATCGTTTCCCTCCTCTTCCATATCTGTATCAGTTTCAGTGTCTGTCACGTTAACGGGCACCGTAATGCCGGGCAGCCCCTCGGCTTTGACTTTGACCGTTGCTTCGCCGGTTGCGTTTCGTTTACTTCTCACAATGGCGATGATTCGCCCGTTGAAGAAGCTCTGTTGCTTTGACTGCATGCAGGTGTGATCCGTTTGATTCCCGTTGCAGAAACCTACCAGCTCAGCCGGTCCGGTGATATCGAACTCTACGCTGCGGCAATCAGTCGGCACTACATTTCCTTTTTTATCCACCAGCGAGAGTGAAATATAGGCGAGATCCTGCGCGTCTCCCTTGATGGTGTCGCGGTCGATTTCCGCTGTTACCTTCTTAGCTTCGCCGGTCGTGACACGCTGCGCTGTTGCCCAGGGACGGCCTTTCTTTTTTACTTTCACGCTCAGGGTGCCGGGCTTATACACCACATCCTCCCACACGAAACGGTAAGCATTCTTACAGACCTGAAGCTTCTGGTGATAGGTATCCCCCTGCCCGCGGCGGCGCACCCCCAGACTCTTGCCGTTCAGGAACAATTCCGCTTCATCCCCGCTGGAGTATACCATCACCGGGGTAATTTCTCCTTCACGCCCCTTCCAGTTCCAATGCGGCAGGATATGGCAGGTCTTCTCTGCCGGTCTCCAGTGACTCCGGTAGAGGTAATACGTATCTTTCGGAAACCCCGCGAGGTCAATGATACCGAAATACGAACTGCGGCTGGGGGCTCGGTTGCCCATCTTGCGCAGCTGCTCCATGGCGGCTTTCTTCTCTGCTTCTGAGGCTCCGTGGAAGTTGCCGATATTGGAGGCATCCTGATTGTACGGAGTCGGCTCACCAATGTAGTCGAACCCTGTCCATACATACTCACCGGCCGCGTGAGGATTGTTATCCAGGGCATACATCTCGATATCCGGACTCGTGCCCCAGCCTGGCGCAAACAGACCGTATGAGCTTACCTGGAAATTGCGTGCCCCACCGCCCACATCCCAGCGCAGCGGGAAGAAATACGTATCGCGAGTGGCCACGCAGGAGTTTGTCTCTGAGGCGTAAACCGGCTTGGTCGGGTGCTGATTACGAAAATCTGCATACATATTCGGTTTATAGTTGAACCCGAATACATCCACCGTTTCTGCAAATCCATTGCCCACGCTCCCGGGATCATTGCTGCCTACAGTATAGGGCCGGGTTTCGTCGTATTTTCGAATTTCATCTCTCAGCATGCGGGAAACTTCGCGTCCTCGCGCTGTCCCCAACTCGGGGATTTCATTGCCACCGCTCCAGGCGATAATGCAGGGATGATTCCGGTCGCGCAGCATGAAATTGCGCACGTCTTTCTTCCACCACTGCGGCCAGTACACATGGTAGCCATTTACCTTGTCGTACTTCTGCTGTTCCCAGATATCGAACAGTTCATCGATGACCAGTATGCCGAGTTTATCACAGAGTTCCAGTACCTCAGGTGCCGGCGGATTATGCGTCATGCGGATGGAGTTACAGCCCATCTCTTTAAGTATCTCAATCTTGCGCTCGTACGCGCGCGTGTGGAAAGCGGCCCCGAGCGCTCCGAGGTCGTGGTGCTCGCACACACCCTTAATCTGAACCCGTTTGCCATTCAGGTAAAAGCCACCGGGACGCCACTCTGCCGTGCGGATGCCGAACGTCGTTGACCTGGTTTCTATTTCCTCTTCATCCTGCAACAGCGTAGTGGAGAGTTCGTAAAGATTCGGGCTTTCACAGCTCCAGAGTCTTGGACGCTTGACCGTGATTTTCTGCGTCACCTCTTTCTCTTTGCCTGCCTCGATTTTGATAGTCACTGCTTTTGCCCTTGCCTTACCCACGCGCTGCTTCACTGTGACCTCACAAGGCTTTGACGAGGTGTTGGCTATGCGGGTTCTCACTTCTACAATGGCTTCTGCATTACCGATTTTCGGAGTGGTTATGTAGACCGGCCAATGGGCCAGATGCACCGGGCCGGTCTTCTCCAGCCACACATGGCGGTAAATGCCCGCCCCCGGGTACCAGCGGGTGGAACTCGGCAGGTTACTGGCCAGCACAGCCACCAGGTTTTCTTTCCCGGCTTCCAGGTAGGGTGTGATATCCACGCGGAATGAATTATAGCCGTATGCCCATTCACCTGCAAAAGAACCATTGACGAACACTTTGGGATTCGCCATTACGCCATCGAAATCCAGATAATAGCGATCTTTTTTCTTGCTGAAGTCCGAAGGTACACTGAAAGTCTTGCGGTAGCAACCCCAGCCGTTCCATGGGAGTTTGCCGGTCTCGTTCGGTTCGTCTACGAGGAACGGACTCTCGATAGCCCAGTCGTGCGGCAACTGTATTTCCTTGAAATCACTATCATCGAAGGTAACTGCCACCGGGCCGCCCATCTTGATTTTCGGCTTTTTCAGAGGAATCTGCTCTCCTTCATCATCCATGAAGATAATCTCACGCACACTGGCCCAGCAGCTGCTATGCACTCCCCCATTGATAGTCAGCTTGATGGAGGTGATGGGCCGATTCCCCACCGGAATGCGCAGTGTTTCCTTGCCATTCATGGCAACAGTGCGCGTTTTCCGGCGACTGCCCGAGATGATTTCCACATCTACCTCAAAGTTGTTGGG
This sequence comes from uncultured Akkermansia sp., assembly GCA_964611765.1. Lineage (GTDB taxonomy): Bacteria > Verrucomicrobiota > Verrucomicrobiia > Verrucomicrobiales > Akkermansiaceae > Akkermansia. Next base: position 3,767 of record CAZTAX010000060.1, on the reverse strand, counting down.
GCGTTCCCATTGTATGATAATGGTCTTGACCTTTTTCTTTGTGCCGGTATGCACCTGAATATAGTGGCCGGGGTGCGAGTCCGGGGCGCACCAGCGGGTGCTCAGATTGCCGTCCACCGCGCAGGCCGGGCCCTTTCCTGCCTCTGATGCAGAAGCAGAGGCAGGCGAACCGTTCATCTCCGGTTCTCCTTTCCCCATATACTTGAACTTCCAGTCGAAGTCAAAGCTCTCACGCTCCGCCGCTGCCGCCAGGGGAAGCAGACACGCGAGCAGGGAGGGCAATATGTAATTCGCCTTTATCATTCGTAATGTGGCGCATTTTAACAGAACAGACACGCAAACGCAAGGTAAAAGGGCGATTTACAGCACGTCACCCCACTCAGGGGCAGGCTGCGGAGCTCCAAGCCCGCAGATGCGGTCAATCATGGCATCCCACTTATCCTGCCCCTGCAGAATATCGATGTGGATGCGGAGGAAATAGATGGGCACTTCCATCTCACCCGGGCGCAGGAAACGCACGGCGTCCTTCTCCGTGGTCACAATCATATCCATGGCGCGCTCGGCACAGCGCTCCACAAAGGCATCCAGATCTTCCTGGTCAAACCAGTAGTGGTCGGGGTAGCTGCGGCGGATTTCCACATTGGCCCCCAGCGACTCGACCAGATTTTCAAAGCTCTCCGGGCGGGCAATGCCGCTGAGACAGGCCACGTACTTGCCCTTCAGAGCAGAGAGGGGCAGCTGTTCGCCCGTAAAGATATTCTCCAGCAGCACGGGGGCATGGTTTGTCACGATGATATCCGCTACTTTGTTGTACTTGCGGATTGTGGAGATGAGCGCATCCTGCGGCTTGCCCTCGCTCTTTGTCAGGATGATGTAGCTGGCGCGCTTCAGACTGGCGCGGGGCTCGCGCATGGTGCCACGCGGCAGCAGTGCGCCGGTGCCGAAGGGGAACCCGCAGTCTACCAGAACAATGTCGATTTCGTGCTTCAGCTTCAGGAACTGCATACCATCATCCAGAATGAGGGTATTGCTTCCCAGCTGTTCGATGGCGAAGATGCCGGATTTCACGCGGTCCTTATCTACCAGCACGGCCACTCCGTCCAGGTTGCGGGCCAGCATGAAAGGCTCGTCGCCGGCATAGAGTGGGCTGAGGTAGCGGGTCACGCCATCGCTGGCAATCTTCGGGATGCGCTTTACGCGCTTTCCGTCCTTATCCAGCCAGACCTGCGGTTTTTCGAGGTCATGGCTCTTGTAGCCACGGGTCAGGATAGCGCACTTGCGACCCCGGGAGGCCAGGCTGCGGGAAAGCAGCTCCACCACCGGGGTCTTGCCGGTGCCGCCGGCGGTGATGTTGCCCACGCTCACCACGAAAGTGCCCAGATAGTGCACCGTCTTCAGGCGCCGACGGAACAGAAACAGTCGCACCTGAACCAGAATCCAGAAAAAGAAGGAGGCAAAGCGCAGCAGACAGCGCATCATCCACGCACGGAAACCGCGGGCCCGGCCGAATACGACCTCGGTTCCCCACTCAGCAAACTCTTCCGCGCGTGATTTCATGCTCTTGTCATCCTAACAGCTCTGACCGCCTAAGTCAACATCAGAACTCGCAATTACGAGGTGTACGCGGGTACGGCAGTACGTCGCGGATGTTCTGCACACCGGTCACGAACATGATGAGACGCTCGAAGCCTACGCCGAAACCGGCATGCGGCACCGTGCCGTAGCGGCGCAGGTCATTGTACCAGTAGTAGGCGTCCATATCCATGCCCATGCGCTGAATGTTGCCCTCCAGCACGTCCAGACGCTCCTCGCGCTGGCTGCCGCCGATGATTTCGCCGATGCCCGGCACCAGCACGTCCATGGCGGTCACCGTTTTGCCATCATCGTTGAGCCGCATGTAGAACGGCTTGATTTCCTTCGGGTAGTTATAGACGATAACCGGGCACTTGAAGTGCTTTTCTGTGAGGAATCGTTCGTGCTCGCTCTGCATGTCCATACCCCAGTAGGGCTTGTATTCAAACTTTTCTCCGCTGGACTGCATGATTTCGATGGCCTCGGTATAGGAGCAACGCACAAAGGGCTTTTCTGCCACTTCTTCCAGACGCGCACGCAGCCCCTTATCCACAAACTTGCAGAAGAAGTCGAAATCACCACTGGTGTCGGCCAGCATGGTGCGGGCAATGTGCTTGATAAAAGCCTCGGCGATATCCATATCGCCGTAGATATCACAGAAGGCGATTTCCGGCTCAATCATCCAGAACTCCGCCGCGTGGCGTGATGTGTTGCTGTTTTCGGCTCGGAAGGTTGGGCCGAAGGTGTAGATATTGCTCAGCGCGCAGGCAAAGGTCTCACCCTCCAGCTGACCGGAGACGGTCAGGTTCGCAGGCTTGCCGAAGAAGTCGTCTTCGTAGCTCTTGTTTCCGGCCAGCGGATCCAGCGTGGTGACGTGGAACATCTCACCTGCGCCTTCGCAGTCGCTGGCGGTGATGATGGGCGTGTGAACCCACACGAAATCGCGTTCAAGGAAGAAATTGTGCACCGCGGCGGCCATGCGGGAACGGGTGCGGAAGATGGCGCCGAACAGGTTGGTGCGGGGGCGCAGGTGAGCTATCGTGCGCAGGAACTCCGGGGAATGTCCCTTCTTCTGCAGCGGGTAGTTCTCCGGGGAGGGCCCCACCAGCTTCACTTCCGTGGCCTGGATTTCCCATTTCTGCTTGCCGGGGCTTTCCACCAGGCACCCGATGATGCTCACGGATGAACCGGTGGTCATGCGTCCGATGTCCTCGTAACCGGGAATACCGGCATCGGCCACTACCTGGATAGAGGCCAGGCTGGTGCCATCGTTTACCTCCAGGAAGGAAAAGGTCTTTGAATCGCGGCGGGTCCGCACCCAGCCTTCCACCAGAATCTGCTCCATCGGAGCCTCACTGGACAACGCGTGTTTTACCAAAGTACGCTGCATAGTCATGTCTGCCTGCGATTGTAGCACCACCCCCGCCGCATGGCGAGCAAAAAAACCGGCATTGACAAAGCCTGATTGCGGGCGTATGCTCGAGCGTATGAATGATGCATCTGCCAATGCGCTGGAATACTTTCACCAAGGGTTCAACTGCGCCCAATCCGTTTTTGCTGCCTTTGCTGACCGGGTAGGCATGAGCGAACGAGATGCCCTGCTCTTCTCTTCCGCTTTCGGCGCCGGACTGGGGCGCATGCGCGGCACCTGCGGTGCTTTCTCCGGCCTTTGCATGGTTGCCGGGTTCTGCAAAGGCAATCTCTCCGGCGCTCCGGAGGATAAGGAAATCATTTTCTCTCTCACGCGTGAGCTGGCTCAGGCGTTCAAACAGGAGTTCGGCTCCCTCTCCTGCCGCGAGTTGCTCAATCTGGATGTGGAAATGGAAAGATCTGCTCGCCCGAATGTGCGCTCTCAGGCATACTACGATTCCCGCCCCTGCGAACGTTGCGTAACATTCTGCGCGTTGAAGGCAGAAGAACTTATGAGAATAGCTCATAAATGGTAAGTAAAAAAATATATTAATTTTTAGATTTGCGCTTGACGCGATACTCAAAAGCAGATATACTGTCCTCGTCTTCGGGACCGGACGTAAAACAAGGTTCCCGGGCTCGAAAGGGTCCGATTCATAGGGTAGTTGGGCACCCAGGGGCTTCGGCCCCTGGGTGACTTCCTTTTCCGGGGTTTTGCGATAGAATGCAGAATAATACGCGTTGGAATAATTAACGGTCTCCCTGAAATCTAAGTTAGATTCTGC
>CAZTAX010000059.1:8952-11052 GCA_964611765.1 uncultured Akkermansia sp. | reverse complement strand
AGAGTATGAGTTAAAGGAGGGATAAATTGTTGAAAAAAGAACCCCGGCCCTGCCCTTGCAGAACCGGGGTCCGGAAAGATGCTGCTTTAGTGCAGGAAGTGGCGGGCCCCGGTGAAGACCATGGCGATGCCGGCGGCATCGGCCGCAGCAATCACCTCTTCATCGCGGATGGAGCCGCCGGGCTGGATGCAGGCGGTGGCGCCGGCATCGATGGCGGTCTGCAGACCATCGGCGAAGGGGAAGAGGCCATCGGATGCGATGACGCTGCCCTTCAGGTCGAGCCCGGCCTGACCTGCTTTCCACACGGCAATCTTGGCGGAATCCACGCGGCTCATCTGGCCGGCGCCGATACCGAGGGTGCCGTTCTTGTTGGTGAATACGATAGCGTTGGAGTGCACCTGCTTGCAGACGCGCCAGGCAAAGCGCATAGCCTCGAGCTCCTCGGCGGTGGGCACGCGCTTGGTCACTACCTTGGCTTCCAGATTATCCAAGCCCATCACTTCGTCATCGCGCTTCACGGTCATGAGGCCGCCGGGGGCGGTACGCACCATGGGCACCTTGCAGAACTCGCGCCAGGCATCCATATCAATGCGCATAATGCGGCAGTTCTTCTTCTTGGTGAGGATGGCGCGGGCCTCAGGCTCGTAGTCGGGGGCGATAATCACATCCGTGAAGATGGCGCCCACGATGCGGGCAAGAGCCTCGGTCATGGGACGGTTCATCACGATGACGCCACCGAAGGGGGCCTGCGTATCGGTCTGGTAGGCGCGCTTCCAGGCCTCGACGAGGTCTTCATCATCCTGGCCGACACCGCAGGGGTTGGTGTGCTTCAGGATACCCACGGTGGGGCGACGGAAGTTCATGATGAGGGAGGCAGCGGCATCCAGGTCCAGCACGTTGGTGTAGGAAAGCTCCTTACCCTGCAGCTGGGTGAAGATGGAATCGAAGTTACCGTAGAGCACGCTGGGCTGGTGGGGGTTATCGCCATAGCGCAGGGTCTGGTTGAACGGCAGGGACAGCGTGAAGTTGTTCTTGGTGCTGTCCTCGGCGCGGTGACCCAGGTAGTTGGAGATGGCAGTATCGTAGGAAGAAGTGCGCATGAACACCTTCACGGCCAGCTTCTCACGGGTCTTCAGCGTGGTGTTGCCCTGGTGGTTTTCCATTTCCTCGAGCACGGTATCGTAGTCGGCGGGGTCGGAAACGACGGTCACAGAGGCGTAGTTCTTGGCCGCGGAACGCAGCATGGACGGGCCGCCGATATCAATCTTCTCGATAGCTTCGGCAAGGGTCACACCCTCCCTGGCGACCGTCTCCTCGAACGGGTAGAGATTCACGCAAACAAGGTCGATGGTGGGGATGTTGTTCTCGCGGGCCTGCTGCTGGTGTTCCTCCAGGTCGCGGCGCTGCAGAAGGCCGCCGTGCACCTTGGGATGCAGGGTCTTCACACGGCCGTCAAACAGCTCGGGGGCACCCGTGTAGTCAGAAATCTCCGTAACCGGCAGGCCCAGCTCAATGAGGTAGCGGCAGGTGCCGCCCGTGGAAATAAGCTGAACATTCTGGGCCACCAGGCCCTTGGCAAACTTATCAAGCCCGGTCTTATCCGAAACGGAAAGCAGGGCACGCTGAATTCGTGTTGTCTCCATGATTAATTCTGGTTGCTCCGCGAATGCGGTGCCGCACGTTACAATGTTCCGGCGCAAAAAGCAAGCCCAAAATCAAAACTCGCGCCCACAAACTCACAATTTTACGATGCGGCGAAGCGAAATCTCATTGACTTCAACGAAAGCTTGGGGCATAATGTACGCATCGAAACAACTCTCACCATGTCCTTCAACATCCAGAACGTAGTCATCGGCGGGCAGGAGCCGTTCTTCCTGCTCGGGCCCTGCTCTCTTGAAAACGAGGCTTTTGCCTGGGAAATGGCCACAGCCATCAAGGAGATCTGCACCCGTCTGGGTGTGCAGTTCATCTTCAAGGCCTCGTACGACAAGGCCAACCGCACCAGCGTGAAGAGCTTCCGCGGCCCCGGCATCGAGGAAGGCTGCCGCATTCTCTCCGAAATCGGCAAGGAACTGAAGTGCCCGGTGGTGACCGACGTAC
>CAZTAX010000059.1:0-8942 GCA_964611765.1 uncultured Akkermansia sp. | reverse complement strand
TTTGTGGATCTGCTGCAGGTACCGGCCTTCCTGAGCCGCCAGAGCGACCTGCTGGAGGCCTGCGCCAAGACCGGCCGCCCGGTGAACATCAAGAAGGGCCAGTTCCTCGCACCCTGGGATTGCAAGAATATCTGCGAGAAGATGGAAGCTTTCGGCTGCGATAAATACATGCTCTGCGAGCGCGGCACCTCTTTCGGTTACAACAACCTCATCGTGGACATGCGCGGCATGTACTGGATGAAGAAGTTCGGCTGCCCCGTAGTCTTCGACGCCACGCACTCCGTGCAGCGCCCGGGTGGGCTTGGCGGCGCCACCGGCGGCGACCGCGAGCTGGCCCCCGTGCTGGCCAACGCCGCCATGACCATGGGCATTGATGGTGTGTTCATGGAGGTGCACAAGGACCCCGACCACGCCATGAGCGACGGCCCGAACCAGGTGTACCTGAAAGACCTGGAGAAGATTCTCAGCAACCTCATGCTGGTACGCAAAGCCTGCCAGCAGATGGCCACGATCTGATGAGACTCGCACTCATACTTTCTGCTGTGCTCCTGCTGCCCCTGCCCGGTCAGGGGCAGCAGCGCACGGATGCCGTGGCAGATGCAGAATTCCCCGCGCTTCAGTTCATGCCGGTGGGCACCGTGGTGGAAGGCATCTCCATTCCCCGGTATGAAAAGCACCGGGTCAGCGCCTTACTCACCGCCGACCGGCTCATCGTGAAGGACACAAAAAACGTGGTACTGGAAAAGCTGACGGCATCCCTTTACGGCGAGGATCAGACCCAGACGGATGTGCGCACAGATAGTGTCACCTACAGCTTTGCCACCAAGACGGCCCGCACCACCGGCACAGCAGAACTGCAAGATCCGCGTTTCACAGCCAAGGGTAAGGGAGTCGTGTTCAACACCTCCACCAGCAAAGGATTTCTGAGCGGGCCGGTAGTCACCACTGTATCAGCCGGGCTGTACAATAAGAAGAAAGAGGAGAAGAAATGATTAAGGCCTCCGTCATCACCGCTCTGTGCATTCCGGTTCTGTGCGCCGCAACGCCCGCGGATTATACGGCCGAAATTGCAACAGCCCGCCAGCAGGCAGACAACTGGCAGAGCAACCTGGAGCAGGTTCACTCGGATCTGGAAGCCCTGGGGGTTGATTTGACCGCCCCGGATGCAACTGCGGAGATTCCCGAAACCGAGGACACCGTGGCAGTGGCTGACCATGGACTTCTTTTCGATACAGCCAACTCCCGCATCATATACATCGGCAATGTGCGGCTTCGCGATGCACGCGCACACCTGGATGCGACCGAGCAGTTGCACATCTACCTGCAGAACCTCACTGACGACTCCAGGGGAAATCAGGAACCCGCTGCTCCCCTGGCAGATGCAACCCTGACAGAGGGGGCAGGCATTGCAACCGCAGAGTCCGAAGCGCCGGTTGAGGAAACGGATACGGAGGTGGCCGACATGGTCGGCGCTGCTCCTTCCGGCCCTAAGGAAGCGGCAGAAATCGCGGCTGAACCGGCGCCTGCCACAGAGCAGAGAATCGGCCCTGCAGAAGCAGCCCAGGAGACGGAGGAACCGGCCATCATCCGCACCAACAGCGCGATTGCCGATACCATTAACAACGCGGTTCTGCTCTATTCACCGGCAGCAGGGAAAGATATCTGCATGCAGCAGGGGCAGAACTGTGTGCGCATTACCCCTGCAAGTGATGCACCGGCACGAATTCTGGCCGATGCGCAGGGCAATATCCTGCTGGAAGGCGGCACCATAGACCTGCGAATGGTCGATAAGGACGGAGGAATCGCCACCCTGAACACCAAGGGGGGCCCGGTTTACTACCACGCCGCCACGCACACCCTGCACGCCCCCGGCAACTCCGTTTTCACCCATCCGGACGGCACCCTCACCTGCACAGAATCGCTGGGGGTGGTGCTTACCCCGGCAGAGACGCAGGCCAAAGCAAAGGACGGCTTCATGAGCCAGTTCACCGGTCTGCGTTTCGACGGGATCTCCACCGCCACCGCCAAAGGGCAGGTGGTGCTCACCGGAGTTGCCAATGAAAAACGCCCCGCCATACGTGCAGAGGGAGATACCCTCACCTACTACGGCAAAACAGGGGAATGTTCCCTGGAAGGCAATAAGTGCCGCCTGACCTACGGGCAATTTGATGTGCATGCAGATGAAGGGTTGCACCTGCTGGCCAATGGCGATATTGAGCTGCGAGGCAGGGACATTCACGGCACCTACGAACGCGAAAGCGGCACTCAGGGGCAGATGATGAAGGGCAGATTCAAGGCAAATGCCCATGTCATCTTCAAGGCGGACACCGGCATCATCACCACAGAAAAGGGTATTTTCATGCAGGATGATGAGATGGATTTCAGCTGCACCGGCCCTGCCCAGCTGGTTCTCTCTCCCAAGGAAGGAGCCAGGGTGGCTGAGCAGAAATCCGGCATGCCGAATCTGGCCATCACCCGCTTCGGGGATGTCTCACGAGCCAAAGCCACGGGCAACGTGGTGGCCCACCGCTTTGAGCCCGGCACCCGCAAATGCATAGGCGAACTGAAAGCCGCCACAGCAGAAACGGATCTGGTAAGCGGCGAGACCCTGCTGACCGGCGAACTGGGAGAACCGCTCATTGCTCTGCACGAAGGGAACCGCATCGTGGCCACACCGACTGAGGGCCAGGCAGCCACCATGCAGATGCTGGCCAATGGCGATCTGAAGCTCAACGGCGACACGATTGAGGCCACCATGGTGAATAAAGACGGTACCACCACGGCCAGCTGCCGCGACTATGTGCGGCTGATTCGCGCCGAGGACCGCCTGGAAACCGGCAGCTCCACCGAACTGCACGCGCCGAACGCCATTCTGACCACCAACTCCAGCCTGAGTGCCAAGCTGGCATCCTCAGGCAAAGTTGCAAAGGAAGAGGCCCCCGGCAAGAAGGGGGTCGGACGTTTCCGGTTCAACTACACCGGCATTCAGGAAGCCACGACAGATGCCGGCTGCACCCTGCGCACGGAGCAAGGCTCCATGCAGTGCACAGGCCCGGTTCATATCGTCATGGAGCCGGACGGCAACACGAAGGATTCCGAGATGGGCGGCATGAAATATGCCACAGCCACCGGAAACGTGGCCATCGCCGGCAAGGACAGCTCCGGGCGCCTGATACGGGCTACCGGTGACCATCTGAAGATCGATTCCTCCACGGGCATGAAGGTGCTCAGCGGCGAACAGGTCACACTGAGCGATGCGAACAACACTCACATCATCACCGGCAAAGGTGCCGCCATCAGCATCGATGCCGGCAACAACGTCAAAATCACGGGCAGCAGCCACAAAACGCATGCCACCAATGTGCGCCAGCAGCTGGATAATCCGAAAAACAAAAAGAGCAAGAAATAATTATGGAAGTTCTCCTCAAAGCAAACGGACTCTGCAAATCATACGGCGAACGCCAGGTGGTGAGCAATGTGAACATCACCGTGCACTCCGGTGAAATCGTGGGGCTGCTGGGCCCGAACGGCGCCGGCAAGACCACCTCGTTCTACATGGTGGCCGGCCTGGTACGCCCGGATACCGGAACGGTGGATTTCTGCGGCAAAGATGTTTCCGGCCTGCCGATGCACCTGCGAGCCCGCCTGGGCATGGGCTACCTGCCGCAGGAAGAATCCATCTTCCGCAAGCTCTCTGTGAATGACAACCTGATGGCCATTCTCGAAACGCGCTCCGACCTCACCCGAAAGGAAAAGAAAGAGAAATGCGACGAGCTGCTGGAGCGTTTCAACATCACCCGCCTGAGCAAGAGCCAGTCCATCCAGCTTTCCGGTGGTGAAAAGCGCCGCCTGACCATCGCTCGCGCCCTGGCCGCCAACCCGAAGCTGCTCATGCTCGACGAGCCCTTCGCCGGTGTGGACCCCATCGCCGTGCAGGACATTCAGCACATCGTAGCCTCGCTGCGTGAGACGGACGGTCTTTCCATCCTCATCACCGACCATAACGTGCGCGAAACCCTGGGCATCGTTGACCGCGCCTACATCCTCTTCGAGGGCAAGGTCATCAAGGAAGGCAATGCTGAAGAGATTGCCAACGACCCCAAGACCCGCAAGATATACCTCGGCGAGCAGTTCAAGATGTAAGCGGAGCCAGGATGGCACAGAGCTCATCATACGAGGCCACACGCGAAAGCTGTGGCCTCAATGCTTTGGTGCCGGGGATTCCCTTGGCATAAGCCAGCAGGCGGGAGCGCATGGCGCGCATGGTAACGAGTTCATCGCCGTAGTGCCGGCTTTCCAGCGCCATGCGGGTGTGGCGCAGCATGAAGGCCAGGCGCTCCTGCGGGGTGGGCGGTGGCGGCACCGCGCCGGTGCTCAGGTATTCCTTTGCCTGGCGGAAAAGCCAGGGAGCATTCATGGCAGCGCGGCCAATCATTACAGCGGAAACCACCGTTGTTTCGCGGGCCCGCTGCACATCCTGCGGGGAACAGATATCCCCATTACCGATGACGGGGATGCTGACCAGACGGGCGCAGTGGTCAATCATCTCCCAGTCGGCCCTGCCACCATACTGCTGGGAACGGGTGCGGCCGTGGATGGCGATGGCCTGCACCCCGGCATCCTGCAGACGGAGCACCGCCTCCGGGGCGCAGATGTGCTCCATATCCCAGCCGATGCGGATTTTAGTGGTCACCGGGCAATCCCCGCCCAGTTCCTGCACAACGGCCGCAGCAATGCGCTGCAGCAGGGGCAGGTCTTTCAGCAGCGAGGAACCACCATTCTTGCCCACCACCTTGGGCACCGGACAGCCCGCATTGATATCCAGGAAATCCGGGTGCATGGCATCCACGATGATACGGGCGGCGGCGGCGCAATGCTCCGGCACAGAGCCGAAAATCTGAATCCCCAGCGGGCGGTGAGCGTCCTCAAACTCCACATAGCAGCGGTTGCGCTCCCATGCCTGCAGCACCCCCTCGGCGGAGACAAACTCGGTCACCATCACATCCGCACCCTCTCCTTTGCAAAGTGTGCGGAAGATAGGGTCGGTCACCCCGGCCATAGGGGCCAGATACAGCGGGAACGTATTGAAATCCGGAAGAGCCATGCACGCCAATCACCATATTAATGTTTCAAGCCACTCCATGTATGCCGCCACCAGTTCCGCCCCCCAGAAGAGCCAGATGCAAGCCGCCGCTATGAGCGCCGGGCCGAAGGGCATGGGTGTGCCGCGCCCGATGCGGGCCACAATGGCAGCCCCGATACCGATGAAGCTGCCGCCCACCAGGGCAAACACGACCCCTTGCCAGCCACAAAGCGCACCAATGGCCAGTGCGAGCCAGGCATCACCACTGCCCATGGCCTCCTTGCGGGCGGCATAGCCACGGCAGGTACCACGCAGTTCGTCGTGCTCCTCCAGGGAAATCTTTGTACCGTCCGGCAGCGTCATGGAATCCACCGTGAACACCAGCTCCCCTGCCCCGGTCTCATGAGAGCTCTCCATGCCACCCACCAGAGTGAAGCGATTGCCGGTCTCCATGAACAAATCGCTCCAGAGCAAGCGCTCTCCGCCGATGAGAAGCTCCACATCCTCGCCATCAGCAGCCTGGCGCAGCACCCACTCCTGCGGAGCATCAAACGACTGCTGCCTGCGGCCGAAAAAGAACTTACCGGCCAGCGCCACGAGACGGAACAGCAAAAAACCACCGAACGCGCCGCTCAGGCTGCTCATAAGCCCCTGCAACGGCTCTGTTCCCTCCCCGCTGAACCAAGGGGAAAGAAGGGAAATCCCCACGCCCGCCACCGTAGCAATCAGGGTAAGAGAGGGGAGAACCACCATCTGCTCCCAATCAATGCAGAAACAAGCCAGCATGACTGCCCCCCACACGCAGAGCAGAACCTGAGTGATGATATCATCCGTGCAGAAATACCAGGCAATAGCCGCAAAAAGGATGGCACACACCAGCTCCACCACGCAGTAGCGCGCCGTATAATGTTTGCCACAGCAGGCCGTTCGCCCACGCAGCATGAGGTAACTGAATACCGGCAGATTCAGGTACCAGGGAATCGGAGCCTTACACTGAGGGCAGAAAGAACGCCGGGGTTCATTCACACTCAGCCCCCGCGGCAGGCGGTAAATCACCACATTCAGAAAGGATCCCACACAGGCCCCGAACAAGCCGAAAAACAGAGGCAGCAGCCACGGAGTCGCAGCTGTTACCCCTTGCATGAATGTGTATATCTCTTCCATATTTCCTTTTGTTTCAAAGCATTAAGGCCGCTCCACCTTAGGTGAAGCGGCCCCAGAGCCGGATGTCAGGGTCGAACTGACGACCGTCCGATTACAAATCGGGTGCTCTACCACTGAGCTAATCCGGCGGATTGCGGGGGCATTCTACACGAGTAGAATGCCCTATGCAAGCTTTTTTTATCAGAAGTTGAGTCCGCAGTCCACACCCACGGTAATCAGGAAGTGGTCAACAGGGCCGGCGCCATCCGTTGCGCGGTCAATCTTGGCGGCATTGGAGCCGCTCCAGGAGCACTGCACCCAGGGTTTGACATAAGCGCGTGCATCACGACCGAAACTGCCGGTCTGAGTGTACGGCAGGAGAGCCGCCTTGATGCGATAAGCATCCACGCCCTCCACATCGCTGCCCCAGTAGCCGTGAGACGGGGCCACACCGAACGAGAGCTCCAAATCGGCGCCCACATTACCACGCACCATCACATCCGTGAAGCGGTAACCGGCCTCCACATCGAAATAAAGCCCGGTGAGACCGTAGAACCCGGCCCCCGCCTCCAGCTTGCCGAAGAAGCCTTTCTGATAATCGTTGTATGCCAGCGTGGCCACGATTTCCTGCGTGGCGCGGTGGGAAGCGCCATCAAAATTGCGGGCCATGTAGCCCTCCAGGCCACCATGGCGGAAGGTATAACCGATTTCCGCAACGAGATTGGGGAAAATTTCCTTACCCAGAGCATAGCTCAGGCGGGCGGTCGGGGTATCGCCCAGCGGGCAGGAAGCATCCCAGATGACGCCATATTCACCACTGATACGCTGGTGCAGTCCCCTGCCCAGCAGGTTGCGGTTCGGCAGTGTGTAGGAAGCACTCAGGGAAGATGCACCATACTTGCTCAGGCCATCCTTCACGCCCATGCCACGCACCTGGTAATCGGAGGTGTAGGCATTCAGATTCACATAACCCCGGCGGTCCGAACCGGCCGCCGGCATGGGAGCCGGTGCTGCGGGTGCATACCCGGCACCGGAGTATGCACCGTAACCATCATACGATGCATCATAGCTCACGTTACTATACTCAATGGGGCCATCCGGAATGATGGGCGGCATCTCGGTTGCAAGAGCCGGGACAGCAGCAGTCAGTGCAAGAAGGGCATGGTTCTTCATACGCGCCCTATTCTACTGCCGCACGCATTGCAGCGCAAGCCAAAAGCGTGTTTTCACTAATTGTTATTCCTGTTATTCCCGTTTTTCAGCAGAGGAAATTATATTGACAAGCCTTTTTAGAATTGTTAGCATCAACGTATGAAGACGCTTCATGTATTCTATATGCTGCTGTTAGCCGGCATGGTGGCACCTGCCATGGGGGAAGCCCCCGTGGCACAGGCACCCGCCGTAGACCTCATGAAAATGAATCAGGACACCCGCTGCAAGCAGGTACTGGTCACATGCCTGATTAACGGAGCACCCATGCGCATGATGCTGGACACCGGCGCCACGCACACGGTGCTGCACACCGAAAGTGCAGCCAAGGTGCCGAATGCCCAGTGGATCGATACCAGCCACATACAATTCAGCGGTAACTCGGAGCAACGGCCGAAAATACTGCTGGGTTCCCTACATGCCGGTCCGGCGGAATCCCCCATCCACCCGTTCATGGTGATGAATCTGGGGGCTGTGCGCAGCATGATGGCAGAACCGGTCGATGGCATTCTGGGCATGGACATGCTCAGCCACATTCCGTTCACTTTTGACCTGAAGAGAGGTGATTTGTACTGGGGTACCCCGGCCGGGAAGGAACTGGTTCCGCTGAACGCCGTGCCTGATGGCACGGGGCGTGTCATTGTTCAGGGCCGCAGTGGAGATAAAACCATCCCCATGCTTCTGGACACCGGCAGCAGCATCACCCGCGTTCCGAAGGAGCTGTGGGCTCCCGGTGTCGGCGCTGAAATAGGTGCTCAGATGGGCAATATCGACAGCAGCGCGGGTATCAAGGTGCAGGAAGGTAAACCCGGCGACATTGAGCTGGGCCCCGGAGTTTCCGCCAAGGGGGTTGCACCCATTCTTGCCACGACAGAGGAGCCCGCGATTCTGGGCATGGACGGTCTGAATGGAGTCATTCTGATTCATGTGCCGCAGGAGGACTCGCCCACCGGGCTGTTCCTGCTGGCCAAATAAGGGGCCAAATTCTTTTTCACACACCGCCCTGCGCATTGCAGGACGGTGTTTTTTGCTAAAGTCTTGACAAGGCGGAAGCGCAGGACTATCTTATTGTCCGCCCATGTATAAGCTCGCATTATCCATCTGCCTTTTGTTTATGAGCAATGTCGTGATGACCTTTGCCTGGTACGGATTTCTGCGCAAACCGGGGGAGAATACGGTCACGCCCATGTGGCAGCTGATACTGATGAGCTGGGGGCTGGCCTTTCTGGAATACTGCTTCATGGTGCCGGCCAACCACCTGGGGCGAGCCTACGGGCTCTCCCTCGCTCAGCTCAAAATCATGCAGGAAGCCCTCACGCTGAGCATCTTTGTTCCCTTCATGCTGCTGTACATGGGAGAGCAGTGGAAATGGGACTACCTGTGGGCATTTCTGTGTGTACTGGGCGCCGTTTTCTTCGTGAACCGGGAAGCGCTGATGGGCTCGTAATTTATCGTCAGGGCAAACGCATTGGAGTAGTGTCATGCAAAACAGGTCATACAAAAACAG
>CAZTAX010000058.1:0-11093 GCA_964611765.1 uncultured Akkermansia sp. | reverse complement strand
CATGAAGCAGCGTGTTCTCTTTTTCCCAATCCGATATCTCAGAGTTAATCGTAATTCTATCAATAAATACTCTGTTGACATACCCATATTGGTGCTTCGGCATAGACTTTTGGTAGACCTCCACATCCGCCAACTGCGGGTACGCCTCATACAACTCAGGATAATGCAGCACCTCCGAAAGCGGCAGACACAGCGCACCGTCAATTCTCTGCAAAGTCTTGTACACCTTATCGCTTTCCTGGACTGCGCGCTCCACGAAATCAATAGCAATTTCATCCATGAAGCGCCCCTCCACCCTCCAGATGATACGCTCAACTCCCTGTGACTCAAAAGCCTTTTCCAATGCAGCATAGGCAGGAAGCCGAAGCAAAGCAGCCCGCTTCTTCGCCTCCTTGTACGTCTCCTGATGCGTCTCCATCACGTCAACACCATTGGCCATTATCAGCATGCGTTCGGCATCTTCCCTATCCTTAAGAGCCTTGGCGTAGTCCTGAATAGCCCGGTCTTCTTCTGCCGTCAGAATCTTATGCTCCTCCCAGAATGAATCCTGAAGAATCTTGCGGAACGCCAGCGTGGCCTTAGAATCAAAAGCAGCCTCATTATATCGTGCCTGGCTCGCATCAATCTCCACGCGCAGCTTGCCGTCATCGCGCCCCCTGAACGCACGGTGCTTTATCTTGTCCCAGTTGGCCGCATTCTCGCCTACCACGGAATAGCTTAAATTATCCCGCTGATTATTATTGACATCTGAGCCTGCCTCCCTTATCATACCCTTGGATATGTTTTTGATTAACGAACGTCTTGACAAAGCTGCAGAATTCACTGAAGCGGGCTTGGCTTTCTTCAGCAGAGAGTCTGAAGACTTCACCAAAATCGCTTCCAAAGAAGAAGATAATGACTTTGCTAACGGTTGCAGAGTCTCTAATGCAGATGAAGCCTTCGACTTAGAGTGGGCGAAGCTCTTTGCGTCCACTTCTGCATCTGTCTGATATACCAATGCGCTAAGTTCTTTCAGCGCATTGTAAGCGTTTTGTGCTTTTGTGTTAGACTTACGCAGAAGATACAGCTCTCGCATCACATCATAAATATCGTGCCCGCCGCGGTTAAATTTGGCATCATTTATAGTATCCTCCACCAGAATAATCTCGCCAATTCCTCCGTTAGCAAAACGGATAGATACCTTTATGTCCTGGTATTGCGTCTCCATCGTATTAAAGCCCAGCTTCTTCACCTTCACAATACCTGCACCCTTATACTCCGGCGTGTACAGTGCCTTACGTATCGCCTTCACAGCATCGGAAAAATCAGCCGACATCACACACGTGCCGCCAATCAAATCCACCACGCGTGAAATATCCCCCTGGTAATCCCTGTTCGCCTTATCCCTTGCCGTGCTCGGCTTCTTAGTAGCCAGCCCGTTCTCGTCATTAGCAGGGCGCATCATTGCTACGCCGCCCACCTTGTCTGCAACGGCATGCACCAGCTTCTCCAGCTTTGGCAGATTCTCCTCAGCCTGCTCAAACGCACGCTGTACCGCCACATCACCATGCAAGCCATCCAACCCATGCGTGCGCAACTTCTTATCAGCATCCGCACCCTGAGTCTCATCCTTTACAAGATACGCACTATTATTCAACCTCGAGCCGGTATTACGCCCTACAACCTTCACGCGCACATGACTTGCACCATGAGCAGCCAACGCAAGAGAAGTAGCATTACCATCCACAATCGTATAAGTACCATCCCCATTATCAGCAACTGCTACAGGAACTCGCTTCGCACGGTTTCCTTTAGCCGCTTCCTGCATGAATGACCACGCCCGAACAACACTTTCCTCCGACTCATCCTTAATCTGCATCAACTTATCAACGGGAACATCCATTACTCCGTCTACCCCCGGCTCACCTTCAAAGAAAAGATGGAGTTGATTCCGCCCCATACTCCAGCTGAACTCCGCCGTAGCCTCCGCCTGCTGCTGCTTCAGGTACTCCTCAGCCTCCAGCTCCTTCTCGGCAGCCATGCGCTCATTCTCCAGCGCCTGCTGCTGCAGCATCCAGCCCACCGGGTCCACCTCACTCTCACCGTCCCACATCTCCGCCTGCTGCCGCAGCTCAGGGTACGAACCAATCAGCTCCAGCTTGCCCTTCAGCACCTGCAGATCCTGGAGAGTCTGCTGCACATCCTCACCGTCACTCGTCACAATCCCCAGCCGTGCCGCCTTATCAGCCTTCTTGCCGCTCATATCGCGGCCGCGCTTCGCCAGCTCGATATTCTCATTCACAGCTTTCAGCGCCTTCTCAATCCAGGTGGCAGCCCGCTCCAGTGCAGCCTCAAAATCCGCACCGAAATTGAACCACCCCTGCTGTCCCTGCTCCAGCTCAGCCTGCACCATCAGCTGCACCATGCCGCCAATGTAGTCCCAGCTCTTGCCATTATCCAGCAGCATACAGCACCGGCGCTGAATCTCATCCACCCGGCTCTGGTCCTTGATATACCGCGTCAGGTTGCAGATCCCCCAGGGCCTTTAATCCGTTTACTTTGAAAGTCAGCTTTATCATCTTTGCACTTGCTTTATTCATTTGCTATGCTACACTCAGGGCATGAAGGCTCGCCCCGCCAAGTCGAAAAAGCGAACGCTCCACCAGACTCCGGCGGAGATGGCAGAGGCTCTGGAGTACCACAATGAAGGCTGGGCAAAAGCCATGGAAGCCGAACGCCGCCGCCATGAGCCTGAGCGGCAGGCTGACTACAAGCAGCCGTACAGAATGAATCATGACAAGCTGAGAGACTGCTACTGCCTCAATGGCCGCACGAAAAAAAAGCTTGTCAGACTTTGGAAGAGCCAGGGGCTGAATGTGGCATCCATGATGGAAAGATACGGATTCAATAAATAAAGCCTTCATAATTCTCTTAGGGTGTAAACATCTCTCTTGCCGCCATTGGGTAAATCATAGCGCTGCACGCTGACCACCTCAAACCTGGTGCCGGCAATAAAAAACGATTCGGCTTCCAGATGCGTAGGCGTTACCGGGTCTTGCTGCACGGTTGTGATGGTATCATAAAGCGGGCGCAGATCTTTGCCGCTCCTGTGTTTCCTGAGAATAAGAATCGCCTGGTACTGCTCCGGCTTCTTTTCCCTGTAATTAGCACCGCCCGCGTACTTCTCCGCGTTGTGCTTTGTGCCGAAGGAATCGGCCATCTTTTTGGGCAGCGGTGAGTATACGCCGCCGGCTTCGCGGCATGTGGTGCGCGTGGGAGAGCCGCATGAAGGTGGCTCGCGGTGAGGCTGAGGAGAAGCTGGGCCGCAAGCTGACGGACGATGAGTGGGCTGAGCGTGAGAAGCAGCTGGTATCGCGTGTGAACCGCGTGCGTATGACCAGCCAGGATGGGCGCGTGCGGACGGTGCTGCGCGTGGCGCGTGGTGGCTACGGCGCGATGGAGGTGCTCGAAGATGTGACGGAGGATTTTTTTGTCTTTCTCGGCATCCATCCCGGTTATTTTGCTTGCCAAGTGAGAATAAAACATGTAGAATGTCGCGCCCGCCGTTGGCGGCCGTTCCTTTCGGCCCCGTATGGTACGGAGGGAACAAGAAAAACAATTACATCTACACATTCTTCATATCATGAACGAACTCAAAGGTGCATGCATCATCGGTCAGTCCGGCGGTCCTACTGCTGTGATTAACGCCAGCGTTCTGGGTGCTATCCAGACCGCTCTCAACGCTCCTCAGATTACCCGCGTGCTGGGTGCCGCCAACGGCATCAAGGGCGTGCTGGAAGGCAAGCTTTACGACTTGGGCATGGAAGACCCGGTGGAGCTGGAGCTGCTGAAGTTCACCCCCTCCTCTGCTCTGGGCACCTGCCGCTACAAGATGAAGAACCCGGATGTGGATCCGACCGACTACGAGAAGCTGCTGGAGACCTTCAAGAAGTTCGACGTGCGCTACTTCTTCTACAACGGTGGCAATGACTCCATGGATACCTGCAACAAGATTTCCAAGTTCATGGAGAAGAGTGGCTGGGAGTGCCGCGTGATGGGCATCCCGAAGACCATCGACAACGACCTTTTCGGCACTGACCACTGCCCCGGCTATGCTTCTGCTGCCAAATACATCGCCACTTCCGTGATGGAGGTGAAGCACGATGCCTGCTGCTACGACACCGGCATGGTGACCATCATCGAGGTGATGGGCCGTCACGCCGGCTGGCTGACCGCCGCCGCTGCCCTGGCTACCTACGCCGGTGCCGGTCCCGACCTCATCTACCTCCCCGAGGTGGATTTCGATATGGACAGCTTCCTTAACGACGTGGAGAAGATCTACAACGCCACCGGCAAGTGCCTCGTGGTGGTGTCCGAAGGCATCCACGACAAGGACGGCAACTTCATTTCCGAAGCCAAGACCAACAGCAACGACGGCTTCGGCCACGCCCAGCTCGGCGGCCTGGCCAACAAGCTGGCTGAAATCGTGCGTGCCCGCGTGACCAGCGCCAAGGTGCGCGCCATCGAGCCCTCCCTGCTGCAGCGCTGCGCCACGCACCTGGGCTCCGCCACCGACGCTCACGAGGCTTACCTCGCCGGTAAGACAGCCGTGGAGGCCGCCGTGGCCGGTGATACCGACAAGATGCCCGCTTTCGAGCGCACCACCGACGAGGAAGGCAACTACAAGTGCGAGATGAGGCTCCTGCCCCTGGCCAGCGTGGCTAACTTCGAGCGCAAGGTTCCCCGCGAGTGGATCAACGCCGCCGGCAACAACGTGGAGATGGCTTTCGTGGACTATGCTCTGCCCCTCATCCAGGGTGCTACCGGCATGAAGACTGCCGAATCCCTGCCCCGCTTTGCCCGTCTGCGCAAGATTCTTGCCCAGCCCTGCTGCTAAGTAGAAGGGAAAAATCCCCTTTTTCAAGGAGCTGCCGGTACCCGGCAGCTCCTTTTCATGTCTTAAATTTTTGTTATTCTTGAAATAATACCAAACATTTAGTAAATTAGGTTGTCACCAGAACCATGATGTGGCAGTATAGGCACATCCGGTACTGAACCCGGCAACTACAATATGACCCAACGCAACATTACCCGCTACACGTACGAGACGACCTCCTTCCAGGGGTGGCGCCTCAGCATCTGCCGCAAGTGGAACCAATTCACCAAGTACTTCTCCGACCGCCAGTACGGCAGTGAGGAAGCAGCCTTTCAGGCCGCGGTAGAAATGAGAGACAAGATTTTCGATGCCCTGAAGCGCAGCCCGGAAGACCCTCGCGGCGTGTTCGAGCGCTTCAAGAACGGCATGGAAGAAACTCCGACAATGCAAACAGTACCGGCCGGCAAATAAAGCGACTTCCCCCACGCATCCCCGCCGCCGGCGGGGATTTTTTATTCATTTACTTAGTTTTTTTCGGGGGCGGCGGCATTTCGGCAGGATCCCAGGCGTGCGTGGTGCGCATCTCATCATCGGTGCGGAGGAGGCATTTGCACTGGAATTCGGATTTGCAGTCTGCCTTATCATCAAACGCGGCATCGGCATGATACCACTTGAGCTTGTCCACCCGCACCAGGTTCCACACCTGGTAGCCATCCTCCGTGCGGCCGTGCACCATGGCGCAAGGCACGTTCATCAGCCGGCAGACCACATACATGGCCTGCGCGTATCCCCAGGAATTACCACGCTTCCCGGCCACGGCTTTATCCAGATGGCGCCCGGCATTCTCATCATATTGAAAATAGCTGATGAGGGCCAGGTGAAGGTCGCGAATTTTCTGACGGTTGTTCTTCCAGGCGGTTCCATAGGTGGAGGCCCACAGGATACATTGCTCCACGGCCTTGCGCTCATCGGAGGAAAGTTTGCGGTCGAGCTCGCGGTTTGCAGCAGCCGCCAGGATACGCATGTGCGGCCAAAACTTCGGGGTAATGGTGATGGTGTGCGCCGTTTCATCACATACAGCGCTGTATTTTTCAGCATATTGAGGGAGCGCGGACAAGGCCAGCATCCGGCGCATCTGCCAGGGGGCAGCATCTGCTCCGCAATCCAGCACCAGCTCGGAATCATCCAGCTCATTCAGGCGGGCCTCCAGCGCCTTATCAATATCAGCAGGAGTACTGCACTTCATTTTTTTCAGGTCAGCCTTGCCGCTGCGTTTCACTTTGGGTGCCTTCTGCCCTTTCAAGATCTTCTTTCTTCCATCCTGCGATACCAGGGCCTTTACCTTCTGAGGGGCATCTGTCTGCCCCCCCACAGCACCAAGCAATTTCTCACCACGGGCGGAGGTTTCGTCAAGACCCCGCTTTGCCACGCTTTCCGGTAATTCCTCATCCTCCCTGGGCAGGGTATAGCCCCCCACATTGGTCAGCCAGCTGCGGCGCAGGTCATTGCGCTTGTAGAAATGCGTTGCGTTCAATTTCGGTGTTGCCGGGTATGTTTCCGGGTTGCTCCATTCATGGTCGGTGGCCATTTCGGCATCCGTCAGCAGAAAATAATCGTACATGCGGGAGGGTGGCGTGCAGATGGGGTCGTTCCAGGTAGTATCAAGATGGTACCAGTCATCATCCACCTTCACCAGATTCCAGACGTGATTCATCTTCCTGGTTCCCTCCACCAGGCGGCAGTCAATACGCATCATGCTGAGCAGCAACTGCGTGGCGGAGGCGTAGGCTGAGCAAACTCCCTTGCCATCCACAATCACATCCGCGGCATCATGAAATCCCTTGGTGTAAGTCGCATTATCCACCAGAGCATCATGAACCTTCTTCAATTTCAACCCCGCGGGCATGCGGTACTGAATATTGCCGCAAATCCAATCAGCACATACCTTCAGCGTCTCCTTCTCGCGGGCCGAAAGCTTGCTCTCCTGCTGAGGATTGAGGAAAGCCGCAAAAATGCGGGCTGTGGACGGATAGCTTGCTTGCAGAATGACATCCTCCCCGGAGCGGTGAAGCTGAAAACGGCCGAAAACACCGGTATTGACAAACTCCAGCCATTTGCGAACCTCTTCTGCCGTCGGGCCGTTTAATTCCAGCTTCTGCCTGTTTAACTGCTCGAAACACATCCCCTGCACCACCTGATACAAATCACGTTCCGAGGCAATTTTTGCCACGCCCGGATTTTCTGCAAAATTGGCCCAGTAAACATCATCCACCGGGCCCGTGTATTGCCGGTCATATTCGTTCAGAGGAGCCCAGTCCTCCTTTTTCATGTTCACGATCTCGCACCGGCTGCAAATGGAAGTGATGCTGCGCGCTTTATCCAGATTACTCTCCCCCGCCGCAAACAACTGCCCGGCAAGCAGTATGCCGACAACATAAAATCTCAGACTTCTAATTTTCATAACCCTATCTGCCAGTCATTTTTCCGGGGGGGGGCTGAATACGGATGAGCGCGTGTAACTCATTCCCCGAAGTACAAGCCGCAGCATCCACTCGTTCCAGCCATACCGCTGCTTCCCGTGCCTTCTCCAAGGCGCCCTGTACATAAGCATCCTGCCCCTGGGGATCCATCCTTTCCAGCATGCGCACCAGCGCAGGCAGGTTCAGCGAGAAAAGAGCCCCTCCCGGTACCTGCACAGAAGAGTCCGGTGCAGCCATACCGAGTGAAGGCGCACCATAACTCACCAGCACCGTGTTGCCGGTTGTCTCCACTGTGGGGCAAAGTGAAGTTCCCGGGGTTGCCGCAGCAAATCCGCTCCGCAACCGGTTGGCAGTTCCGGCCGCAGATGCTTCATCAGCAAA
Organism: uncultured Akkermansia sp.; assembly: GCA_964611765.1. GTDB lineage: Bacteria > Verrucomicrobiota > Verrucomicrobiia > Verrucomicrobiales > Akkermansiaceae > Akkermansia. The sequence continues at coordinate 3,377 of CAZTAX010000058.1, read as the reverse complement.
CTCTCCACGGAAAGAGAACTCAAATGCCAGCGGCGCATCGGCCGCAGCTTCCTGCAGAAGCAAGGTCCCGCTTCCGGCAAGAACCGAGTGCCATTTCTGAAAACCTGTTCCCAGCTGCTCCATGGCCTGGCGGTAGTGTTGCAAGCGCTGCATGGAAGCCTCCATCTCACGGGCAGGTCCGGGTTGCAATGTTGCCGTGTAGCCGCGCTGAACCGCCTCCACGTCATTCAGCAGCGCCGGTATATCGAGCTGCGGAGTCCCGGCCACAGGGGTGGATTCGGCATAGAAAACGGTAGAGGAGGCATTCGCACATGCCGAATACCGCAGCGCAGCCGGGGTGAAACGCTGCGTCCCCGCACTGCCCGCAAGGTGAATGTACAAGGCATCTTCCTCCCACACAGCCACGCGCTCCGCCCCCTGCTGAGAAGGCAGGAACTGCGTGGCCGCATTCAGCAGTGATTTCACCGCAGCCGCCGCCGTGGCACAGGCTTCATTCTCCCCGGCCAGGCGGAGGAACACCCGCTCCATGAAAGTAGCCACATACTGATAATCGAACATGTCGAGCTCCTCCCTCAGTTTCACCACTGCGGGACTGCTGTACCCCACCGCCCATGCTTTTCGCGGGAGGACGGAATCGAACGCCGCTATCTGCGGCGTGGCCAGCGCAGAATCCGCAGACTTAGCCGGGATTCGCACCTCATCCGGGTTGCTGCAGATAACCAGCACCAGCTTATTCCCCACCGTGCGGGCCAGCACGTATAGCCGTGCCTTCTGCAGGTTGATCTGAATCTGATTTTCATGTTCAGGAGCAAGTTCGGCAGCGGACAAATCCAGCATGCTGCCGTGCACGCAGAACCCGCGCCAGCCGCTGCGCACCGTCATTTCAATCGGAGCATCCGTACCCATGGGCACCATAAGCGGAAGCACCGAAAGCTGCTGCAGCAGCATTTCTCCACCGGGGCGGGCCGTGAGCACCATATATATGGGAGCCAGATGAAAATCTTTCGTGGCCTGCACCAGCTTGGCACCATCCGCGGACTTCTGCTCGCGCTGCACCGCCACGATGGCGCGGGCGGCATCGGCATCAGCCCGGGCGCCCCAGGTTGCCGCCACCTCATCCTGCGCCGCCGAAAGCACCTGGAACAAGGGCTGCAGCCGCTGCAGATCCTGCACGGTGCGCGAGGTGATTCCCACGGCAAAACTATCCAGCTCGCCCCCTAGCTCCATGCCCGGTACCGGCGAGACCTGTGCCTGCACCATGCCGGCAAGCGCCCCCAGCTTGTTCACCGCGATAAAAGAGTCCGTATCTGCCGGCAGCGCTCCCAGCGCAGAAAATATACGTTCGCGAGCTTTCAGCGAAAGTGGAGCAGCGGACTCCTCCGCATTCAACGCCTGCAGTTTGGTGAGTGGTTCAACACCCTGCTGACCCAGAGCGGAAAAAGACAGAAACGACAATGCGATTGAAAACAGAGCACGCTTATTCATGAGGTGTTCATTCTACCCTTTCATGCGCGGCATGTAAAGCAAATTGAATTTGCGCGAGCATTCGGCGGACGGGGCGTCCGCGGAATTTTGAGCCCAGGAGGGGCTGATTATACGCTCGCCTTCGGCTTCGCCCAATTCCCATTGGACGCGCTCTATATTCCTGCGCCAGGGCCAAGGAAAAAGCAAGAGCCGGCTCCCATCTTCGGGAACCGGCTCTGAAAAGCAGATTTCAGGGGTACTTACTTCTCGCAGTAGGTGCGCACGGCAGCAGCGATGCGGGCGGAAACGGCCTCGGGCTCGCCTTCCTCGGTCACATCAATCTGCACCACCTTACCCTGGGCGCGGTAGTGTTCCACCACGGGCACGGTGAGAGTCTCGTAGTCCTTGCGGCGCTTGGCGAATGCCTCGGGGTTGTCGTCGGAGCGAACAATCATGCCGCCGCCGCACTTCGGGCAGATTTCCTCGCCGTTGCGGGTAGTCTCGCCGCAGGCGGGGCAAGCCTTGCGCTTCATCATGCGGGCTTCGATAAGCTCGGCAGACACATTGAGGTACACCACGATATCCACACCCAGACCCATGGCGCTGAGGTTGGCATCCAGGGTCTCGGCCTGAGAAACGGTGCGGGGATAGCCATCCAGCAGGCAGCCGCAATCCTTGTTCTCACCCAGCCACTTGGCCACGATGCCGTTCACCACTTCGTCGGGCACGAACATGGCGGCATCCATGTACTTCTTAGCCTCCAGGCCCAGCTCGGAACCGGCGGCAATCTCAGCACGCAGCAGAGCGCCGGTGCTCAGGGGCTTGAGATCATAGGTCTCGGACAGGAAAGAGGACTGAGTACCCTTGCCGGAAGCAGGGGCGCCTACAAGTACGAATCGCTTGAGCGTTTTCATAAGTCTTAATTTAGAGAATATTTCGGCAGCACTTGCTGCCAGACCGGAGCTATTATGCCTGTTTCAACCAGAAAAGCAAGTCAAATTACTGATATGGCGGTCTGTTTTTCATAGCCTGTTTTCACCGTGCGCGAGCGTTTCAGGCAAAACGAAAGGGCGACCTGTATCCAGGTCACCCCTCACCTCTCATACAAAACTGAGTACCCCCGCGCGGACTCGAACCGCGGACAAATTGATTAAGAGTCAACTGCTCTACCAACTGAGCTACGGAGGCTTTTGCTCACCCGGCTGCCCACAGACTGGTACCCCCGCGCGGACTCGAACCGCGGACAAATTGATTAAGAGTCAACTGCTCTACCAACTGAGCTACGGAGGCACTTTGTCTGTGAGCACCCTGCATCTGGTTCTTTCTCTCAAGGAGAGAGCCGCTGGTCAGATTTGAACTGACGACCCACGCATTACGAATGCGTTGCTCTACCCCTGAGCTACAGCGGCAGATGCTGTGTGCGGCGGCAGCTTACCACACGATTTGCGGCATTGCAAGCCTTTTTTTAGAAAAAGATTATTTTTTTGATTTCGGACAGATTTTCAGACTGAGTTGGCACTTTAGGATTGAATTTCACGTTAAACACCTATAAAATATTCCCCGCTATGACATACGAAGTTTTCGAAACCAAGGAAGCCGCAGCCAAGAAGCTGGCCGCCGAAGTCGCAGAACTCATCCGCAGCCGCGCTGCCGAAGGCAAGGGCGTTGTGCTGGGTCTTGCCACCGGAGCCACTCCGCTGCCCTTCTATGCTGAGCTCATCCGCCTGCACAAGGAAGAGGGTCTCTCCTTCAAGAACGTGACCACCTTCAACCTGGATGAATACACCGGCCTGCCCCACGACCACGTGGAGTCCTACTGGTACTTCATGCACACCAACTTCTTCAACCACATCGACATCCCCGCCGAGAACATCAACCTGCCCTGCGGCACCCTGGCTCCGGAGGAAATCCCC
>CAZTAX010000057.1:0-11359 GCA_964611765.1 uncultured Akkermansia sp. | reverse complement strand
GTTTACTTGCCGGAGAGGGTGAATATCCAGTTGCAGAATAATTGTTCCAATGCGTCAAACTGTATTACGCAAAGCAAGTGCTTTTCCCAACGCACGCACCATCACCAGGATTGCACGCACAGGAAACGATATCCAGCCTCCTGCGGAGGCTGGACGATATCCGGGCTCTGCCCGGACGATATCTCGCCTGCGGCAAGACGATATCCTCGCCTGCGGCTCGGACTTAGATCGTCTTACCCTCCTTATCATCAAAGCATCCCAACGCGATGCGGATGATATCAATCACCTGCCAGATGATGAAGCCACCGCAGGTGGCAAACTGGATGATACCGGTGATGACCTTGCCGGCGTAGATGCGGTGCACACCGCCAACGCAGAAGAGAATCAGCAGGCTGAGCAGGAAGCAGGTGAAACGGGAACGGGGGGATTTGCAATTGCAGTTGTGGCAGCAGCTCATAGTGGTATTTGTATTTGTGGATTAGAAGAGTTCGCGGGCTCGTGTGCTCAGGGCTTCGCGAGTGTTGGGGAGTAGTTCGTCCTGCACCTCGGTGAGCAGGGTTTTGAGGATGTTGCCCATGGCGGGGCCGGGTTTCACACCCATGGCGATGAGGTCGCGGCCGGTGATGGCCAGGTCGCTCACGGTGAAAGCGGGCGGCTCGTCCAGCACGTCTTCGAGCAGCAGGCGGGCATCACGCAGTGTGGCTTGTTTCTGCTCGCGCTTGTGGGTGGACTGGGCGGACATGTCGGCCTGCTTGATGCTCAGGAGCTGCTGCAGGGTTTCGATACCCAGTTTGCCGATGAGGCGGCGCATGCCGGGGGCGGAGGTGGGCAGCACGCGATCGTGCTCCCGCACCAGGGTGACTACGTTCTGCAGGGTGGCGGTGTCGCTCTTCAGGTGCAGCAGGATATCGCGTGCCATGTCGGCGCCCACCTGACCGTGGTCGTAGAAATGGCCTTTTTCGTCCTCTCCCCGGGTGAACGTGGCGGGTTTGGCGATATCGTGCAGCAGCAGCGCCAGGCGCAGCACTTCATCTGCCGGGGCAGCCTGCACCGCGTGGGCTATGTGGGTCCACACGTCGTAGCAGTGGTGCGGGTTGTGCTGGTCGAAGCCGATAGTCGGTGCCAGCTCGGGGATGATGACGGCAAATACATCCGGGAAAGCCTGCATCATGCCCAGCACGCCTTCGCCCACCAGAATGCCTTTCAGCTCCACAAAGATGCGCTCCACACTCACGTTTTCCAGCAGGTGGCGGTTGCGGTGGATGGAGAAGGCGGTCTCGGTCTCGATGCCGAAGTTATAGCGCGCGGCAAAACGCAGCGCGCGCAGGATGCGCAGGCCGTCCTCATTGAATCGGGCATCCGGCTCGCCCACGCAGCGGATGATGCCGGCGCGCAGGTCTTCCTGGCCGCCGAAGGCATCCACCAGCCCGCGGGTGGGGTTGTAGGCCATGGCGTTGATGGTGAAATCGCGACGTGCCAGGTCATCCTCCACCCGGCTCACGAAGTTCACGCTGTCCGGGTGGCGGTTGTCGGTGTAGGCACCATCGATGCGAAAGGTGGTCACTTCCACCGGCTGGTGGCTTACCATCACGGTTACAGTACCGTGCTGCAGGCCGGTCTTGATGACATGGAAGCGCTTGAACACGCGCAGCACTTCCTCCGGCAGGGCATTGGTGCACACATCCCAGTCCTTCGGGCAGCGTCCCAGCAGCGAATCACGCACGCAGCCGCCCACCACATAGGCCTCGTAGCCGTAGCGTTCCAGCCGCTCCACCACTGTGAGCGCGTGTTCGGGTATCTGAATCATGGGGCGCCCACATTGTACGTTGACCCGGCGGCTTTGTCAACTCAGAACACAAACTGCACCAGCAGCATGTAGATCACGGTGCCGCTGATGACGCTCAGCAGGGTATTGCGTTTCCACACATGGAGGGCGCCGGTCAGCAGGCAGGAAATGATGGCGGGCAGGTAGCCGGCGGTGGTGGTGAAGTGCATATCCTTCAGGCAATAGACCACCAGCATGGCTATCACGGCGCTGGGCAGCAGACGCCCCAGTTTTTCCACGAGTGCCGGGGTGGAGGCTTTGCCCTTGAAGATGAGGAAGGGCAGGAAACGCAACAGGGCCGTGATGAGCGCCATCACCGCAATGGCATAGAAGGTGTGTGCGTTAACCATGGCGCACCTCCTCCCTGTGGATGCAGAGCAGAAGCAGAATGGCAAACATGGCGGGAATCATGAAGTTTTCCTTGCCGCACAGCACCAGGCTTGCTGCGGTGACCACTGCACCCATGATGGCCGGATAGTGCTTTTCCATGCTGCGCCATTGCTCGATGAAGATGGTGATGAACAGTGCGGTGAGCACGAAATCAATGCCCTGGCTGTTGAAGTTCACCAGGGAGCCGGTCACCGCCCCCAGGGTGCAGCCGGTGATCCAGTAGCAGTGGTTGAAGAAGCAGATGCAGAAGTAGTAGTGTTTCCGCTCCGACAGCGGAATGTGCGGGGTTTCCTGGCAGAGCAGGGAGTAGGTCTCATCCGTAAGTGCAAAGATGAGGTAGGGGGTGCGCTTTCCGGTGCCCTTGAATTTGTCGAGCATGGAAATGCCGTAGAACAGGTGGCGCGCATTCACCAGGAAGGTGGTGAGCCCCACCGTGAGCAGGGATGCCCCGCTGCTCAGCAGCCCTACGGCTACATACTGCATGGCCCCGGCGTACATGGTGATGCTCATCACCGGCGCCAGCCACACCGGAAACCCGCTCGCCTTCAGCATAATCCCGAATCCGAACCCCAGCGCCAGATACCCCGTCATCACGGGTATGGTTGCAACAAAGGCTTGTCGGGTGGTGGTGTTCATGGTGCGGCCTGTGGCCGCCCAGTGTACGCTATTTGGCGTGATTTGCAAGCTTTTTCGCCCGGGCGGCGGCTGTTTGTCAGGCTCTGGAGAGGAACTTCCGGCTCCGCGCTGTGCCCACGCATCAGCCCTGCGGATCAAAATAATATCCGTAGCCGCGCTCAGTGGCGATGCAGGCGGCGTGGGCACCCAGTTTGTGGCGCAGGCGCTTGATGTGCGTGTCCAGGGCGCGGGTCTGGGTAGTATCGGCATGGCCCAGGATGATATGCTGGAGCTCGTAGCGGTCCTGCACCTTGCCGGGGCGTTCCAGGAGGTAGGCCAGGAGCTTGAATTCGGCGGTGGTGAGTTCCAGCTGTTCACCCTTCAGCGTGGCGTGCATGGAAACTTTGTCCAGCACGAGCGGGCCTTGCTGAATCAGCACGCGTGTGGCACCGCTGTTGGTTCGTTTCAGGATATTGCGGACACGCAGCACCAGCTCCTTGCTGTAGAAAGGTTTGGTGATGTAGTCGTCAGCACCCAGCCGCAAGACTTCCAGGCGGTCATCCAGCTCGGCGCGGGCGGTGAGAAACAGGGTGGGGATTTCCTGCGTGGCTTTGTTTTCCTTCATGTTGCGGAAAATCTCCAACCCATCCATACCGGGCAGCATCATGTCCAGAATCACACAGTCCGGCAGCTCGCGGCGTATGCTTTCCCAGCCTTCCGTGCCGTGGTGCACGAGTTTGCATTGCCAGCCCTGCCGTTCGAGGTTGAACGCCACCAGGGCGGCTATGTCTTCATCATCTTCAACGATAGTGATATGTGTAGGCATTTCTGATAGTGATTGAAGCATTATTCCGAGTTATCTGCAAGCCGGGAATTGTGACAGAAACGCCACAATCTGTGTGGCGTTTGACTCACTATGAGTAGCTTGAAAAAAGTGAGAAAAAAGGTTTTACTGAAGGTGTCGACCGAAACAGGCGACACATGAACGAAAAAAAGAACGATATGAAAAAGAACACAATCATGGCACTGGCACTCGCCGTGAGTGCCGCCCCTCTCTCCCAGGCAGCAGACTTCAATCTGGCCGCCCACGCCAAGGATGCCTTCAAACTCTTTGATGCGAAGCGGGACAATGCGGAGAACCCGTACCTGCAGGAGCTCAGCCTGAAGCTGCGCGGCCAGTACCAGTGGGGTTATGTGGATCCCGCCGGCGGCGATTCCCGCGTGAAGGGCGACCGCAAGGACAACAACGAGTGGCGCCGCTTCCGCCTGGGTGCCCAGGCCAAGGTGCTCAACCGTTTCACGGTGAAAGGAGTCTGGAATGTCGGCGGGCTGGATACCCGCAGCAAGTATGCCGATGGCAACTGGGACCGCTCCCACTCCGAAGGCACGCTGGATGAATTGACCGTTTCCACGAATATCGACCAGGTGGCCCTTACCCTGGGTAAGCACAAACCCGCCTACATGGCAGAGTACCGCACCTCCAGCGGCAAGCTGATTACTCTGGAGCGCTCGGCTCTGGTGAACCAGTTGAAGGCCGAGAAGCTCTACGGTGTATCCGTGGCGAACTCTGATAAGAAAGCCGACTGGGGCTGGAATGCCGGTCTGTGGGTGAACGGCCAGCGGGATAATACCTGGCTGGAGCCCTCTTTCAACAGCGCAGACAATGTGACCCTGGGCATGAGCATCTCCCGCGCCACCGGCAGCAAGGGCAGAGTCACCCTCGATTACATGCACAGCTTCCGCAATGAGGACCGCACGCAGAGCGGCACGGAATATGCCGGCCCCGGCGCGGTGGATGTGGTGGCTCTCAGCTGGGAAGTCAAGCAGGGTAACCTGAGCCTGCTTACCGAGGCGCTGGCCGGCTTCAATGTGTACGGCGGCACGCAGGGTGCGGAAAACGTGTGCGGCCTGGTCATCATGCCCAGCTACCGCTTCACCCCGCACTGGGAGGGTGTGCTGCGCTACCAGCTGGCCGCCGGCAGCAATGCTGTGAAGGCTGACAGCCGCTACTACACCACGAATACGACCTACTCCGGCACGAGTGACCTGCTGCAAGGCGTGTACCTGGGTGCCAACTACTACGTGTGCCCGGAGAATCCGCACATGCTCAAGCTCATGCTGGGTGCTGAATACCTGAATTCCGAAGGCACGGATGCCAAGGGTAACAAGGGCTTCACCGGCTGGCAGCTCTCCTCTGCGGTCCGTTTCGATTTCTGATGCTTAACCACTAACCCATACATAGAAAGATACGATTATGTTCAAGAATCTGTTTATCGCTGCTGTGGGCCTGTGCACGCTGGCACAGGCGGAAACCACCCTCACCGGTGCCGGTGCTTCGTTCCCCGCCCCGGTGTACCAGAAATGGACCTACACCTACTCGCAGGAAAACCCCGGCACGCAGGTGACCTATCAGAGCATGGGCTCCGGTGCCGGTCTCAACCAGATCAAGGCCGGAACGGTGGATTTTGCCGGGTCGGATAACCCGCTCACCCTGGAGCAGCAGAAGGAGGCCGGCCTGGTGCAGGTGCCCATGCTCACGGGCGGTGTGGTGGTTATCGTGAACCTGCCCGGCGTGAAGGATGGACAGCTGAAGCTCAGCAAGGCGGTTCTTTCCCGCATCTACCTGGGTGAAATCACCATGTGGAATGACCCCGCCATCATGGCCATCAACCCCGGAATCCGCCTGCCGAAGCTGAAGATTACCGTGGTGCGCCGTTCTGATTCCAGCGGCACCTCCTTCATCTTCACCAACTACCTCTCCAAAATCTCAGCCGATTGGAAAAGCAAGGTGGGGCAGGGATCCTCTGTGAAGTGGCCGGTGGGTATCGGCGGGCAGAAGAACCCCGGCGTCTGCAACAATGTGGCCCGCACCCGCGGCGCTATCGGCTACACCGAGTATACTTACGCCGTGGAAGCCAGGCTGGCCTGCGCCCAGCTGGAAAATGCGGACGGCAAGTTCATTGCCCCCTCTCAGGCCAGCTTCTCGGCCTCTGCTGCCGCAGCAGACTGGAAGAATGCTCCTGGTTTCTACATGGAGCTCACCAACGTGCCCGGCGCGAAGAGCTGGCCCATCACCGGTGTGACCTATGTTCTCACCCGCAAGGATGCCCCGGCTGAGAAGAAAGCCGCCCTGCGCGACTACTTCCTCTGGTGCTATACCAAGGGAGCCCCCACGGCCACAAAACTCAACTATGTGGCTCTCCCGCAGGATGTGGTGAAGCTGGTTGAGCCCACCCTTTAAACTACCCGACGTTCATACATAAAGAGTCAGTCCCCCGCTACGCCCCGTGCGTAGCGGGGGATATTGTACGTTTACATGGTGGCTGCCGCTGTGCGGCTCTACCCCTCGTCCGCTAACTGATATACCGCCCGGCTGCGGGCTCGGAATTGCGTTTGCCTGCGGCTTACCAACTGCCCGCCAGACGCGCATTTGGCGAGTTTACAGGGGCTCCTGAATTGAAAATCCCGCATGCGGTAGCATGCGGGATATTTTGATTCGGCAATGGAGTTCTGCTGTTTAATTGGTGCTGTGGCGGGTGATGCGGCCGGTGCGGAGGTAGATGAGCTGGCGGCAGATATCGGTGGCAAGGTCAGCGATGCGCTCCAGGTCGCGTGCGAGGCCGATGCAGGAGACGTAGTACTCCACGGCGGCAGGGCACTGGAGGAGGGCAGCCCGGGCGTGGGTGCGGTGATCGCAGCGCATGGCATCCACCGCATCATCGCGGTCGATGACTTTGTGAGCCAGGAGAATGTCGTCATGCCGGATGGCCTGCAGCGTATCGTGCAGCATGCCCAGGGTGAGGAGCTCCATGGGCTCAAAGTCAAACATTTCCTGCCCGGGCAGAGCAGGCAGCCCGGCCACCTGGATGGCGCGCTCAGCAATGTGGCAGCCGAAGTCGGCCATGCGCTCCATGGCGGTGTTCATCTTGATGCAGGAGATGACGGTGCGCAAATCACCCGCCACGGGTTGGTAGAGGGCCAGGAGTTTCAGGCATTCCTCCTCGATGCGGATTTCCTCGCGGTCGATGATTTCATCGTGCGCCATGACGCGGCGTGCCAGCTCGGTATCGCCGGAACTGAAGGCGTGGATGGCGTTGTGAATGGCGCGTTCGGCCAGTTCGCCCTGGGCGGATATCTGGTTGCGCAGGGAGTCGAGTTCGTTAATGAAGTGTTGTTTCATGATTGGTGGTGGGGTGTGAGGGCTTAACCGAATCGGCCGGTGATGTAGTCTTCGGTCTGCTTGTGGGTGGGGTTGGTGAAGATGCGGGAGGTTTCGCCATCCTCGATGATGCGGCCTTTGTAGAAGAAGGCGGTGCGGTCAGAGATGCGGGCGGCCTGCTGCATATTGTGGGTGACGATGACGATGGTGTAGCGCTTTTTGAGTTCCAGCACCAGCTCCTCGATGCGAAGTGTGGCCACGGGGTCGATGGCGCTGGTGGGTTCATCCATGAGCAGCACTTCCGGCTCTGCTGCCAGGGCGCGGGCAATGCAGAGTCGCTGCTGCTGACCGCCGGAAAGCGCCATGCCGCCGGAGTGCAGCTTGTCTTTCACCTCATCCCAGAGTGAGGCTCCGCGCAAGGCCTGCTCCACCCGGTCGGTCATTTCGCTGCGACTGAGTTTGTAGTGCAGGCGCAACGGGTAGGCCACATTGTCCGCGATGCTCATGGGGAATGGGGTGGGTTTCTGGAATATCATGCCCACACGGTGGCGCAGCTGCAGCAGATCCACCCCGGGGGCCAGGATGTTCTGGCCGTCCAGCAGGAGTTCACCGGTGGCTTTCTGGTTGCGGTAAAGCTCGAAGATGCGGTTATAGATGCGCAGGTGGGTGGATTTGCCGCAGCCGCTGGGGCCGATGACGGCGGTGATGCGGTTGGCGTGGATATCCAGGTTGTTCTCAAAGAGGGCCTGGTGGTTCCCGTAGTAGAAGTTCAGGTTGCGGGCGGATATCTTAATGTTTGTTGTCATGGAAAATACAGCGGGTTGCTATGTTGATGGTCAGAATGAAGGCGGCCATGACCAGGGCGGCACCCCAGCCCATGGCGTGCATGCTCTCAAAGGGGGAATTGGTGGTGTATTCGGTGATGAGCACCGGTGCGCTGGCCGTGGGGCCGGTGAAGAAATCCTCCGGCCAGGTATCTGCAAACAGGGCGGTGAAGAGCAGCGGGGCGGTCTCGCCGCTCACGCGCGCCAGCGAGAGCAGTATGCCCGTGGCCAGGCCGTTGCGGGCGCTGCGGGCCACGATGCAGAGAGTGGCACGCATGCGGCTCATGCCCAGTGCCAGGGATGATTCGCGCAGTGTATCGGGCACCATGAGCAGCATGTCCTCCGTGGTGCGCATGATGACCGGGAACATGATGATGGCCAGGGCCACCGTGCCGGCCAGCCCGGAGAAATTGCCCGTGGGCACCACCAGCAGCGCATAGACAAACAGACCCACCAGGATAGAGGGCAGTCCCATCATCACATTGGCGCAGAAGCGCAGCGTATCGGCCACTTTGCTGCCTTTCCCGAATTCGGCCAGGTAGATGCCGCCGGCCAGTGCCGGCGGCACTGCCAGCAGGGTGGCGCCCCCGGTCATGAGCAGCGTGCCCAGCAGGGCATTGGCCACGCCGCCGCCGGGTTCACCATAAGGCTTGGAGACAGCGGTGAGAAACTCCGGGCTCAGGGCGCTCCAACCGTGCCTGAACACGGTGGCGAGAATCCAGCCCATGCCGCCCAGCGCGAGTGTGATGGAGAGGAAGGCTGCCAGGTTCAGCAGCTGGTTGCCTGCTTTGCGGAATATTGCAGAACGTTTTTTCATGATGGTATGGTGGGTATCAGTGGTTTTCGCCCCGGCGGGCGGCGGTGCGTCCCAGATAGTAGTGCGTGAGCAGCTGGATGCCGAAACTCATGAGCAGCAGCACCAGCCCCAGCGCAAACAGGGCGCTCTGTTGCAGACCCGTGGCTTCTGCAAAGTTATTGGCCAGTGTGGCGGCTATGGTGGTGCCGCAGGAGTAGAGCCCGGCGGGGGATTCCATGAGGTTGCCGATGACGAAGAGCACCGCCATGGTTTCGCCCAGCGCGCGCCCCAGACCGATAAAGATGCCGCCGATGATGCCGCGAATGCCGTAGCGGGCCACGACATCGCGGGTCACTTCCAGCCGCGTGCAACCCAGCCCGTAGGCTGATTCACGGAGCATGGGCGGGGTCATGCGCAGCACATCGCGCATGACGGCACTGATATAGGGCAGCACCATGAGCGCCAGAATCACCCCGGCGGTGAGGAAACCGAATCCGCTGCCGTAGCCATCCTCGCCCAGCAGCCAGTCTCCCCCCGGCAGGTGAATCAGCCCCAGCGTTTCTGCCAGGAAGGGCTGCACATGCTCCTGCATGAGCGGCACCAGCACAAAGAGCCCCCACATGCCGTAGATGACGGAGGGTATGGCGGCCAGCAGGTCGATACAGTGGCTCAGCGGGCGGCTCAGCCATTCCGGCACTTCAGTGATGAACAGGGCTACCGCCAGTGCCAGCGGTATGGCCAGCGCCAGGGAGATACCCGTGGTGAGCAGTGTGCCCAGAATGTGCGGCAGGGCGCCGTATGAGTCTGCGGCAGGGTCCCAGTCGCTCCCCCAGAGGAAGGAAAGCCCGAAATGCTGCCAGGCCGGTGCTGAGTGCAACCCCAGCTGCGCCAGAATCCCCGCCAGCAGAAGCAGGACCAGCGCAGCCCCGCCCAGGCAGGTGTATCGGAACAAAGTATCGGTTCGTTGCATGGTGGTGTTCTGTTTGCTTTACGGTATACCACCACCCGCCCGCGGTTTCAAGTTGCGCTGCGTGAATCAAAAGTCACAGCCTCCGTGGCAAAAAAGTCACACTTCTCCAATCGTCATTAAAGTATACTTTAATGACGATTTAAAGAATAGATGAACAAAGGATTATGATAATATGAAAGTATAGTTTAAGAAAATACAGCATAAAATAGAAGTGTACTTTAATGATGGCTTGACACGCTGATAATCAGGGATTATAATACCGTGCAGGAGGAAGGGTATGGGAATTTTCGAGACAGATGAGATTGAGCGCCTGCTGCAGGAATATAACCCGTGGTGGCAGGCGGGCGCGGAGCCGGAGGAACTGCCGGGAGTACGGCGGCAGGCTTATTTCGAGACGCTGGAGCAGCTGCAGAGCCGCGACCTGCGGCGCTTTGTGGTGCTGAGCGGAGCCCGCCGCGTGGGCAAGACCACGGTGATGCGCCAGTTGATAGCGGAGCTGCTGGCCATCGGGGTTAAGGGGGAGAATATTCTCTATCTTTCCTTTGATAACCCCATTATCAAGCTGGCCGGCGTGAAGACGGCTATTGATGCGTTCGATAAGGCGAGGCCGCGCAGTGGGCCCTGCTACTTCTTCTTCGATGAGATTCAGTATGCGGAGGACTGGTCGCTGTGGCTGAAGGTGCTGTACGACACCCGCCCCACGCTGCAACTGGTGGCCACCGGATCGGTCAGTCCGCATATCGAGAAAGGCGCACGCGATAGCGGAGTAGGGCGCTGGCGTGTGCTGCGCATGCCCACCCTGAGTTTCCGCGAGTACTGCGATATCATGCAGCTGCCGCCGGTGGTGGAGCCACAGGTGAATCTGGAGGCGGTACTGCGTATGGGGCCGGAGGAATTCACCCGCCTTATGCGACGTTTCAGCGGGCTGGAGCCACACTGGAACCGCTACCTGGGGCTGGGTGGTTTCCCGGAGCTGCTGGGTACCGAGGTGGTGGCCCGGGCGCAGCGTGTGCTGCGTGAGGATGTGGTGGACAAGGTGCTCAAACGCGATATCCCCGCGCTGTTCGATGTGCGCAACACCCTGCAGTTGGAGAAGCTTTACCTCTATTTCTGCGTGAACTCCGGCAATATCATCAACACCGCCGCCATGTGCCGCGCGCTGGAGGGCGTATCGCTGCCCACCCTGGTGCGCTACATGGAGTTCCTGCGCGATGCCAACCTTATCTACATCAGCCAGGCTTCCAACTACACCGGCAAGAAGGGAATCAGCAGCCAGCCCAAAGTTTATGTGGCGGATGCCGCGCTGAGCAATGCTTCCCTCATGCGAAATCCATCCACCGTGACCGATGAAGTGCGCGGTATGATGGCTGAGACGACTGTGTACAAGCATTTTCACTCGGCCTATGGTGCCTTTTGCCGTGTGGGCTACATCCGTCTGCCTCGCACCCAGAAAGAGGTGGATGTGGTGGTGGATTTCCCGAACGAGCGCCGCTACCTCTGCGAGGTGAAATACCGCCACGACAGCTCGGTGAGCCAGCAGGATGCTATCAACACCCTGTGCCGGGAGCAATCGGCCCAGGCCGCCATCATTGCCACACGCCATGTGGAGGATTTCGGCCTCAGCGCTGAACCCGGTGCCCAGCCTGTCCACCGCATTCCCTGCCCGGTGCTCTGCTATCTGCTCGGTTATGTAGTGCCTGTTGAATCAATGTTTTAAGATGTCATTAAAGTATACTTTAATGAGTATGTAAAAATAAATAAAAAACGGCGTGCGGTGGTG
>CAZTAX010000056.1:0-11659 GCA_964611765.1 uncultured Akkermansia sp. | reverse complement strand
GCACGATGGCGCCGATAGCGGAGCTCTTCACAGCGGTGCCGGAGGCGAACTGACCGCCGCCCAGGGACACCTGGATGATACCGTCGGACTTGGCTTCAGCGAAAGCCTTGAGGGCGCCGTTGATAACCTCGATGGTGGTCACGTTCACGGCGGGGTAGGCATAGCCCTTTTCCTTGGCCGTGTTGAGCATCTTGATGTACTGTTCTTGTGTAGGTACAGGCATGGTACTATTTTATGGGTTGGAATGTTCAGGAGCACGCAGAGCGCGCGCTCTGCACGCAGGTATTCTAGCGCGGTGCGTTGAAATTAGCAAGCGAAAAATCAGAAAGCCCTGATTTCCTTGTTGGAAATCAGGGCTTATCTGAAGTTCGGGAGTACGAGAGATAGGACTTGAACCTACGACCTCCACCATGTCAAGGTGTTGCTCTACCAACTGAGCTACTCCCGCATTAGGAACTGGGCAGGGATGGATTCGAACCATCGAAATCGTACGATAGCAGATTTACAGTCTGCCCCCTTTGACCGCTCGGGAACCTACCCATTCTTGGCTTTTGCAGACTGCCGAAACAGTGTGCGGCGACAATTTACACAAACTCGCGGCGGATTGCAAGCCTTTTTTTATAAAATCAGCAATTTTTTTGCTTTTTGAGTCTGCGGAGGGCGTAAATAAGGAAGAAGATGCCGAGGATGGCGATGAGGATGGAGAGAGCCTGCCCCTGGGTGATGCCGTACCACACGCCGGCGTCCGGTTCTTTGAAGCATTCGCAGGTGATGCGAGCGGCGGCATACAGGAAAGCGAAGGCGGCGCAGAAGATGCCGGCCGGTGCATTGCGCCAGAGCAGGCGCAGGGTGAGAAGCGCCACGAAGATGAGCAGCCCCTCGCCCACGGCTTCGAACAGTTGGGAGGGGTAGCGCGGGTTCAGGAACTGCCCCAGCGCCTCACGCACGGCTGCGTTCTCCCGGCAGAGTCGGGAGAACGTGTCGAAAAATACCTCGCCGGGCAGGGCGAGCTCGCGCATGCTGCCGCCGGCAGCGTGCTCCACGGCCACCACGGCTTGAATCTGCTGCTGTGGGGCGAGCTCGAAAATCTCCTGCGGGAATTTCATGGCCAGCGGGTTGGCGGCATCGGCCACGCGACCGTAGAGCTCACCGTTTATGAAGTTGGCTACGCGCCCGAAGAAGAGGCCGATGGGGCTGACGATGGCCACGCCGTCGATGAGGGCAGCGGCGGAGAGTTTGTGCTTCCACGCATACCAGAAGGCGGTGAGAATCACGCCGATGATGCCGCCGTGGGAGGCCATGCCGCCTTCCCACACGCGGAATACCCAGGTGGGATCGGCCAGGAAACCGCTCAGCCCGTGCTCCGGCAGCCAGTAAAAGAAGAATTCACCCAGACGGCCGCCCATGAGCACGCCGAAGATGCAGATGAGGGTGACATAGTCCCCCAGCTTTTCTTTCTCCACGCAGTAGAGTTTCTTGCCGGAGAGCCACTGGAGCACCAGGTATCCCAGGATGAAGCCGCCGACATAGGCCAGCCCGTACCAGCGCAGGGCCAGTGGAGTGCCGGGAATGTTCACAATAATCGGGTCCAGGTGGTGGATATAAATGGCAAGGATTGGCATGACGGACTGCTTTATAGCACAGGGCAGGGGTGGAAACAAGGCAAAAACTTCTCGCGCGCACGCGACGCTATGTGAGCGGGAAGAGGTTTCTTTCAAAAAAATCCGCCATATTGAAGATTCTTCTCGCCAAACGGGGGGATATTGTGTATAAGTATAGCACACGTTTGTTTTTATCCGAACCATGAAACGCTTCTTTCTCCCCATCGCAGTTGCTGCGCTCTGCGGCCTTCCCCAGGCTGCTGCCACCAGCGCAGATTATGCCCAGGCTGAGCTTACGTTGAAGGCAGGTGATGCCCAGGTGGAACAGGTTGTTCCCCGTGCCGAGTATTTTGCTACCAAGGATACGGCCAGGAACGTCAACCCGGCCTGGCACTTTGTGCGAATTCCTTATGCTCTGCAGGGTAAGTGCCGTGGGGATAAGACTCCGCTTTATGTGGATGAACTGAAAGTGCATGCTTACCTCGTGTTCGCTGTCGGCAAGGATGGCGA
The DNA here is from genome assembly GCA_964611765.1 of uncultured Akkermansia sp. GTDB lineage: Bacteria > Verrucomicrobiota > Verrucomicrobiia > Verrucomicrobiales > Akkermansiaceae > Akkermansia. The sequence goes on along the minus strand of CAZTAX010000056.1, from coordinate 9,548 downwards.
AAAACTCATTCTGGTGGATAAGGAAATCACTTATGTGAACATTCCGCTGAGCCCCAAGGGTGATGTGGGCGAGAACAAGAATGTGCAGGCGGCCGTGTTCATTTCTCCGTCGGACGCAGCCCGCATCTGTGGCAATGATTCCAGCAAGGTGGAGAAGGTAGACCTGGGCGGTAAGCTGGCTGCGGTGGCCGTGGAATTCAAGTTCAAGGATGCCGATTGCTCCAAGCCGGAGGCAGATGCTGATGTGCTGGTGAATAAGAAGATGAAGAACAAGCTCAAGAAGGGCTGGTGGAAGAAGGAAGACAAGGCCGGTATCGGTGTGCAGCTCCGCGCTATTTCCGAGACTCCCTTCGCTCCGTTCTATGCTCCGGCTTTCCCTGCCACGTCGCCGATGTACGGTGAGGCAACCGGCAGTTCCTACAGCTCCTCCCCTTCTTCTTCCGGCAGCACGAGCGGCTACACCCCCGATGCTGCTACGGAGTCTGCAACGTCTGCTGATTCTGCGGAAGCTGCTACCACTGAGGAACCGGTGGCACCCGCCAAGAAGAGTAAGAAGCGCCGTAAGTAATGCGACGCCGCTTTCGTTTCTTTCGGTTTAATTTTTTTGATAACTGACAACTAACTACATATGGCTGAATATAAGACAACGGTAGCCCTTGAGATCGGCTCGCAGAGCGTCACAATGGGCGTCTTTGCCCCGGCCGGGCGAGGCTTTGCGCTTTCGCGCTATGCCCGCAGGGATATCCTGCTGGATCCGGTAGAGGAAGGCATGCGTATGGATTATGTTGGCAGCGCCATCGCAGAGATGGTGCAGGAACTCAAGGTGCGTGGCAGTGAAGTGCGCAACGTGGTTTCCGGCCAGCAGGTGTTCATGCGTTTCATCAAGCTGCCTGCAATTGATATTGATAACATTGCAGAGCAGGTGGGTTTTGAGGCTCAACAGCACATTCCTTTCCCGCTGGAGGATATCATCTACTCCTACCAGGAGCTGGCCGACCGCGGCGAAGGTGAGCGCGAGGTGCTGCTGGTGGCCATCAAGAAGGACGTGCTGGATAACCTGAACTCTCAGGTGGAATCCGGCCCGCTCAAGACTCGAAGCGTGGACTGCGCCATCACTTCTCTGTACAACGCATTCCGGGCCAACTACGATGAAGAGGAACCCGTGATGCTGCTCGATATCGGTGCCAAGACTACCGATATCATCTTTGCGGAGGATGGTCGCTTCTTCACCCGTTCCGTCACGGCTGCCGGTGCCTTTATCACTAACAGCATTGCCCGCGAGTTCAACATGAGCTTCCGTGAGGCGGAACAGCTCAAGATTGAGAGCGGCGTGGTCTCCCTTGGCAATGGTTATACTGACTCCATGAGCGAGCAGGAAGCCGCCCTGGCCACCACCATCCGCACCGCCATGGGCCGCCTGAGCTCCGAAGTGCAGCGTACCATCAATCACTACCGTGCCCAGTACAAGGGGAATCCCCCCACCAAGGCTTACGTCTGTGGCGGCGGCGCTCGCCTGCCCTTTGCTCTGGAGTTCCTGCAGTCCGCACTGAATATCCCCGTGGAGTACCTCAACCCCACCGAGGTGATTTCCGTGGGCCCGAAGGTGGATGAAGCTGAGCTCGAGCAGGACGCCATCTGCCTGGGGCCGATTGTGGGCGCAGCCATCACCGGGTCCGGTACCGGTGAGTTCAATATTGACCTGGTGCCCACGAGCGTGGGTAAGGATCGTGCTGAGAAGAAGCTGCTGCCGATGGTTGCCATCGCCGGTGTGCTGGCTCTGGCCGGTGCCGGATCTTACGCTGCGGTGACTACCATGAATGCGAATGAGTCTGCGGCGGTTCTTGCCAAGGCTTCTCGCGTAGATGCTGCCGTTACTCAGGTGAATGACCAGATTACAAATGTGCAGCAGAAGTACGACCGCGAGATGGCGGAGATTAACAAATTTGCCGATCTCTACGCCATGCGTGCGGCATACGTTGACGTGCTGAAACAGCTTACGCGCAAGGCTGCTTCCATTAAATTCTGGTTCAATGAGTTCTCTCCTCTCATCAACTATGATGTGGAGGCTAATTCTCTGACTGAAACGACTGACGTGAAGGGGACGAAGCTTATTGATATGAACCGCAGCCGCTCCAATACGAACGACTCTGCCATGAATGCCGCTCCGGATGAAGTGGACGTGCGCAAGCGCAGCAAGGCCCCGATGGTGACGGCTATCTACGTGAGCGGGTTCACGATCAAGAAGCCCGGTAGCGACGGCCTCGCCCAGCGCGATGCAATCTATAACCTGGTAGCTCAGAATTTCGACGAACGCAGCGCCGATTCCCTGTTCTCCTATGAGAATGGCAAGGTGCAGAGCAACCTGAACCACTACTTCCAGTTCATCGATTCCAAGGCCTCCAAGGGCAAGATGCCGGACTATGTGGAGAAGTTCATGATGGTGATGCCGCTGAAGAATCCCATCCCGATTCCTGAGCAGAGCGAAGGCAAGAAGTGATATTAACTCTCAATTATAGATTTCAAAATGAATATCAGTGAAAATAAGCGAGTGGTCGCTCTCAGTGCTGTCTTTGCGCTGGCATTTGGCGGTGTCATGTTCTATGGCTACGGTAAGGGTCAGGAGGACGCCGGGAATAAGGCCGGAATTGCGGAAATCAATGACCGCTTCGCCGGTTATGATGGCCAGGAAATCGCTCCCACCAAGCAGAACCTGAAGGAACTGAAGGCTGCCTTCTCCCAGGTGGCCGGGGTGAATAAGGATCTGCAGGCTGAGCTGAACCGCTATGCCGCCTACTGCTGGGGCGACGGAAAGCAGATTTCTGCTCAGGATTTCCAGAACGAGCTGCGCGATTCCATCAACAAAATCAAGAATCTGGCTTCCTCTCAGGGTGCCCGTGTAGCGCCCCCTGCTGAGAATCTTGGCCTGGCTTCGTTCAAGAATGCCGCCCCCGTGGCAGATGACGTGCCTTTCCGCAGCTTCCAGTTGAAGGCTGTGACCCGCATGGCTGAATACATCATCGGGGCAGGGGCTCCTTCACTGGAAAAGGTGTACTGCGCACCGCTTCCTGAGGCAGCCGCTGAGTCTCTGAATCCGAACAGCCGCAAGGCGCTTCCCTATTTCCCGCTGCGTTTCGAAGTTGCCTTCGATTCAACTCGTGGTGCTCTTCCGAAGGTGCTCAACAGCATTATGCAGGATAAGGATTTCTTCCTTACCATCACCGGTATCGCTGTGCGCGGAAATGAGAATCTGCCGGGTATTGATGCCTACTCTGCTCCGGCTGAGATTGCCGCTGCCGGTGAGGATCTGGGAGCTGAGGCTCGTGCGGCCGAAGATAGTGCAGCCGGCGGTTTTCGCACGGTGGCCGTTCGCAAGACGGGCTCTCCGGACGAGAAGGTACGCATTCACATGACCATGCAGGTGCTCTATTTCACCCCTGGCAAGACTAAGTAACCCTTAACAATTTCACATAAGAATCATGGCTGAACAATCTAATCCCGGGGGTAAGGCTCTTGTCATCGGTGCTATCCTGGGCCTGGCTTCTGCCGGCCTCGCCGGATACTCCTACATGGACAAGGTGGTCGAACCCGAAACAAATATCAGTGCATCTAAAAGCGGTGAATCTCTCACGGCTGAAGCTGACCGCGTGAATGAAGGCCTCAAGCGTGACCGCACCGTGGCCGATGTGGCACCTGAGGGGGCCAAGGTGAACGGCCAGCCCCGCATTGCTCCGCTGTTCTTCTCCACCGAGCTCTGGCAGATTACGCTGGACTCCGAGAAGAAGAATACCGTAGTGGATATTTATGATCCGGCTGCACCCAGCATTCATGGCGATATTCCGAATACATGGTTCATTGCCAATAACATTGCTGATGCCCTGGGCCGCTCTGACGGTAAGGTGCTCGATAGTGATAATGACGGCTTCACTAATGAGGAGGAGTTTTACGCCAAGACCTGTCCCTCTGCTTCAACCAGTTATCCGGATCTTGTGCAGGCTTCCGGCTCTGCTCCGAAACTTGAAGTGGTCAAGACCAATGTTGCTCGCGCTACTATCGTCGTCGACAATATGTTCGGCATGGCTTCCACTACACCTCAGACCGCAAATATCCGCATCTTTGCCAAGCATACCGATATGACTCCCGCGTGGAAAGGTGACGTCAAGCCCGGTGGCACGTTTGACCTGCCCGGTGAGAAAATCGGACGTTTCACCGTCGTGCGCTTCGATAAGGCTGAGTTCCCCAGCTTCAGCGGCATGAGCAAGGAAAATGTTGTAATTGTCCGCGATAATGTGACCGCTTCTCCGAACAAGGAGTTCCGCATCCGCGCCGGCAGCAAGACGGCCGCCGGTTCCAAGGATTACGGCACGCCGAATGAGAAGGGATACCGCCTGAGCGATACATCTGTTGTTCTGCGCGTTACTGCCGGTTCTGCCGTGGGTAAGCCTGAGGGCGAAATCCGTACCCAGCCTTACGCCAGCTTCGTTATCCCCGGCGGCAAGGCTGATGGCTCGGAACTGAAGGCTACGCTCGAATCTATCGATGCCTCCGGCAGTGTCAATATCCGCCTTGATGGTGCTGAAAGTCCCGTAAATGTGCCCAAAGCTTCCGGAAAAAAGTGATTCTCCTTGAAAAAGACGAAAAAAATCCCCGATAAACAAGAAAAATTAAATTGTAGACTTTACATTTGAACAGAATTCTGCCATAAATAGAACGTTACCATGAACCACACACCTCTCATCAATTCAAAGCGCACGATGATTCTTGCAGCCATCGCCGTTTCCTGCCCCTTTGCGCAGGCTAGCACGGCTGGCTACATCAGCACGTCGTCCGCTGCCGGCACCAGCCAGGTGGGTCCCACCGCCGTTTACTCTGGTGATTCTCAGGATAGCATCAATGCACGTGAGGCCGCCCGCCGCAAGGCTAAGACAGGTGAGGCTCTTGAGCTCCTCCAGCAAGGCCGCACCGCATACTCCCAGAAGGAGTACGTGCAGGCTCTCGAGAAATACGAAGCCGCCTGGAAGGTTCTTCCCAAAGCTCCGGCTACTCAGAAACTTCAGGAGTTCCTTGTCAAGAGCATTGGTGATGCCTCTATTGCTGTTGCCATGGAGTATTCCCGTGTCGGTCGTTACGATGAAGCCGAGCAGCTTCTGCTTGATGTGCTCGAGCGCGAGCCCAACAACAAGCGAGCCCGTCATGAGCTTTCTCTGATGCGCGATCCCGTGCGCAACAATCCTGCTCTTACCCCTGAGCACGTGAAGAATGTTGAGGAGGTTAATCGTCTCCTTACCCTGGCCTATGGTCACCTTGACCTCGGCAACTATGATGCCGCTTATGCTGAGTTCAATCGCGTAATCAAGATTGACCCGTACAACACCGCTGCCCGTCGTGGTCAGGAGGCTGTCAGCAAGCGCCGCTCCAACTATTATAAGGCTGCTCATGATTCCTACCGCGCCAAGGCCCTGGCTGAGGTGGACGCTCTGTGGGAAGAACAGCTGCCCCAGGAACTGCCCACCATTGAGCTTGGTGGCACCGAGACTGTTGCTACCTCTGAAGGTGTGCTTCGTAACCGCGATAACCTGGTGACCCTCAAGATTGCCAGCGTGAACTTCGAAGATACTCCGATGTCCGATGCTCTTGACTTCCTGCGTGCTGAAGCTCGCAAGAGTGGTCAGCAGATGAACTTCATTTTCGAGAAAGCCCAGGCACCTGCAGCTCCTGCTGCCGCTCCCGCCAGCTCTGGCGATGAGGATGAAGAGGAAAGCGAGGATGAGGAAGAGGAAGCCGAGGCCGCAGCCCCCGCCGCTGTCTACACGCCTCCTCCCCCTGCCATCATTTCTTCCCTGCAGATGAGTGATGTGACCGCCGCTGACCTGCTGGCTCACATGTGCTCCCAGGCCGGTTGTGAGTATCGCGTTGAGGAGAACGCCGTGGTGGTGTTCCAGAAGGGTGCTGCTTCTCAGCGTATGTCCCGCCGCCAGTGGACTGTGCGTCCCTCTTTCTTCAATGGTTCCGAGGAGGGTGCTGATGAAGATGAGGAAGATAGCGATTTCACCTCCGGCAGCTCCCGTCGTACTCGCAAGATCGACGCTAAGGCTTCCCTGATCGACATGGGTGTGAACTTCCCGCAGGGTGCTACGGCAAAGTACTCTCCTGTGACCGGCGTGCTCACCGTGACCAACACGGATGATGAGCTCGATACCGTGGAAGAAGCCATCAACAAGTTCCGTCAGGATATGCCCAAGATGGTCAAGGTGAGCGCCAAGTTTGTGGAAATCACCCAGACCAATGAGGAAGAACTCTCCTTCGACTGGGTAATCAATCCGTTCTCCATCAGCGATTCCGGTAAGACCTACCTTGGTGGCGTGAATGGCTCCGGTTCCAACCCGAACCGCCTTGTGAGCGACTTCGTGAGCACCGGTGGCAGTGCCTACAACAACAACTACGATGGAATCGGTACCTGGCCGATTTCTTCCAACAAGACATTTGCAAGCGCCAGCGATACCATCTCCAACGGTCTCATGACTGGTGGTCTGCGCTCCGGCTCCGGTGCCATTACTTCCGGTGCTCTGCAGAACCTCATTACCTCCGGTTCTGCCGGCGCTTCCTCCACTGCATCAGCGGCTCCTGGTGTGATGTCCCTTTCCGGTATCTATGACTCCGGTTCCTACCAGATGATTATGCGTGGGCTGTCCCAGAAGAAGGGCGTGGACGTGATGTCTGCTCCGAGCCTGGTAATCAGCGGTGATGAACCCATGGATTATGCTCCCGCTCCGGATCAGCTCGCTTCTGACCAGAACGATGAAACTGGTTGCGCCAAGATTGAGGTTGTGCGCCGCTTCGTGTACCCGACCGAGTACGACGAGCCGCAGATCGAAAGCTCCGGCAACAATAATAACAACAACGACGATAACAACAACGGATACAGCGGCAGCATGCCTGTGGCTGCTCCGGCCAACCCCTCCAGCTGGGGCGTTGAAGAAGTCGGTGTGATGCTGCGCTTCCAGATCGAGCCCCTCAAGGAAGGTGACGGCGACATCGTGCGCTTCAAGCGCTTCGAAATCCGCGTGGTTGACTTCGAAGGTTTCGTGAACTATGGTTCCCCGATTACCGCAGGTATTGCCAACCAGAACACAATTGAGCACATTACGCTGACTGATAACCGCATCGATATGCCCATCTTCAGCCGCCGTTACATCAACTCCAACCCCTGCGTGTACGATGGACACACCATCGCCATCGGTGGTATGATTCAGGATGAGGTGCAGAAGGTGGAAGATAAGGTGCCCGTGTTCGGTGACTTGCCCCTTATCGGTCGTCTGTTCCGCAGCAATGCCGAGTCTCACATCCGCAAGAACCTCATGGTGTTCGTGACTGCTGACGTGATTGACCCCTTCGGCAAGCCCATGCGCAAGCGTGACACTGGCACTACCGCCGGCGGTTCCGGTAACTCCATCCCCGGTCTCTTCCCGGATGATGGTCTCGTGAACCCCTGATTAACCAGGTTCAATGGTAATTTAGCCCCGCTCCGTTCCCCGGAGCGGGGCAATTACTTTTTCGATTCTCAGTTCGTGCCCCGAAGTTTGAGTGCAGAGCTCTATCAATTGATGTTTCTTATTTTCGGAGCACGGGACTTCAGTCCCGAAATCACGGTGCACATAATCGGGACTGAAGTCGCGTGCTTCGACAAAATGCTCCCATAAATGGAAAAAATGCAGAAAATGTGATTTTTTTCTTGTCAAGGTGCTTGCGATGTGTTAAATTGCCCTCGCACTGGTGCATGCCGGTGAAATAAATAAAAGTCTGGATCGTCTAGAGGCCTAGGACTCGCGCCTTTCACGCGCGCAACACGGGTTCGAATCCCGTTCCAGATGCTGAATCGGTTCTACCGCAGGGTGGAACCGGTTTTTGTTTTGAGAGTGATAGACTATGAGCATACTACGCAAGCTGGTTGATAAAGGTGAGTTGAAGCGCCTGTTGGTGCTGATGCTGCCTTTGTATATCGCTAATCTCATGAATATGGGAATGGGCGTGGTAGATACCATAGTTGCAGGGCAGGCCGGTCCGGAGCAGCTTGCCGGTGTAGCGTTGGGCGGTTCTGTCACGGTGCCGATCATGGTGGCGGTAGGTACGGTGCTCACGATAATCGGCCCGATGATTTCACGTCTGCGTGGGGCCGGCAGTGAGGGTAAGGTGGGCTTGCTGCTCAATAATGCAAAGTTGCTGGCGGTTATCCTCATGGCTGTGGAGGTAGCTGCTCTGTCTGCCGGCGTGATGGTGTTTCCCCTGGTTTCGGATGATGCGGTGATGGTGCAGGTGGCGAGCGATTATCTTTATTACCTGATGCTGGGCGTACCGGCTAGTGTCATGCTGCGCTGTCTGCAGGGGCATTTTGAGGGGTACGGCCACACCAGACCGGCTATGTTCATTGCCTTTGCCGGCCTGGTACTTAATATACCATTGAATTTTGCTTTTGTCTTTGGCTGGGGGCCCATTCCGGCTCTGGGCGGCGCGGGTACCGGTCTGACTACGACCTTGATTCAGTATATGATGATGGGAGCCTTGATGATGCTCATGGCATTTTATCCGCGCTACCGGCGCAATATGGTGCAGATGTGGGCAGCTCGGCTTCCCGAGTGGCGAGTGGTGCGCGAGATTTTTTACAAAGGCCTTCCTCTGGGCGTTGCTTCTCTGTGCGAGATGACCTTCTTCTGCGTGGTCACGCTGGTGATTGCCCCGCTGGGTGCTCTGGCTGTCGGGGCCCACCAGGTGGCCATTAATGTGTCTGCTGTGCTGTTTATGTTCCCGTTATCGCTGAGTGTTGCCACTTCCATCCGTTCTGCGTACCATGTAGGAGCTCGTGACAAGGTGCGGTTCGATGCTTTGCTGCGCACCAGTATCACCTTCATGCTGGCGGTGATTCTTTCGCTTGCGCTGCTCACCATATGCTTCCGCCGTGAAATCATCGCGCTCTACACGGACGAGCTCCCGATTATCGAACTGGCATCCGGTCTGCTTCTCATTTGTGCAGTGTACCAGTTGTCCGATGCCTTGCAGGCGCTCATGAGTGGCCTGCTGCGTGGCTGTCATGATACGCAGGCTATTACCTGGGTCAACATGTTTTCCTACTGGGTCATCGGTTTTCCGCTCGCCTGTATCCTTATCCGCACAGATTTGATTGTTCCGGCCATGGGCCCGGCTGGTGCATGGGTAAGTTTTGTAGTGGCTCTCACCATTACGGCTCTGTTGCTCTGCTGGCGCTTTGCATGGGTGAGAAACCGTGTTTTTGCTCCGGAATAGTAAAAAAATGCGGGGCAGGGGAGAAAAGTCGCGTTATTTTGCTTGACGCGTGGCCGGGAAGAGCGTATAGTGGGTGCCCCGCACTACAGGTGTAGTGTGGTCTGAACATATACCAAGAAAACACAAACGATGAAGACCCACGTGAAGAAAGGTGATAATGTCGAAGTTATCGCCGGCAAGAACAAGGGCAAGCGTGGTGTTGTTCTTTCCGTGAACGCCAAGAAGCAGACCGTGACGGTGGAGGGTGCCCGCAT
>CAZTAX010000055.1:0-11736 GCA_964611765.1 uncultured Akkermansia sp. | reverse complement strand
AAGCGTCTTCTGCCCAAGGGCGCAGAGGTGCACTACAAGCGCCACATCATCCAGCGCGGCTAAAGCCCCGGCAGGGTTTCTGTAAGAGAGTACCCCGGGTGCTCCCTGCCCTGCAGGAGAAACCAACGCCCTGTTTACGATGCAGCTGACGCGGCACCAAACCATGAAGCGAGCCAGTGAGTTCGCCATGGTGCGTGCGCAAGGCTCATCCGCAGCAGGGCGTTTTCTTGTACTCAGCACCCTGGCCTACACCGGCGAGGGCGCGGGTGCAAAAGAATCCCGCTTCGGGATTATCACGACAAAGCGACTGGGCCACGCCGTGGTGCGCAACCTGCTGCGCCGCCGCATCCGCGAGATTGTGCGCGAGCACGGGGAACCGCTGCAGCACGGGCACTATGTGGTGCTCATCCCGCGCCACACCGCTTCCACAGCCGCCTATACCGAGCTTGAGAAGGACTTCCAGCGTCTCCTCAAGCGCAAGCATTTTACAAACTGAACCCACACCGCCGGATGCTGAAACGCCTGGTCATTCTCCCGGTTCTGTTCTACAAACGTTTCATCAGCAAGCCGCTGCATGCACTTTGCGGACCGAACAGCGGGTGCCGGTTTCAGCCCAGCTGCTCCACCTACTTCATCCAGGCCGTGGAAACACACGGCGTGATTAAAGGCGTGGGGCTGGGAGTGTGGCGCATCCTGCGCTGCAACCCATGGGGCGGGTGCGGGCACGACCCCGTGCCACCCCGCCGCCAGAAGTAAAGATTTCACAAAACACAAAATCACTTAACAACTAACTCACCCACAATAACAATTATGGATAAGACAGGATGGATTGTCGTATCGCTCTGCGCAGCCCTGCTGGGCCTGCAGTGGTACTACAGCAGCCCCCAGGAGCCCGCTCCGCAGGCCCCCGCCGCCCCTGCTGCCGCCACCGCCCCGGTGGATCCCGCAGCTGCAGCTACCACCCCGGCCACCCCAGCCGCCACGCCCGCCAGCGTAGCCACCACCCCGGCTCCCACCCTGCCCGCCGCGGAGAAGAAGGTGATTGCCACCCTCACCAGCAAGGATGCCGAGGGCAAACCCGTGGCCAGATACAACTTCTGCAACATCGGCGGTGCCATCAGCGGCGTGGAGATGCTCGGCCAGGTCATCAACAGCACCCGCGAGGAGCTGAAAGGCACGGATGTGAGCATCAACTCCAACCCGGATGCCGGCATCGGTGCCCTGGTGTTCGGCCTTTCCAACGACCGCGCCCCGCAGTTTGACCAGGCCGTGTACGAATACCGCGCCGACCTGAGCAATGAGAACCAGGTGACCCTGCTGGGCCGCGTGGGCGACCTCATCGTGCGCAAGGTATACACCCTGAAGCCCCTGCAGCAGGGCGAAAAGACCATCGATGGCAACGCCTATGTGCTCAACCTGAAGGTAGATGTGCAGAATACCTCCGGCCAGACGCTGAACGCCCGGGACTGGGGGCTCTACGCCGGCGGCATGGGCCAGATTTCCAAGGACGAATCCTCCTACTACACCTACTATGTGCATCTGGAGGACGGCAGCTTCGAGAAAAACAGCTCCAGCGATTTCCGCCCCTGGCTTGGCAAACCCAAAGAACGCAGCTACGACAAGGGACTCGATAACCTCGAGTGGGTCGGCGTCATGAACCAGTACTACGCCTCCATCGTGAAGCCTGACAAGAGCAGCGGCAACAACGCCATGTATGCGGCTCCCGCCCAGTTCCCCCTGCAAGTCAGCGGCGATAAGACCGAGTGCGTGGAAGTGGCCGTCGGCATGCCTGAGTTCTCACTCGCCGGCAAGACGGACACCATGATGGGCGGCCAGAAGAGCTTCACCTTCGATATCTTCACCGGCCCGAAGCTCAACCTCATGCTCAACGACATGACGGATGACTTCCGCATGATTGACCGCGTGATGGACTACGGCATCTTCACCATCATTGCCTACCCTATGAACTGGCTCGTGAATCTCTACCACGGCTTGCTGGGCAACTGGGGCTGGGCCATCATCGCCATGACCATCACCATCCGTCTGCTTATCTGGCCGCTCTACCGCAAGAGCTACACCAGCATGAAGCGCATGAGCCTGCTGCAGCCGCAGATGCAGGCCCTGAAGGAAAAGTACCCGAACGACCAGCAGAAGGTGCAGATGGAGATGATGAAGCTCTACCAGCAGTACGGCATATCCCCCATGGGCGGCTGCCTGCCCATGCTGCTGCAGATGCCCATCTTCTTCTCTTTCTTCTACGTGCTGCAGACGGCTGCCGAGTTCCGCGGCGAAGGCTTCATCGGCTGGGTGACCGACCTCTCGCAGATGGATACCATCTTCACCTTCCCCTTCATGGGCTATGAAGTACCGGTAAACATCCTGCCCATCCTCATGGCCGTGTCCACCATCATCCAGATGCACATGACTCCCGCCACCGGCGATGCCACACAGGTCAAGATTATGCGCTGGATGCCGCTCATGTTCTTCCTGTTCTGCTACACCTACCCGAGCGCCCTCGGCCTCTACTGGACCACCAGCAACCTCATCTCCATCCTGCAGACCATCATCATCCGCCGCATGCCCGCGCCGGAGCTGGTGAAGGTGCAGAAGAAGAAAGGTGCCAAAAAATCCTTCATGGAGCGCATGATGGAACAGCAGGCCGCCCTCGAGCGCCAGCGCCAGGCCCAGCAGGGCAAGTAACAACATCATCTTTCACCACCCCGCAGCTCCCCCCTGCGGGGTGGTTTTTGTTTATCAAAGCGCTTCAGATTCCTATTCTCCCATCAGTTCCGCCTTCGTATTACAGGAATCCGGAATCACTATTCCATCTCATTCAAGCAGAGCAGAATCAATATGAGTAGCGATGACTCCCTAAAAATACGTAGCACAGCCAAACGCGTACAATGGATTGATGCCGCCAAAGGCGTAGCCATCGTCCTGATTCTCATAGCGCACTCCAGCTTCTGGGAATTCAGCACGTCTCATGAAGACATCCAAGCCATCCCCTTCATTCGCAAATGTTTCATGGTGGCTATTGCCGCCTACATGCCTCTTTTCTACTTCCTTTCCGGGTACACATATAAACACAGGCCGAACTCATTGAAACTGCGATTTGACCGATTAATCAAACCCTACATGCTCTGGGGTACACTGAGCATCCTTCTCGTCTGGATAATGGCAGGAATCGGGAACCAGTGCAGCGGAGAATACGCTTCCCCTGCATTGGGGGTACTCTATTCCCGACACTCCCTTTTTTCCACCGCGGCTGCGGATAATGTTCTTTTGCTACCGAAAAATGCGACCCCGCTCTGGTTTCTGACCTCACTTTTCACCTCGTTTATCTGTTTTCTTCCGCTGCTCCGATACCGCAGATATCAATCATACATCATCCTCGCCTATCTTTTCATTACTCTTCTCCTCTCCTTTTCTCCCATTCTGCTCCCCTGGAGCATGGACACCGCCCCGCTCGGCGCACTCTTCATATACTCAGGATTTGTTTGCAAAGAAAAAATGGTCTTCTCCGGACTGAACAGGAAAAACCTGCTCGGCTCCATCTTCCTTTTCGCCCTCTACGCAGCTGCAGTCTGGTATAACGAAGGAACCAACATGTCCATCAGGGAATATGGAGCACACCCTTTTCTCTCTCCGTTTCTGTTTGTTTTTATCGGAATTTCGGGAAGCATACTTTTCTGCATCGCTTGTATGGTCATGGAAAAAATTCATCTCAGTCCGGGCTTTGCTTATCTGGGTAGAATATCACTTACCATCCTTTGTTGCCACGCGATTGTATATCACATCCTGAATACGTTCCTGCCCAAGGGAAGCGATTTTTTCTGGCCGATACTTGATCACGCCCACTCATATTTCATCATTCAGATTCTTGCCGCCCTCCTTGTTTCCATTTTCATCTGCGAAATAAAAGAAAGATTGGCATTCAACAAGCGATAATACCATGCAGGCCCGCGTCCCCGATATTGCTGCAGACAGTCAAACACCCCGAAGTTGAGGATTTTTCTGACATTGAGCGTGACGAAACGGGCATGATGTGGTAGAATGGCGCGCGCATCCAGCATACAGCGATGACTACGACAGATTTTCTAGTAATCGGCAGCGGTGTGGCGGGACTGAGTTTTGCCCTGCGCGCCGCCGAATATGGCAAGGTGACCATTCTCTGCAAGAGCGATCCCCTCATCTCCAGCTCGGCCAAGGCCCAGGGCGGTATTGCCGCCGTGATGGATAAAAACGACACCTTCGAGGAACACGTGGCGGACACGCTGGACGCCGGTGCCGGGCTCTGCGATGAAGCGGCTGTGCGCACCATCGTGGAGGAAGCCCCCGCCGCCATCGAAGAGCTGCTGAACTGGGGCGTAGACTTCGACACCGAAAAGGACGGCGAGTTTGACCTGGGGCGCGAGGGCGGCCACGGCAAGCGCCGCATCCTGCACTCCAAGGACACCACGGGCCTTGAAATCAGCACCAAGCTGCTGCGCTGCGTGCAGCAGCACCCGAATATCACCCTGCTGGATCACCGCATCGCCATCGACCTCATCACCACCGCCAAGCTCGGCTGCGTGACTGAGGACCGCGTGCTGGGAGCCTATGTGCTCGACCCCGCCACCGGCGAGGTGGAAATTTTCCGCAGCGACCGCATCATGCTGGCCACCGGCGGCACCGGGCGCGTGTACATGTACACCACCAACCCCGCCACCGCCACCGGCGACGGCGTGGCCATGGCCTGGCGCGCCGGGGCCAACGTCTCCAACCTGGAGTTCGTGCAGTTCCACCCCACCACTTTCTACAACCCGAAGAGCAGCGACCGCGACGGTCTCACCTTCCTCATCTCCGAAGCCGTGCGCGGCGAGGGCGGCGTGCTCCGCGGCCCGGATGGAGAGGAATTCATGCAGAAGTACGACCACCGCAAGAGCCTGGCTCCGCGCGACATCGTGGCCCGCGCCATCAACCGCGAGATTCTGCGCACCGGCCACCCCTGCATGTACCTGGACATGACCCACAAGCCCAAGGGATTCATGGCCGAGCGCTTCCCCTATATTTACGAAACCTGCAAGAGCTACGGCGTGGATGCCGAGGTGGACTATATCCCCGTGGTACCCAGCGCCCACTACCAGTGCGGTGGCGTGCAGACGGATACGGACGGCCAGACCTCGTTGCGCGGTCTCTTCTGCGCGGGTGAGACCGGCTGCACCGGTCTGCATGGTGCCAACCGCCTGGCCAGCAACTCCCTGCTGGAGTGCGTGGTCATCTCGAAGCGAGCCCTGCAACGCATGCTCCGCACCCTGCCCCTGGCCCACAAGATGGAGGAATACCCCATCCCCGAATGGAAGCACGGCGAACGCGCCCAGCAGGACGACCTGGCCATTCTCTACCACTGCTGGGATGAGGTGCGCCGCACCATGATGGACTATGTGAGCATCGTGCGCACCAACCACCGCCTGCAGCGCGCCGCCACCCGCCTGCGCAACATCAACCGCGAAATCAATGAGTACTACTGGGGCTACCGCGTGACCCCGGAAATCATCGACCTGCGCAACCTCGCGCTCACCGCCTCGCTGATTGTGGACTGCGCCATCCGCCGCCAGGAATCCCGCGGCCTGCACTACACGCTGGATGCACCGGACAAGCTGCCCGTGGCCCGCCCGAGCGTGCTGCACAACTGGTAAAGATTGGAAGATGCTGACGCGTGCCCTGTCCTGCCTGCTGCTCCTGGCCCTGCTGTTACCACCGGCAGCAGAGGCTCAGCACGTGCGTTCCAGCATCGGTTCCTCGGCGGTGAACCGCAGCTCGGCCAAGCCGCCCAGGCGGCGCATGACCACTGACCACCTGCGCGAAGCCGCCATCAAGGCAGGGCCGCTGCGCCCCACCTTCGACCAGAGCCACCGCCGCAACTTCCCGGATCCCAAGACCCACCCGCAGCGTCTGCGCCCGGGTGCCTACCCCTGGCATTTCGATATCACCGCCACCTATTTCTACATCGGTGAACGCGCCACGAAAAACAACCCGGTGCCCAACACCGCCAGCAGCTGGGACAGCGCCTGGGATGATAACTACGGCGGATTCGATGACCCGGCCCCCGCCAACCGCGACCCTCACACCTTTGCCCCGCTGGGTTTCACCCCGCAGCTCAACCCTTTCTATATCGCCCTGCCCTACAACGATATCGACAAAGGCGGGCCCAAGCCGGAAGCCTCAAAGGTCATCCCCTGGTACCGCCATTTCAAGGATGGCAAGTATGAATCCGTATGCCGCGGCACCTGGGTGCAGATTTACTACAATGGCCGCTACTGCTTCGCCCAGTGGGAGGACTGCGGCCCCTTCAACACCGATGACTGGGAATACGTTTTCCTCGGCAAGCGCCCCCGCAACAAATCCAACAAATGCGCCGGCATCGATATTTCCCCCGCCGTGCGCGATTACCTCGGCATCAAGGGCGGCACGGCCAATGTGCACTGGCGCTTTGTGGATTTCCACCTGGTGCCGGGTGGTCCCTGGGCCCGCTACGGCAAAGATAACCCCTTTATCAACCCCGAGTTGAAACACGCCATCTTCAAATTCCAGAAGCGCCACAACATCATCACCACCGACCGCCGCAACCCCTGATTCTCCGACCCATGTTCAAGAACCTCCTTTTCGACTGGTCCGGCACACTGTGCGATGACCTGGCCCTCACCCTGGAAGCCACCAACTACGTGCTGGCCCAGTATGACCGCCCCGCCCTCACCCGCGAGCAGTTCCGCGATGAATTCCAGCTTCCCTACCCGGATTACTACGCTCGCAAAACCCCTGAAGCCAGGCTGGTCGATTTAGAGAAATACTACCGCCACGCCTTCGACAACGCTGTGACGCAGGTCACCATCATCCCGCATGCCAAGGCATTCCTGGAGTTCTGCCGCAGCCGCGGCATCCGCTGCTTCATCCTCACCAGCATGGATCCCCGAGCATTCGATGAGCAGGCGCGTTTCCTCGGGCTGAAGGACTACTTCGAACACATCCACTCCGGCGTGCGCAACAAGGAGGAATACATCTACACCCTGCTGCGCCAGCACAACCTGAACCCGGCCGATACCGCCTTCATCGGCGATATGCAGCACGATATCAACGCCGCCCACTGCGCCGGCATCATCGGCATCGGCGTGCTCTCCGGCTACAACAACGCCGCCCAGCTCTCCGTCTCCGCCCCGGACCTCACCGTGCCCCACCTCGGAGCCCTGCAGAGCTTCATGGAGCGCAGCGGCACCGCACCCGCCACCCCGGTGGCCGATACCATCCACATCAACGGTCTGGAAATCAACTGCTGCATCGGCGTGCCGGCGGAAGAACGCGCCGAGCCCCAGCGACTGGTGGCCAACGTGAGCCTCACCCCCGCTGCCACCTTCAGCAGCATGGGCGAAGCGCTGGAGCGCACCATCAACTACGACGCCCTGGCCCGCCACCTCATTGCCCTGGCGCAGGAGCAGCCCACCGTGCTGCTCGAAACCCTCTGCCACCGCCTGGCCACCGCCTGCGTGCAGGATTTCGGCGCCACCACCGCCACCGTCGAGCTGCACAAGTTCATCCTCCCCTTCACCACCTCCGTCTCCGTCCGATGCACGGTGTAAGGAGTGATAAATTGGAATTTGGCGTTCCGCCAAAATTACGAGTTACGAATTACGAGTTACGAATTATAAGCTCCGCTCGCCTAAGGCTCGCCATTGTATATCAGATAGTTCAACACTGGCGGGCGAATGCCCGCGGAACTTTTGACTTCGTAACTCGTAATTCGTAATTCAAATTCCGATTTATCTTCCGCTTGCCCCGTAGATTCTTCCGGGCTTATTCCGTTAACTTTTGTAAAGGATGTGGCGGATATGTCATCATTTGCTGCTTGCGTGCGCGCGGGAGCAATGGTATGATAGCCGCGTCAGGTATTTTAATTTTTCAACGAACCAAGATGCGAACAATAACTCAATATGCTATTCCCCTGCTGCTGTGCGGGACGGCGGCTGCACAGATGCCGGGCAAGATGGCGACCTATGTGCAGGCCGAAAAAGCGATTCTCGGGCAGGATAAGATTATGCGCAAGAGCATAGGCCACACAGAGGCCGTGCACCATGTGACGGTGCGCTCAGCCGTGGAAGGTCGCCTGGTGAAGGCGCATTTCCAGGAAGGCTCCAGCGTGAAGAAAGGCGACCTGCTGCTGGAGATTGAGCCGCTGCGCTATGTGGCAGCCGTGGAAGAAGCAGAAGCAGCCATTGCCCAGCTTGAGGCGCAGATTACCTACGCCACCAGCCGCTACAACCGCCTGAATACCCTGGCCGCCCAGCAGGCCGCCTCCCGCGAGGACATGGAAACAGCCAAGGTTGCTGTGGAGGAGCTCAAAGCCCGCAAAGCCGGAGCCAGTGCCGAGCTGGCTCGCGCCGCCAAAGACCTGGCCGACTGCAAGATTTACGCTGAAATCAGCGGCCGCATCGGTCGTCTGCCTAAGGGCGAAGGCAACTACATCACCCGCGGCGAGGCTATCACCACCATCACGCAGATGGATCCCATCTACGTGCGTTTCCCTCTGAGTCAGAACGACGTGAACGGCATTTTCCGCGGGCCGAAGGAAATCGGCCACGTGACGGACGTGCAGCTGGTGACGGCCAATGGCCGCAACTATCCGTCCAAGGGGCGCATCACCATCGTGGATAACCAGCTGAGCGGCAGCACAGACTCCTACACCCTGTGGGCCGAGTTTGCCAACCCGGACGAACTGCTGACCCACCGCGGCATCGGCGCGCTGTATGTGAGCCTGAACACCATGCGTGAAGTCTGCATGATTCCGCTCACCGCCGTACACTACGACACCAACGGTGCATTTGTCTACATCATTGATGCAGAGAACAAGGTCTCCCGACGCAATGTGACCGCCGGCACCGTGCAGGGGCGCCTGCAATCCATCTACGAGGGTCTCCAGCCCGGCGAAATCGTTATCAGCGACGGCTCGCACAAGACCCGCCCCGGTGCCACGGTGCACCCCGTTTTTGCAGATGCCGCCATCAATGAGCCCGGCTCCGCCCAAGGTGGCGAGCTGGCTCCGGTGGAGGTAGATGCCGCCACGGTTCAGGAAATGGCCGACCCCACCGTGCTGACCATTGAGACCGCCCGCCTGGAAGCCATCAACACCGTGGAACTGCGTCCGCTGGTGCAGGGATTGCTGCAGGAAAGCAACTTCACGGAAGGCGAGCGCGTGCTGAAGGGAGCAAAGCTCTTCCACATCGACCCCACGCGCTACCAGGCCACGGTGGATGCCTGCAAGGCCGCCGTGGAGCAGCTGGATGTCAAAATCAGCGATGCCCGCACCAAGTACGAGCGCCAGCGGAAGCTCATGGAAGCGAACGCCAGCAGCAAGGACGACCTGGAAAATGCCCGCGCCACCCTCAACGGACTGCAGGCCGCCAAGGATGCCGCCCAGGCCCGACTGGCCGTGGCACAGGATGACCTGGATCGCTGCGTGGTGAAAGCCCCGCTGGGCGGCCGCATCGGCCGCACGCTCGTGTCCAAAGGCAACTACGTGACCGATATCAAGACCCCGCTGGCCCGAGTGGTGCAGCTCAGCCCCATTTATGCCCGTTTCCCACTGAGTGAGAAGGATATCCTTTCCATCTACGGCAGTGCCGATAAGCTGGAGCAGCAGGCGGAGCTCACCCTGGTGACCGCCACCGGCGAGGAAATCGCAGAAAAAGGCCGCGTGGCCTTCTGCGACAATGAAATCCAGCCCGGCACCGGCACCCAGAATGTGTGGGCCGTATTTGAGAACGCCGACCGCAGCCTGGCTCCCGGCGGCGTGGTAAGCGTGCGCGTATGCCGCAAGGCAGAGTTCCCCGTGCTGGGGGTGCCGGCGGAGGCCGTGCTCACGGATACGAAGGGCAACTATGTGTATGTGATGAAACACAACCGAGCCCTGGCGCGTCGCATCATCTGCGGCAGTGTGGCAGAGGATGGCCGCGTGTCCGTCTTCTCCGGGCTGATGCCGGGCGAACAGGTCATCACCTCCCACCTGGCCGAGATGGAAGAAAACACACCCGTGCAGGCCAAGTAACCCCCTACCGCTTTATCCCTTATGTTTTCAGAATTCTTCATTCACCGTCCCAAGTTCGCCTTCGTCATCTCCATTCTGATGATGCTGGCCGGTCTGCTCTGCCTGAGCAAGATGCCGGTTTCGGAATACCCGGAAGTCTCGCCTCCCACCATTTCAGTGCGCATGAACTACTCGGGAGCCAGTGCCGAGGAAGTGGCCCAGGTGGTGGCCGCTCCGGTGGAAGAGCAGCTCATCGGCATGGATGACCTGGAGTATTTCTACTCCTCCTGCGGCAACGACGGCTCCTTCAGTCTCACGCTCATTTTCCGCTCCGGCACGAATGACGACATGGCCATGGTGAACGTGTCCAACGCCATCAAGCGCGTGGAATCCAAGCTGCCCGGCGAAATCAAGCAGACCGGCTACGAAGTGCGCAAGCGCAGCGGTGATATGCTCTGCTTCATCAACTTCATGTGCGATGAAAACAAGATGAGCATCCTCGAGCTCTCCAACTGGCTGCGCATGAACGTGAAGGATAAAATCTGCCAGGTGGACGGCGTGTCCAGTGCGGATATCATCCCCAGCCGCAACTACTCCATGCGAGTGTGGATGAACACCACCCGCATGAGTGCCATGAACATCACCCCTGCCGATGTGAGCGCCGCCATCAGCGGACAGAATGTCCAGGCTGCCGCTGGTTCCGTGGGCGCGGAGGACGTGCAGTCATACGCCACCTTCAAAGTGACCGCCACCGGTCGTCTGAAGACCGCCGAGGAGTTCGGCAACATCGTCGTGAAACGAGGGTTGGATGGCCACGTCACCAAGCTGAAAGACATCGCCACCGTGGAGCTGGGCGCCGAGAAGAACACTGGCTACAGCCGCCTGAACGGCATGGACAACGTGGGCATGATTATTCACCAGAATAACGATGCGAACGCCCTGACCACCGTGGCCAAGGTGCAGGAGGCCATGAAGCAGATTGAGAAAAACTTCCCGGATGGCATGGAGTGGCGCATGGGCTATGACCCGACCAAAGCCATTGATGCCACCATGGATGAAATCGTGGAGACGCTGGTGGTGGCTCTGCTGCTGGTGGTGCTGGTGACCTACCTTTTCCTGCAGGACTGGCGCGCCACGCTCATTCCGGCCATTGCCATTCCGGTATCGCTTCTGGGTGCGTTCATGGTGATGTACCCGCTGGGCTACTCCATCAACGTGCTGACCATGTTCGGTCTCATCCTGGTTATCGGCTCCCTGGTGGACGATGCCATCGTGGTGGTGGAAAACGTGATGCGCATCATCCAGGAGGAAAAGCTCTCCCCGAAGGAAGCCACCATCAAGAGCATGAAGCAGATTACCGGTGCCGTCATCGCAACCACGCTGGTAACCCTGGCCGTGTATGTGCCCATCGCCTTCTACGGCGGCATGGTGGGTGTGATTTACACCCAGTTCTCCGTGACCATGTGCGTGGCTCTCTGCATCTCCACCATCAATGCTCTTACGCTTTCCCCTGCCCTCTGCGCGCTGATTCTGCGCCCTGCGGGCACCAGCCCCGGCAAGGTAGCCACCATTATCTTCTGGCCCTTTAACCGGCTGATGGAGGTGAGCCGCCGCATCTACCTCCGGGGTGCGGGCATTCTGGTGCGACACGCCTGGCTCACCGTGCTCTGCCTGCTGCTGGT
>CAZTAX010000054.1:0-11774 GCA_964611765.1 uncultured Akkermansia sp. | reverse complement strand
TCACCACCTTGGTGACGTGACGACCGATACCGCCCTTCTTCTTGGCAAGACCGGAACGATGAATGCGGCGGCCCTTGTGCGGCATGGCAAATGTGATATTGCAGATACGGGACATAAGATGTTCTAGGTGACGTTAAAAATAAAGCGGTGCGCTATTTTACACAATTTAGGCGCGGCGTCAAGCAAAACTACAACGAATCAGGGAAAAAGTTTATGTATTTGGCGCAGAGAGGGCTTTACAGCAGGGAAAAGCTGGTATAGAATGCGTGATTATGCGGGATGCGTACATTATTTTGTGTCACCGATCGCCCTGGCAGGTGAATGAATTGGCTGCTTATCTGGCGGAAGGCGGGAATGATGTGTACATTCACGTGGACAAGGCAAGCGACATAGCCGTCCGGATTCAGACGAGCGAGCGTATCCGGCTCGTTCCGGAGCGAGTGGCGGTCACCTGGGCGGACTGGTCCGTGGTGGCCGCCACTCTGGCAGCGGTCAGATGCGTGGTGAGTAGTGGCAAACAGTACCGGTACGTGCATCTGCTCAGTGGACAGTGCCTGCCGGCCAAGCCGCGCAAGAAGCTGGATGCAGTATTGGATGAGGCATATGATGCCCGGCGTCAGATTATTGAGTACAAACGCTTGCCGCGCCGCGACTCATGGGGGAGGGATGGCGGTATTCACCGCGTGGGTACCTGGTTTCCCCGCTGGATTGTGAGTAAATACAGTCCCTGGCACCGCTGGTTCTGGCCTTACACGAACAAATGGATTCGCTTGAAGCTGCGCCGCCCGCTCTACTTTGTATTCCGTCCCTTTTATTCCGGGTCGCAGTGGTGGTCGCTCACTGGGGATTGCATGGCTGCCGTGGCAGACTATGCCGCCCGGCACTCGCTGTTCCGCTATTTCTTCCACCACACTTTCTGCAGCGACGAATTGTTTTTCCAGACCAGTCTCTCGCGGACTCTGTATGGACTATCTGCCACTGATGATAACCGGCGGTATCTGAAGTGGCTGGTGCATAATTCCCAGTCGCCCATGAACCTGACCGAAGAGCATTGGGGGGGGATATGGGACTCCGATGCTTTGTTTGCGCGCAAGTTCAATATGCAACCGGGCGAGACCGAGCGGTATTTGCAGAAATTGGAAGAAAATTTGTAATTTTCAAGCAAAAGCACGATGTTGTCGCGCTTTCATTGTGAACTTCTCCTGTATCGCAATGAAAAAACGACTGAAATACATAGGTTTGTTGGCCGGGGCGGCCGTGGTGCTGAGTTCGTGCGTGGTGCATGATTACCCCATGTACACAAGTGCCTCGGTGGGGGTGAACGGCCCCGGTTGGAGCAGCTCGGTTTCCTGGACAAATGCCAGTTATGATGTGAACGGCTTCCCGATATACGGCTACTATTATGGCCGACCGGTATACGGCTACACGGCTGCCGGAGCCGCCATTTTCTCCATTGCAGCCATAACGGCTGCCTGTCTGGTGCCGGACTGGGGCCCCGCACCTTGGTACCACGGGCACTGGAGGTATCCCGCGCATGTGCACCGAGTGGCGGTGCCGCGCCATTGTCCGGCCGGTCACCATCCCGGAAACCGCCCGTCGCATCATCATGCTACGCGCCCTCATTCACCGGCGGGCCACAGCCCGGCTGCAAAACCACATGGTAGCTCCCTTCATCGGCCCACGGTGAATCATTCGTCCAATCTTTCCAATATGCCCGGTGTGCATAAGGGCTCGCAGGTGAACAACCGTCCGCAGGTGAACAACCGTCCGCAGGTGAACAGCCGTCCGCAGGTAGGCAACAGCCGGCAGATGAGCCGCAGTCCGCATGGCATGAGCCGCTCGCAAGGTGGCGGTCAAGGCGGCCGTGGCGGTCACCGCCGTTGAGATCGCTTTTGCGTCAGTAATGCAGTAACAATCAGAATCCCCCGGTTCCATGTGTGTGGAGCCGGGGGATTCGCCCATTCAGGGGGCTTTGTCTGTTCAGAGTCTGCGACCGAAAGCCAGGCGGTCGTACTGTTCGTTGGCGTAGCGGTGCTGCGGGTGGCTGGTGCGCATGTAGGCCTCGTGCAGCGGGTGGGTGGGGTCGTGGGCGATGCGGTGGGCCTCTTTTTTGCCGTCCGGTTGGGAGCCGGTGTGCAGCGGGGCTTCGTCCATGAGCCCGGCGGCTTCCAGCAGCAGCTTGGCAAAATCCGGGTTGGCGCGCAAGGCCGGATTCTCCGTCAGTGCACGCACATCCACCCCGGCGCGTTCACCCATGGTGTGCAGGAAAGATTCAATCGTCTTCAGATTGTCCTCATAGGCGCTGCCCCAGTCCTGTTGCAGGGCTGCATCAGCCTGCAGGATGGCCTGGGCGTTTTCCTGCCGGCAGCGATCCATGAAGCGGCGTCCCTCGGTGGTGTAACGTTCGGCCAGGGCTGCCAGCGCCTTGGGCGGCACGCCGTATTCGTATGCTACGCTGCTCAGCTGGCTCACCAGCTCCTCGTTCCAGAGCTCATCCGGGGTGTCCTGCGGGCGTTCCATGGTGAATTCCTCTGCTGTGGCAGGCAGTCCCACGGAGGCGCGGAATGCAGCCATGCGGGCGGCATCTGCCGTGTCCGGGTAGCCGCGGAGTTTCTCCAGATTGGCATAGCTCTTGGCCAGGGCCTCGGGGCGGTGGAATTTGGAGAGCGTGGCAGCGTAGGGCTTGAGCTCTTCAAAGCGGGTGAACCAGCCCGGGGTGAAAGCGCCGTCCTCGCGCATGAGCGGTGCGGGCAATTCCTCCGTGGGCAGGGGGGTGGGTACTGTTTCTTCTTCGGTATTATCCATCTTGTTCTTGTTGTGTTTGTGTTGCTTCCTGCCGGGCCAGCTCCAGCTGGTGGCGGATTACCAGGAAGATTTCTCGGTGCGCATCGCGGCGCATGGCATCCAGCGGGTCATAGCTCCCGGCTTTGCCCTGGAATACGGGCAGGTGGGTTTCGAATCGGCGCTCCAGGTCGCGCAGCACCTGCTCCCCCTCCGGGCTGGAGAAGAGCGCAAGCAGCCGGCAGCGTTCCTCGCGGGCCTGTTCCAGTTGTGGGTTGCGGCGGTAAATCATGGCAGCGGGGGTGTTGGGGGGTCTTGTTGCTGCTGGGCGGCGGTCTCGCGTTTGCGGCGCAGGCGTTTCACGGCCACTTCCGGGCGAAGAATGCCCTCCGGTACGCCGTCCATGCGGGCAGCGGTGCGGAAAGTGCGGTCCAGATCCACATGGTCCAGCAAGGAATTATCCAGCCCGGCCATGGCCTGCAGCCGCTGAAGCGTGCGGGCTATACCCTCCGACTGCAACCGGCGCATGACCATGGCGATGCGCCCCTGGTACACGACCTGCGGCAGCTCGATTCCCGGCTCACCGTCCCGGTCAGCCTGCAGCACGGTGGCGGGTGGCTGCGGGAAACGCCCCAGGCGGAAGAGCAGGGCAAACACGCGCTCCATGAGCGGGCGGAAATCGCTGGCAAAGAGAGTGAAAGAGGGTGAGAAGAGCATCACTCGCTCGTTCTCCCGCGCATAGACTTCGCTGGCGGTCATCTGCTGCTTATGCTCGCTCCAGAGCTCCAGCATGGGCACGAAGAACGCGCGGCGTATGGATTCCTGCTTCTGCCGCAGGCGGTCCATACCCACATCGTACCGCCCCTGGGTGGCCCACTCGCGCGGGAATCCCAGACTGGCGCTCTCCGGGTTGATAAGGGTGCGTCCGCCGGCGCGTAAATCCACCTCACCGGATTGATTGGCGAGCTCCAGAATGCGCGGGAACGCGGCCACCTCGCCCAGAAGATCCAGGATGCGGTTCAGGAATTGCGTCTGCCGGATATCCGGGTAGACCAGCCGGGCGGGGGAAAGCCCGTACACCCCTTCGCCCCAGCGCAGGAAGCGCGTCACCATGTAGGGCATTTCGCGGTAGCCGCTTTCCTGCACGGTGCACTGGTCATCCAGACAGTAGTAAATGCTCTCGAAGGGCATGTTGCGGGCGTTGTCCCGCCGGCGGTTGCGTCTGGCCCGGGGGCGCACCACATGCAGAAAACGCAGCTCCCCCTCGTGCGGGTTGCGTGTGTTTTCCAGCATGGCGCGGCCACGCGGCCCCAGAGCCTTGGCTCCGAACTTGGCCGCAGCCTGGTGCGGGGTGAAGGTGAACTCGCGCATGTAGGTGTCCAGCGAGCCTTCATCATTCTCCGCGCAAACGAAATCCCCGCAGGGAATGTGGCGGAAGAGCAATCCGCCGCTGCGTGTGCTGCCGCAGTACAGACTGCCGGTGCCCAGCCCCACGCGGTCCAGAAAGCACTCGTGCAGCTCGGTGTAGAAATTGCTCTGTGCCAGCTCACGGTTGGCGATTTCGGAGCAGCGGTTGTACCAGGATTCCGCCTCATCCCCGGCATCCGGCAGCGGACAGCTCCACTTGAACCACAGCTCGTTGCTGGGTGTCAGGTAGCTCATGTGGGCGCTGGCCAGTTTCTGGCAGGCTTCCACTGCCGTGGTGTCGCTCAGCTGGTGGGCGGCCGGTGGTTCGGCGGTGTCGTAACCGCTCTGGCTGTGCTGGCGGTCCGGCAACACATAGTGCCGCAGGATTTCCCACCAGCTCTCCCATGGGGCGCGGGCGGCTTTCAGCCTCTGGTAGTTGGAGAGTATCGTCTGCATCAGCCCAGGGTGGGGTTAGCGGAATCCACGGTGGCGGTGGTTTCCTTGCGGCGGTGGGAGCTCAGAATGGTGGAGAGTAGCCCTTTTTTCTGAGCAGTGGCCTGGTCAGTGGCCTGCTGTGATTCCTCTGCGGTGGTCTGCGTCACCACAGGAATCGTGTTGGTGGCGGCACGGTAGTTGGTGGAGCTGCTGAATCCCATAATCGTCTGTTTGTTGAGTTTGTTAATGCTGAAGGAACGCCTGCCAGGGGTGGCGGTGCGGAGCCGGGGTGCGCAGACCACGCTGGAAACAGAGCCAGCGCAGTGGGGGCAGGGTGGCAGCCATGCTGCGGGCCAGCCGCAAATTTCCCACCAGCAGGTGAATGTACCAGGCATCCGCTGCGGGGAAAACGCGGTCAAGTTCCGTCCACTGCTCCGGTGCGCTGCTGCAAACCGGTTTCATGAGCACCACCAGCCGGGGCATGAGCAGCACAATTCCCTGCGGGTGCGCTGCCAGGGTGGCCAGGTCGGTTTCCATATCCCGCCCGGCGGCCCGGTAATATTCCCATGCACGTTCTCTGGCATCTGCGTTCATGCGGCAGACTCTACCCCACCGCTGCGGGCCTTGCCAGTGTATTCGGAAAGGGGTGACTGCGTTCCACATGAAATGGTGTGCCCTGTGTCCGAATCATGTTGATGAATGCGCCACCATGTGGCACTCTGGGGGGCGTATCCTGAACCGTTATGTCAACTACCACACCCCCGAACACCACGCTTACCCCGCTGGATATCTGCAACCTGGCCCTCAGCCGGCTGGGTGAATCTCCCATCCCCGCTCTGGATTCCAACGGCAGCCTGCCTTCCCGCATGTGCTACATGCACTACCACCCCGTGCGCCGCGAGGTGCTCTGCGCGAACCGCTGGAGCTTTGCCACCGTGACCACCACCCTGCAGAGCGCCGAGGAAAGCACCGGCGACGACACCCACCAGCTGCGCCACAGCCTGCCCACGGATTGCCTGCGCGTGCTTGGGGTGAACAGCCGCAGCTGGACTCTCCGCGGCCGCGCAGTTTACTGCCCGGCTTCCGCCATCCGTCTGCTGTACATTGCGGATGTGGAGGATACCTCCCTCTTCGAGCCGCTTTTTGTGGAGGCTTTCGTGCTGCGCCTGGCCTGGAAACTCTGCATCCCCCTCATCAACAGCACCACCGCCCGCCAGGCTCTGGGCGAGGAATACCAGCGCATCGCGCTGCCCCAGGCGGCTCATTTCAACGCCGTGCAGCACATGTCGAACGACTCCCACCCCCTCTACCGTCTCTGGCGCCGGAGCATGAGCAGCCAGGATTAATCACCGCACCTTCTTATGAAAGCAATTGACTTTACATGCCGTTTCCTCAGCCGCGTGCAGCGCGATGAGCTCTCACCCGCTGCGCGTCTGGTGCTCGTGGCGGTGGCCGCCGGACTGGAGGATAAGAATGATATCTCGCACGAAACCGGGCTTTCCTGCAGCGTGTGCACCACCCAGCTGCGCCATCTGGAAAAGCTGGGAGAAATCCGCTGTGTAAGCCTCCTGGCGGAGCGCTATGTGCCGGCCCCCGCCGGCAAGGAACGCCTGCGCCGCTGGTTCAACTTCCACACCCCCGCCGCTCATGGCTAAGAAGAAGTTTCTGAGTATTGAGGAAAAGCGCACCTGGCTGGCCGGTATTTTCCGCGACACCAGTGGTGAGTTCAGCCAGGCTGATAAGTTCAAGGCCATGATAGAGGACACCCGCCTGGCCATGCTGGAAGCCGAGTCTTCCAAACCCTCCGAACCCTCCCTCCCCGGCATTCCCGCCGCCCTCCTGGCCCACCTCCCTCCTCCTCTGCGTTCATAATTTCGCGGTCAACGACTGCGAAATTCTTTCCGCGTA
This sequence comes from uncultured Akkermansia sp., assembly GCA_964611765.1. Lineage (GTDB taxonomy): Bacteria > Verrucomicrobiota > Verrucomicrobiia > Verrucomicrobiales > Akkermansiaceae > Akkermansia. The sequence goes on along the minus strand of CAZTAX010000054.1, from coordinate 5,243 downwards.
GCGGAAATATTCTCTGTCCGCAGGGCAGATGATTTGAGCCCCCGTGCTGGCTGTTTATTCAACTTGCTCCGACCGGGTTTGCCGCCATTGCCCCACGAGGTGGCTCATCGGCTCCGAACTGCTCATTCGTGGTGAAATAGGAGAGCTGTGTGGTATTTGTTTCTTCAGCGCAAACGCGCCCGCAATGTGGTTCACTTCCGGTTTTCTGCCTGGCGGCAGCAGCACCTCGATGATATCCATGCGGCTGGGCACTTCCTTTCCCAGGCGCCGCAGCCAGAGCCCGGCGGCGCGGCGGAGCAGTTCGCGCTTGTGCTTGTTCACGCGGCGGGCAGGGCGGCCAGCGCCGGTGTGCAGTGCGCTTTTCACCTCGACAAAGACCAGCAGCTCTCCCTTGCGGCAGATGATATCCACCTCGCCGCTGGCGTTCATGCGGAAGCGCTGGCGCAGAATCTTGTAGCCCTGCGCCCGCAGCCAGGATGCGGCCACCAGCTCACCATACTCCCCCAGGTAGGCACTCCGCGGGGACTGCCCCTCAGCCCAGGGGCAGTTCCAGTTGTGTAACAGGCGCAAACGTGCGGCGATGGTGTATCGTAGCTCCATGTTCTCGAATAGCTTGCATGTGGGCCTTGGTGCCGTAGCCCGCGTGGCGGTCGAAGCCGTATGCCGGGAACTGGCGGTGCAGCTCCTGCATGTAGTGGTCGCGCCACACCTTGGCCAGAATGCTGGCGGCGGCGATGCTCAGGCAGCGAGCATCCCCCTTCACGATGCTGCGGCTCGGCAGCGGGAACCCCGGCACAGGCAACCCGTCAATCAGACAGAAATCCACCCCGCCGGGCAGCCCCTCCGCCGCGCGGCGCATGGCCAGATGCGTGGCCCGCAGAATGTTCAGCTCATCAATTTCCTCCACCGTGGCCTGGGCTATGCACTTCTGCACCGCATCGTCCGCAGTCAGAGCCGCGTAAAGTGCTTCGCGCTTTTTAGCCGTGAGCTTCTTGGAATCATTCAGCCCCGGCAGCTCGTAGCCCGCCGGCAGAATCACCGCCGCGGCCACCACCGGCCCGGCCAGCGGACCGCGTCCGGCCTCGTCGATTCCGCACACGCGGGCAAACCCCTCGGCGTGCGCTTCCTGCTCAGCCGCCATATCCGGCGGGGTGGTGGGTGTGGGGGTGCGGCTCATTTCTTCTTTCTGGTGTTGTGGTTCTGGCGGGCCGCCTTGCGGAGCGAATCGGGCAGAGCCTCGCCTTCCTTCTGGCCGTACAGGGCCTCGATATCATCCAGATAGCGGCTCATGGCTGTATCCGGCCCCGGGTGGTCGCGCCGCAGCAGCTGCATTGTTTCCAGATACGAATCGAAACTGCGACCGCGTTCCTGACCGGTGAAGGTGATTTCGAACCAGTCCAGGTAATCGCGGCCGCGGATGGCGGCGGAGTAATACGCGCGGCGCAGCTCCTGCAGCGGCCCCAGACTGTTCTGCACCTCGTCCGGGTGGGCTCCGTCTGCCAGCTGACCGATGACCCGGCAATATTCCGTCACGATGGGGCGGTAACCGGGGAAGCAGGTGTGACTCAGCGAGACCAGTCGCGCGATGGCCGGCTGAATCAGCCGCCGCCAGTTCGGCAGCTCCACCAGTGCGTAGGCATCATCCAGCGAGACGGGCCGCGGCACCTCCGTCTCCGGGTCGAAATACATGATGGTGAGCGCCTCCTGCAGCATCTTCTCTGTTTCCAGCGGGGCCATGGCCTCCGCCGCGCGGGGCAGGGCCAGGTTCGCCAGCTCGATGGCCCACCACTTGTTCAGCAGTGAACTGTCTACCCCCAGCTCGTGAAAATGCTCCGTAATCGTCTCCACCGGGGTGCCATCTGCCGTGGCGGCATTCTCCAGCAGGTTCTTCAGCTGGTCGATTCCGCCCTCGCGGTCAATCAGGCTCATGAGCAGCACCCCGCATGAAACCTCGTATACCTGGCGGCTGGCGGCATCCAGCTTCTCCGGTTCTGTCACGGAAACCATCTCCTCCGGCGAGAGCATCTCGGCCCTCTGGAAAAGCTGCTGGTAGATGCGCCGCTCTGCGCGGCCGGTCTTCCACAGCACCGCCTGTTGCATGCCCGCTACCAGCCAGCCCGGCAGCCTGATGTCATCCGGGTAGGCGTCCGGCTCCAGATCCCGCAGCACGTATTCATACAGAATCATCGTGATGATGGCCTTGTCCATGCGATCCAGGTCGATACCGCCGCCCGGAAAGATGCGCACCTGGAAATTCGGCTGCCCGTCGATGATGTTGATGCGCGTGCGGATGGGATGCAGCGAGGGGCGGTCTGTGCTTTTGCCCAGCAGGCGTATGGAAATGAGGTGCTTGTGCTTTTTCTCCAGCTGCAGCAGCTTGCAGACCTGGGAGTATAAATTGTCCGCACGCGAGGCGATGGCGCCCATGCGCAGAGAATCGCCGCCGCTCACGGAGAAAAGCTTGCTGTGCGAAATCACGTGCTCATCCGCATCCGGCAGGTAGCCGTTGTGCTGCTCATTCGCTATGGCCACCGCGGCAGCTTTGCGATCCGGGGTGATGCCGCGCGCCGCCGCCTCCCGTAGCACCGCCTCTTCCTCGGCCTTCCAGTCAATTTCCCCGGCTGCCGGAGCCCCCGGGGCAGGGAATTCGGTCGTTGCCGCTTCCGCTGCGGGCGTCTCCGGTGCAGGCTCCGCCTCCGGCTGCGGCTCCTGCGCCACAGCCAGCAGGGAAAGCGGCATAAGCACCACCACTGCCTTGCGGAAAATCATCTTATCTCCATGCTAACAAATCCCCTCCCGCTCCGCAAGTGCGGAGATGGACATACGCCCTAGAAGTGCGGAATTCTTTCGCGTTAAAACCGCGACCCTATCGGAGCGCAGCTCTTCCGCCCCGTAAACTTCGTTTCAGCAGCCTTTTCCCGGATGAGTCACGCCGCTGTAGTCCAGAAGCTTCTGGCGTTTACAACCCCCCGTTGGTCTACGTAGCGTGTGCGGAGCAGAGCTGAATCTCGGTGCCCGATTTCGCATTGAAGCTCAGAGAATGAGCGGAAGTGGCTCAGATGATAGCTTGCGAAGGTGTGGCGCAGCGCATCCGGATGCCAGCGGTGGGCACCTTTCCAACCTGCCTTCTGCCGCAGAAGGCGCCAGTGTTTTAACCAGTTGGCCGGGCAGATGCAGGAATTGACGGTGTCTTGTTTTTCCTTGAGGATGCGTAGCAATGGCGGGTGTATGCTTACTCTTCTCGCTCCACCGGTCTTGCTGTGCCGGGGATGGATGTAGATGGCCTTGTTCTCCAGATCAACCTGTTCCCATGTGAGCCGGGCGACCTCATGTGGGCGGATTCCGGCATAGAGCATCATTCCCACGGCCGCCAGACAATTACCACCGGCGAATCCCCGTGCTGTGCTCACGATTCTGCTGATTTCAACCGGTGTAAGGATGGGAAGTCTGCTTTCCTGAACTTTCGGTACTTCTACTGATGAAACGGGATTTACATCGCACCATCCCTTTCGCCTGGCGGTGGAAAACACCCCGCTCAGGATGGCTCGGGCTTTTTTTCGCTGGGGCAGGGAGTCGAAGGCCTTTTCCAACCATGCTTCACATTCAGCACTGCGAATGCTGCGCACCCGCCGCTCCGCCAGTCCCGGATTCAGGCGTATCAACCTCTTGCAGAAATAACGGAAGTCTACCAGCGTGCGGGGCCTGCGGCCCTTGCGGGCGTTCAGCGCTGCTTCCACGGCTTTCCTGAAACTCACCGTCTTTTCGTGGTTTCTCAGTTCCTGAGCTCCTGCTTCCAGACATTTCCGAACGCGCTGTACGCTTCCGCGATTATACTCCAGTGCCACCCGGGCTATCAGTGCGGCTTCCAGTACTCGTACCCCCGTCTGCCGCAAAATAACGACTGCTGCGTATTCTTCTTCTGTTATTTTCTGATTCATAGCTTGAATTGTAGTTGCGGTTTCCTAATGGGTATATATATAGATGCTACATATACATAATAAATAGATTGCGAATCGATAACCCAAGCCGTTTATGGAACACTGCACCCACTCTCACTTTTTAATTTCTTAGAAGTTATTTTTATGCTTGAATACCCATTAGGAATGGGTAATATATGGGGCAGCTGCTATGAGTCAACAATTGTCTGCGTCTCCGCACAAAGAACGGAAAAAAAGTTATTCTATCATCTTTGATTATCTTCGGGTATTTGCCATGTCCGGTGTTCTGGCGGTGCATTTGTCCCAGCAGTTTCCTATGCCGCACCTGATGACGCAGGTTGCTGGTATGGGGGCTTATTGTGTGCAGATTTTCTTCGTTATCAGTGGATTTCTTGGTTGTTCGTTTTTCTTCAGACCAGACGCCACCGTCGGGAAATACTACAGGAAACGTGCTCTTCGTATTTTACCTACCTACTACGCGGCAATAGTGGCTGCTATGGTGTGCATCGAGTTCTTTACGAAAGGGTATAACGCCGATGTATTCCATCTGGGGTGGCTGCGTTATTTTCTTGGCCTGAACACAATTCTGCCGTCTGTTGACTTCTGGCAATGGAATAATGCGTTTGGCTTCTGGACAATGACCAATTTCATTGTCTTTTATGCCTTCGTTCCGCTGGTTATCAAGTTTGTTGACACTTGGAGGAAAGGCGTGGTCTTTTTCCTGCTCTGTTATATTGCGTCAGTAATTGTACGTCTGCTCATAAAGTTCTATATTTCTGGGACTCCCTTTCCGCAACTGGATTCTATGTTGATGTGGAGCCCTCTGGTTCAGATGCAGTACTTTGCTCTGGGGATGATGACGTTTTTTGCTGTGCGAGACGGGAAGCAGAGCTTTGCAGCCATTTTCCTTATTTGTTTTGCCTTATTTCCTGCCAGGATCTGTCCGCCGCCGTTGCTTTTTGCAATTCTGACGTGCCTTTTCATTATTTCAGTTAAAGATAGGGATGTAAATATAATGGGCGCTCCCAGGAAATGGTTGCAATTCGTGGCAAAATACAGCTTCCACGTCTATTTGACTCATATTTTAGCATTGGCGATAGGTCAGAAGATAGCTGTTTCACTTTGCGAGCCTTCGACTGTGTGTTTTTACGTGGTTAAACTTTTCGTCTTTATACCGGCCACGTTCTTGCTCTGTTGTTTTTTGGAACTTGCGCAGAGAACGGCAAATAAAATATTTCAACGCCGGCAAACCAGGGCAAACGCATTGGAGTAGTGTCATGCAAAACAGGTCATACAAAAACAGCC
>CAZTAX010000053.1:0-12035 GCA_964611765.1 uncultured Akkermansia sp. | reverse complement strand
TAATTCGTAACTCGTAACTCGTAATTTTGGCGGAACGCCAAATTCCAATTTATCGGTTCATTCTGAGTTTTTAGAGTCCCGTAAGTTTATCGTGCGATGACCACTGGTAGTACCGCTGCGCGGCTCAATGAATTACACGCAGAGCGTGTATGTAAATACGCCCATACGGGCGTATGAAAGCGCAGCTACTGCTGCGCACGAAATACAGCCTGCGGCGGTGCGAAAGCGGCACTGCGTGCCGTATGAGCAGGCGCTTTGCACCTGCTGGCAGGGTGAGAGCTTGCTATGATGGTGGGTGCTGTGGTAGAATGCGCACGGTATGCTGCAAATTGCACGAAAGATTCTGATGTTGGGGGTAACAGCGCTGGCGGTGGCGTGGGCGGATTCGGTGTCGTATTGGGAGCGGCAGGGGATTGTGAATATCAATTTTGATGAACCGGTGGTGAGCCGGACGGTGGTGGAGAACCAGTATCTGAGCGGTACGAGTGCGGCGGATAAGGGGCTGGATTTATTCAGTATCAGCGGGGATGAGGCGCACCCGCCGCGTGTGGTGTGGGTGGATCAGGATTGCCTGCGCATAGAGCCGCTGCCGGGCACGAGCATTCGCACGGAGTTCAAGCTGCAGTTCCGCGGGGATGTGCGCTACCTGAGCGGGCGCGGATTGCAGCAGCGGGAGTTCCGCTTCCACGCTCCGGAAACGCCGCTGGTGAATGAGGAGCTGCGCGCTTTTCCGAATGGAGCGGCGCTGGTTTCGGCGCAGTATCAGTTTACGGAGGAAGCTCGCAATCTGAACCCGGAAAGTAAGGTGAGCTACATCTTCAAGCGTGTGAAGATGGATGATAAGGGGGACTTTTTCGAGACGGGCGAGACCGCCGGCGGCCTGGTGGAGCAGGCGCGCCTGTGCCATGGTAACAGTTACAGTGTGCTGCGTTCGCTGGCGCTGCGCGGGGTGAAGTGGGAGGAACTGCAGCAGGATATGCCGCTGCCCGGTTATGTGCTGGTGCGCCCGGACCGCCAGCTGCCGGCAGACAGTATCTGGCGCCTTACCGCCACGGCAGAGCAGGGGAGCGCGTTCCTGGATAGTTATCTGGGTGATATTCATGTGAACCGCTCCCTGCGAGCCACGCTGGAGCAGGGGGCTGAAAAGAATGAGCAGGGGGCTGTGGTCAATGTGGTGGAACTGCGCCTGAACTCCCTGGTGGAGAAGGAGCGGCTGCAGCAGGCTTTCCGTGAGATGCGACTCACGCTGGATGGTGTGGAGACCACCCTCTCAGAGGATGGCAGCTGCCGCACTGCCACGGTGAACGGGCAGGAGGTGCGCGTGCGTTATCTGGGGCCCATCGAGGGCCAGGAGTTCACCCTGAAGGCCGCTACTCCCGAGGACCGCGATGAGGATGAGGAGTGGGTGGACGAGGAGAGCACCAACCGCCTGGTGGTGAAATACCGCCACCCCACGGCGGCAAGCGGTATGCGCCTGGGGCTGGAGGCCGCCGCTCCCATGCTGGCTGAGTGCACGCTGAAAGCCGGGCTGGAGGGCACGCTGGGGCTTCGCATGGAGCAGGATTTCAGCTGCCGCCTGAGTATTACCCCCATGGCACCGACGCTGACCACGGGGCAGATGCATTATCTGCCGCTGAAAGGAGCGCACAAGCTGGAGCTGCCGGGCGTGAATGGCAGCCGGGTGCGCGCCCGCCTGCGCCACTGGAATGCCGGTGAGCTGGACACCGCCCTGCCCAAGGTGCGCGAGCACCTGGAGCAGCAGCAGCGCCGCAGTAACCTGGTATCACTGAACTATAATCGCGCGGTGGTGCAGGCCCGCATCAATGCCGGACTGGCAAAGGCGGAGGATATGCCCGCCCGCCCGGAGGGCTACGAACGCGCCTGGGAGGTGCTGCAGCAGCGCATCTTCCTGCAAGAGGCCGGTGGCCATTGCTTTGCGGAGCAGGAGATTTCCCTGCCGGGGTCGGAAAACCCGCTGGTGGGCGATTGTCCGGTGCAGGTGGATCTGGATGCCCTCTGCGGCCAGGAGGCCAGGCCGGGGCTTTACCTGCTGGAGCTGGATTTCTACCCCTCGGAGACGGTGGCGGCCGCGGCGCGCAGTCTGGGACTGAATCCGGAAGGCCTGGTGCTGCGCCGCGATGTGCTGGTGGCGGTTTCCGACCTGGCGCTGTGCATTATCGGTGCCGCGGAGGATGAGTACCCGGCCCTGGTGTTGCGCCACAGCGATGCTTCGGCGGTGGATGGCGCGGTGGTGACCTGCCTGGGCAGCGCGGAGAAGAAGCCGCTGGTGGTGCAGCAGGGCTGTGTGAACCTGCCGCAGATGCAGGGTGATGTGCTCCTGCAGCATGGCGAGGACTATTGTGTGGTGCAGCCGCTCCCCCATTATTGGGAGCAGCATGCGCAGCTGAACACCAAGGCTGAGGGCCGCGAGCTCCGCGCCATGCTCTGGACTGATCGCAACCTTTACCGCCCCGGAGAGAAGATTTATGTGCGCGGTTATCTGCGTGCGGTGGATGCGCTCAACCGCATTTCGCACTCGAAACACCGCGAGCTGGAGCTGCATTTCGAAGCCCCGGACGGCACCAGTCTCTTCAAGCGCACCTTCGAGGTGGATGAATACGGTGCTTTCAGCCAGGAACTGACCCTGCCGGAGGGCGATGAGGACGTGTGCGGTGTGTACACTGTGCGCGTGGGTACCACGCTGCCCCGCACCCTGGCCCGCCACAAGGTGCGCTGCGAGGTGTTCCGCCGCGATGCCTTCACCGTCACCTGTGAGGAACTGACGGAGAAAGTGGCGCCGGAGGCCATGGTGCTTAAAGTGAAGGCTGAGGATTTCAACGGCGTGCCGCTGACTACGGGCCGTGCGGAGATTCGCCTGACCAGTGAGGTGCCGGTGCAGGGTGCGCGTGAGATGCTCAGCGGCGGCCGCAAGCGCTATGTGGTGCAGCAGGAACTGCCCCTGGAGGCTGATGGCACCGCGGAGTTCCGCTTCCCCTTCGGCGAGAAGGGTGACCGCCGTTTCTCCGTGAGTTACAACGGCTCTGTGGCGAATGACCGCCAGGAGATGCGCCGCTTCGATGGTCGCGCGGAATACCAGCCTGCCGGGGTGATTCCTTCTATCGAGGACGGTGAGCACCTGCACCTGAGCTGCGCCTGCTGCGGCGGGCTCCTGCACAATGGGCAGAGCGTGAAGGTGACTCTGCGCGGCACCCGCCGCCGGGCCACTCCGCTGCCGAATGGCTTTGTGCTTATCCGCCTGCAGGAGGAGGACATCTGGTCCGAGTGGGTCACGGTGCCGGCGGATACGCAGGTGTTCGAGCTGCCGCTGCGCGAGCTCATGCAGCAGAATCGCGGGGATTTCGGTGATGATTTTCAGGTGGAAGTCATGGGGCGCGACCTGCATGGCCGCGTATTTGTCCATACATTCAATCGCCGGGCCGGGCGCACCCCGGTGCAGGAGGCACATTTCCGCCTGGGCTCCAGTGCGGATGGTCAGCGCATGGTGCTGGAATCCGGCATGGATGGCCAGGGTGTGCTGGTGGTGACCTGCGGCCAGCGGTCGCGCGTGATGCCCATTACCGTGCAGCGCGGGCGTCATGAGTTTGCCGCGCCGCTTCTGGATGACGAGGGCGGCCGGGTGCAGGTACATGCCATTCTGCCCCGCCGCAATGCAGAGACCGGCGTGATTGAGCGTATACTGACGGATAACACCGTGCTGAATCCGCCCGCCCCGCAGCGTGAGCTGCAGGTGGAGCTGCAGCTGCCCACGGAAGCGGTGCGCCCCGGCACCCAGCAGGTGCTGGGCGGGCGCGTGGTGCTGCCCAACGGCGTGGCCACCGAGGCGGTGGTGACCCTGTATGCGGTGGATGCCGGCATGCTTTCCCAGAATCATTACGAATTGCCGGATGTGGCCGAGGCGCTCAGTTTCAAGCTGAGCACGCTGCGGCTGTATCCCCGCCTGGTGCGCCCGGGGAGCTGGGTGCTCACGCCGGATTATGCTCCGCTGCCCGGTCTGTGGCAGGGTGAGGGGCTCATGCCCGATGGCAGCTGGAAGCACATGCCCTGGTGGATGATGGATTATGCTCCCCGCACCCTGGGGCGGATGTACAAAGGAGCCCCTGAGGCATATAGTTCCCCTGCGCAGATGGAAGCAGGAGATGGGCTCTATGAAAATGCCGTGGCTGCAGCTGGCAGCCCAGCCCCCCGTGTGCGCACGAATTTCAATCCGCTGGCAGTGTGGCGCAGTGCGCTGAAGACTGATGCGCAGGGGTATTTCTCCACCATCTGCACCATGCCTGATACGCTGACCACCTATCGCGTGATTGCCGTGGCGGCGGATAAGGAAGGCGGCCGCTTTGCCACGAAGGAAGGGCAGTTCCTGGTGAACCAGCCCGTGATGCTCAGCGCCGGCACCCCGCTCTTCATGAACGCGGGGGATGTGGCGCAGCTCCCCGTGACCGTGACCAACAACACCCTCGCCGAGGGTACCTGGCAGGTGCAGCTGGTGGGCGGCGGAGAGCCGCAGCAGGTCACCCTGGCTGCCGGTGATTCCACGACGCTTTATTTCGAGGTGGCCACCCCGCAGCCCGGCACGCAGAGCTGCCGCTGGGTCGCCACCGGCGCCACCGGCGAGGATGCCGTGCAGACGCAGTTCGAGGTGCGCCACCCCGCACCGCTGCTGAAGGAGGCGCACCACCTGGTGCTGAATCCGGGGCAGGGTGCCTTGGTGCCGCGCGAGAAACTGGCGGCTGAGCTGGCTCAGGCCCCCGGTTGTGAGATTGAGGTGCGCGTGTCGGCTAATCCGCTGCTGCACCTGCAGGGCGGGGTGGATTTCCTGCTGGAATCCCCCGCGGGGAATACCGAGTTTGCCGCTTCGGCCCTGCTTCCCTGGCTGCTGTATGACCGCCTGGCCCCGCTTTGCCCGCGCCTGGCGCAGACCCCCGCGGAGCGCGTGCGCAGCACGGTGACCCGCAGTGCGGCCCAGCTGCTCAGCCGGCAGAATGAGGACGGCGGGCTGTCTTTCTGGCCCGGTGCGGAGCAGAGCGATATGTGGGTGAGTGCGCATGTGGCCATGGTGCTGCGCATGGTGGAGGAGCACGGGTTCGACCTGCCCTGGCCGCGCTGGTACAAGCTGTTGAACTATCTGGAAAAGGCTGATAAGCAGCATGCCGGCCCCCTCACGCGCTATGAAATTGCCCGCGCCCTGCAGAACCGTGAGGAACAGAGGGATGCGCTCAAAGCAGCCCTGGCCGCCATGGCTGAATCGCAGGTGGGTAATTCTGTGCGGGCTGATATCGAGTTCCTCGAGTACCTGCGCACCAATAATGACGGTCGCCACGAGGCGTTCCTGCGCTGGATGCGCACCCGCGCCGCCGATTACCGCCACCAGAGCAGCTGGGGCAGTGCCTGGTCGCTCTATGCGCTGCTCACCTATGTGGGCGATTCCCGCGGCGCGCAGGTCGCTGCCGAAGTCCGCACGCCGGATGGTTTCACCATGCCGCTGGACCGCGGGGTGCAGACCCTGCGGAACATCGCTCCGGATGCCGCTGTTTCAGCGCAGAGCGGCACGGTGTATGCCGTGCTTCGCGCCCAGGCCCGCCCGCAGCAGACTGAGTACCCCGGCGTGACCGAGCATGGCCTGCAGATGACCCGCCTGTATGAAAAGCAGGGCGAGGACGGCATCTGGCGCCCTGCCACGGAATTTGCCGTGGGCGATGTGGTGCGCGTGTCGCTCACCTGCGCCAAGGCCCGCGAGCAGGAGCTCTATAACCTGGTGCTGGAGGATTACCTGCCCTCCTGCATGGAGGCCATCAACCCCGCTGTGCCCGGCCAGGCCGCCGGGCTGGAGCCCCTGAGCTGGAGCGAGTACTTCGACCAGCGCGAGTACATGGTGGACCGCGTGCGCGGTTTCTGCACCCGCTGGCCCGGCAGAGATGCGGTGAACCTCCGCTATTACGCCCGCGTGAAACGCGCCGGCAGCGCCACGGCTCCGCCCGCCCAGGCTCAGCTCCTCTACGAGCCGCAGACCTACGGCCTTTCCCCCAGCGCCCGGATAGAAGTCCGAGCGACCCGGGTGGGCGTAGGCGATAGCCGCAGCCCCCAGTGAGGATATCGTCCCCTCCCCGCGCCAGCGGAGAGGGGATATCGATTCCAATGAAGCAAAAGAATGGAATAAAGCGTTCATGGGGGTATTTTCTTCCCAATGGCGGCTTGCTTGAAGTGCCGGACGGCAATGGATGAACGATATCCTGACCTGCGGTCAGGACGATATCCCCGCGTGCCGCCCGGACCTCATAATATAAAGCTTGAAAAACAGCTTGTAATCTGCTATGCTGCCCGCTCACCTGTACTGAAAACGACAAATTATGAGCGCTATACCGAATGTACTGGCAGGCCGTTACGCCTCTGATTCCATGAAAGCCATCTGGTCCGCCGAGGGCCGAATTGTGCTGGAGCGTGAGTTCTGGATTGCGGTGATGAAGGCCCAGAAGGACCTGGGGCTGGATATTCCGCAGGAGGCGATTGATGCCTACGAGCGCGTGAAAGGACAGGTGGATGTGGAGAGCATCAACGCCCGCGAGCGTGTGACCCGCCACGATGTAAAGGCCCGCATCGAGGAGTTCTGCGACCTGGCCGGTTTTGAGCATATTCACAAGGGGATGACCAGCCGCGACCTGACGGAAAACGTGGAGCAGCTGCAGATCTGGCGCTCCATGCATATCATCCGCGACAAGGCGGTGGCGGTGCTGGATCGCATGGCCAAGTGCGCCAATGGCTGGCGCGATATGGTCTTTGCCGCCCGCACGCACAATGTGGCCGCCCAGGCCACGACCATGGGCAAGCGCGTGGCCATGTTCGGCGAGGAGATTGTGCACTGGGCCTGGGCCTGGGTGAGCATGATGGAGCGCTACCGCGTGCGCGGTCTGAAGGGCGCCGTGGGCACCCAGCTGGACCAGCTCTCCCTCTTCGGCAAGAACCCGGATACCGTGCGTGAGCTCGAGGAGCGCATCTGCGCCCACCTGGGTATTGCCTCCAAGTGGATGAATGTGGGCCAGGTGTACCCGCGTTCGCTGGATTTTGAGATTATTTCCGGCCTGGTGGGGCTGGCCAGCGGCCCGAGCAGCTTCTGCAAGACCTGGCGTCTCATGGTGGGGCACGAGCTCTGCACCGAAGGCTTTGCCAAGGGGCAGACCGGCTCCAGTGCCATGCCGCACAAGATGAACCCCCGCTCCTGCGAGCGTGTCAACGGTTTCCACGCCATCCTGAAGGGTCACCTTACCATGATTGGCGGCATTATCGGCGACCAGTGGAACGAGGGCGATGTATCCTGCTCCGTGGTGCGTCGCTGCGTGCTGCCGGATGCCTTCCTGGCGGCGGATGGCCTGTTCGAGACCTTTATCACCGTGCTGGACCAGATGGGGATGTATGAGCCTGTGGTGCGCACGGAGCTGAACCGCTACCTGCCCTTCCTGATGACCACCACCATCATGATGGCGGCGGTGAAGCGCGGTGTGGGCCGCGAGACGGCTCACGAGGTCATCAAGGAGCATGCCGTGGCGGTTTCCAACGACCTGCGCAATGGCCTCATTTCCACCAATGACCTGCTGGATCGCCTGGGGGCCGATGGCCGCCTGAAGCTGACCCGCGAGGAGATTCAGGAGATTTACGATGCCAACGCCGGCGATACCGGCATGGCCGCCCAGCAGGTGGACGCTTTTGCCGCTATGGTGCAGGAGCTCGCTACCCGTTTCCCGGAGGGTGTGGGCTATGTGCCGGGTGCTATTCTCTGATGTGCCTGTATGGCTTCTGTCGAGGAACAGCTTCTGTTTGACAACGGTGCCTACCGCCTGACCGGCCGCCGCCTGGAGCAGCCCGGTCTGGTGGCGGAGCTGGTGTCGCCTGCGTGTCTGCGCATCACCCGCAGTGGCGAGAGCCGCGAGGTGAGCATCCCCACCACGCTGCCGGAGGGCTGTGCCCGTGTGCACAGCTCGGTGCCGGTGCTGCAGGCCATGTATGCGCTGGCAGTGCAGGAACTGCAGGCCAATATTTCGGAGGAGGGGCTTTTGCTGGCCGGTGCTGCCTGGTCTACGGTGTGGACCCGTGATATCGCCTTTGCCGCTGCGCTGGGCACGGTGCTGGCCGCCCCGCAGGCCACCCGCGCCAGCCTGGAATCCCGCGTGCGCGACGGCGTGGTGGTGCAGGATACCGGCACCGGCGGCGGATGGCCGGTTTCGACCGACCGTGTGGCCTGGGTGCTGGGTGCCTGGGCGCTCTACCAGGTGCAGGGCGATCGCAGCTGGCTGGAGTGGTGCGCGCAGGTGCTCGTGGCTACTCTGCAGCAGGATGCTGTGGTGCTTTCGGCCGATAAACTGCTGCGCCCCGGCGAGACTTCTTTCATCGACTGGCGTGAGCAGAGCTACCCGGACTGGATGATGCCCGCGGATATTGCCGCTTCCTATGCTTTCGGCACGAATGTGCTGCATTATCTCTGCCGCCAGCTGCTCAGCCGCATGCTGCGCGAGCTGGGGCGCGAGAAGGAGGCGGAGGAAGCCGCTGCAGCTGCCGCCAGGCTGGCTGGGGCGATAGATGAATGTTTCTGGAATGCCGGTGCGGCCCACTACGGGATGATGCGCACGGCGGAGGGCTACCTGGATGACCGCGTGGATTCGCTGGCTACCTCGCTGGCGGTGCTTTGCGGGCTGGCGGGTGAGCAATCTGCACAGGTGATGCAGCAGCTGCCGCGTTCTCCCTTCGGCACCCCGGTGTTCACCCCCTACAAGGTGAGCCAGGAACCGGCCTATCACAACCGCAGCGTGTGGCCTTTTGTGGAGGCCTACGTGCTGCTGGCACAGGCCGATGTCCAGGACACGGCGGCGGCCTGCTTCTCCATGTCCACCCTGCTGCGGGCGGCAATGGCGTTTGGCACCAACAAGGAGAATTTCCATGCCGAGAGCGGCGAGGCCCGCGATACCATCCAGAACGGCGACCGCCAGCTCTGGAGCGTGGCCGGCATGCTCGGCATGTGCTACTATGGCTTGTTCGGTATCAAGTATGAGGGGGATAACCTGGTGATTCAGCCCTGCGTGCCCCGCGAATACCGCGGCAGCCACTGGCTCACCGGCCTGCGCATCCGCAACATGGTGCTGGATATCCATATCAACGGCTACGGCACGGAGGTGTGGTCCTCCATGGTGAACGGCAAGCCGGATTCTCCCATCATTCCGCTCGATGTCGAGGGGCATATCCAGCTGGAGCTGGAGCTCATGCCGGCGGAGGAATTGACCGCCACCCCGAAGCCGCTCCGCGCTACCGAAGATTTGCCTGAGCCCCGCTGGGATTCCCCCACCGCCCGTGAGCTGCGCTGGCACCCCGTGCCCGGCGCTGCCAGTTACAACGTGTTCCGCAACGGAGTGGCCTTTGCCGCCACGCTGGATTGCCACTGCACCCTGCCTCCCGGCAAGGCGCACTACAATGAATACACGGTGCAGGCGGTGAATGGCAGCACCACTTCCTGCTTCAGCAGCCCCTTTGAGTGCCCGGCCCCCGGCTGTCGCAGCCTGCTGGCGCCCGCCAGAGTGGGCGCAGATGCAGAATTTGAAGTGGAAAACGGCCAGGCCTGGCTGGATACCCGCCCCTGTACCTCTCGCCTGGATTACGAGGAATGCACGCTGGTGGAGGGAACCTACAGCATCCGCGTGGTCTACAGCAACGCCACCGCCTCCCTGCGCGACAGTGATACCTGCGCCCTCCGCGAACTGATGGTGAATGGCGAATCCGCCGGCATCTTCCTCCTCCCGCACAACACGGAGGCCGGCCAGTGGGAGGATTACACCCGCTCTGCCGCGCTGAAGGTCTCCCTCCCCGCCGGCACCCACCGCTTCTCCCTCTGCTTCACCCCCCGCTGCACCAATGCCAACGGCCAAGTGAACCAGTGCATGGTCCGCCAGCTCGAAATTACACGCATTTCTTAAAATACACTTTAAAAAACGTGCAATTTTTTAAAGTGTATTTTAAAATTATTGACATAAGTGTTCTTTTGAGCTAAATTGAGCTTAGAAAGAATGAAGAAACCATGATAGATGACAGTATCATAGTGCGCTTGCTCAGGCAGTACAATCCCTGGTGGGATGCAGCAGGAACCCGGACGGGAGCACCGGCGATGCGGCGACGTGCGTATGATGAGACAAAGCATATCATGCTGCGAAGCAATCTGCGGCGGTTTGCTATGCTGGTAGGACCCCGCCGCGTAGGGAAAACGACGGTGATGGAGCAATTGATAGATGAATTGCTGGACAATGGTATTGACGGCGGTCAGGTGCTGTACATTTCATTCGATAATCCCATCTTTTCAGCAGCCGGTTTTGACCGGGTATTGCAGGTGTATGAGCAGATGCATCCTGTGATACCGGGGAAGGGTTCGCGTTATTATTTTTTTGATGAAGTGCAGGGTGCCCGCGACTGGTCCCTCTGGATTAAGGTGTTGTATGATACCCGCAGAGATATTCGCCTGGTGGCCACTGGCTCGGCCAGTCCCGTCATCGTGAAAGGCGCGGCAGACAGTGGTGTGGGTCGCTGGGTGGTGGTGCCTATGCCGACGCTGAGCTTTTTTGAATACTGTACGCTCAAAGGCATTGCAGCGGCCGGCGCGCTGCCTGCGTGGGATGAACTGGCCGCGCTGTCTGCATCGGAGTTGCATGCTCTGATGGGGCGTCTCGCGCCTCTCCGGCATGAGTGGAATCATTACCTGCTGACCGGTGGTTTTCCGGAGATGATCGAGGAGACCGACGTGGGTGTGATTCAGCGCATGTTGCGCGATGATGTCATTGATAAAGTATTGAAGAGAGACATTCCGGCACTGTTTGAGGTGCGGAATCCTGCTGATTTGGAGAAGATATTCCTTTATCTGTGTCTGCACAGCAGCAATATTATCAACTTTTCCACCATGTGCCGAGAGTTGGAGGGCATTACCCAACCCACTCTGACCCGGTATGTGGAATATCTGCGCGATGCCAACCTCATATACATGAGCTACCCTGTTGCACATGGCGGCAAGAAGTCGCTTTCCGGGCAACCTAAGGTATATGTAGCTGATTCCGCTTTGCGAGGGGCGGTGCTCATGCAGTCGCTTCCCTTCGAAAATGCCACCGAAATGGGAATTATTGCTAAAACAGCCGTTTACAAGCATTTCCACCAGGCTTGCAAAGGGGCGCAGGTGGGGTATATGCGCCTGGGCGGCCGTTCCAATAAGGAAATAGATGTGGCAGTGCAGTACCCTGCTGGTAAACGTGTTCTCTGCGAAGTGAAATATAAGAATGATTCCCGCCTCGCGCACGATTCCGGAATAGTTTCCCAATGCCGGAGTGGCAATGCTCACATGGCTCTTCTTTCCACCAAAAATGCCGATGACTACGGTATTTCTGCTGCTGATGATTCTATTCCTCTGGTTCGCGTTCCTTCGTTTGTTCTCTGTTATCTCTTAGGTATGTCGTAAATTTAAAATATACTTTAAAAAACGTGCAATTTTTTAAAGTGTATTTTAAATACCGCGCACAGCGCGGTAGATGGAGAAGGCAATCAGGATGCGGAGGATGAGGGCGAAGCTCATGCCCCAGGTGATGGCAATGGTGGTTTTGGCCTTGGCGCTCAGTTTTTTAGTGATAGCCAGCCAGAAGAAGATGATACCCTGAATGAGGGCAGAGATGCAGATGGCGGCCACCTTGTTGAACCCCACCCAGTCCAGCGGCATGGCCACCGGCAGCAGGAAGGCATAGGCACAGGTGAACAGGTCGGCAATCTCGGCCAGCCACATGACCACGGCCGGGGGCACCATGACGCACAGCAGCAGCGTGAGCCGCGCTACCTTGCTGTATCTCTCTTCCTGCGTGGGTATGTACATAACGCCCGCTATATTGGCCTATTTGCAGGCATTTGTCAAGGAAACGGCAGGACATGCGATGAAGGGGGACCGGGAAACATGAGTGCCTCAAAGTCTGGGGCAGAGCTCGATAAATGGGAATTTGGCGTTCCGCCAAAAT
>CAZTAX010000052.1:0-12435 GCA_964611765.1 uncultured Akkermansia sp. | reverse complement strand
TCGACGGCACGCTGAAGGTAGACGGCGAAGTGGGCAACAAGAAGGTCTACGATCCCCGCTCCTACCTGAAGAAGGGCGAGCAGGGTATCTGCGAGCGCCTGCAGGTTGCTTGCTCCGACCTCATGTCCGAGGGCAAGACCCTCTTCGGCCAGATCTAAGCATCCCGCCTACAGATATTCAATCCCAAGCCCCCGCACCTGCGGGGGCTTTTTGTTGGAAAAGGAATTTGCTCAGACTCACTGACGGATATGCTTGACATGCAAGCGCCAAAAGCGTAAGATTTGGCGCACCTTTATTTTTCGCATCGTGAGCAATAACAAACAAGAACTCTGGACTTCAAACATCGGAGCCGTGCTGGCCGTGGCCGGCAGTGCCATTGGCTTCGGCAATTTCCTTCGCTTTCCCGGCCTGGCCGCTCAATATGGCGGCGGGGCCTTCATGATTGCCTATTTCGTGGCATTCCTGCTGCTGGGTATTCCGCTGAGCTGGGTAGAATGGGCCATCGGCCGCAAGGGCGGAAGCATGGGCGCTCACTCCTCTGCCTCGGCCTTCCTGGTCATCACCCACCAGAGCCGCTGGAAGTACCTGGGCCTGGCAGGTGTGCTCACCCCGCTGGCCATCACCATGTACTACATGGCACTGGAAGGCTGGACCCTGGGCTACGCGTGGCACACCATGGTGGGCGACCTGAAATTCGACACCGGCGCCGAATACGGTGAATTCTTCGGCAACTTCGTGGGTCTTTCCGGCAACGGCAGCGTGTTCACCGGCGAGAGCAGCATGCTCATCTTCTTCGCCATCGCCGTCATCAGCAACTTCTGGCTCATCTACCGCGGTGTGAACAAGGGTATTGAGTGGTTCTGCAAGTGGAGCATGCCGGTGCTGGTGCTCACCGCCGTCATCATCCTGGTGCGTGTGCTCACCATGGGCACCCCGGATGCCACCCACCCCGAGCGCAATGTGAACGAAGGTCTGGGCTACATGTGGAACCCGAACAAGGTCATGCTCGTAGCCGGGGATAAGGAAGTGGACATGGTGCCCGCCTATGCCACCCCGGAGCAGAAGGAGGCCCAGATTCAGCGTCTCATGAAGCAGTACCCCGACCAGAAAATCAAGGAGAAGCCCATCACCCTGATGCAGGGTCTCATGAACCCTGACCTGTGGATTACCGCCGCGGGCCAGGTATTCTACTCCGTCTCCATCGGCTTCGGTATCGTCTGCACGTATGCGAGTTACGTTGAGCGCCGCAAGGATATTGCCCTTTCCTCCCTCACGGCCAACGCCGCCAATGAAGTGGCCGAGGTGGGGCTGGCAGGCATGATGATTATCCCCTCTGCCGTGGCCCTGCTGGGCGTGGCCGCCGCTGCCGGCACCAGCACCTTCGGCCTGGGCTTCAACGTGCTGCCTCAGGTATTCGCCAGCATGCCGGGTGGCCAGTTCTTCGGCACCATGTTCTTCTTCCTGCTCTCCATTGCAGCCATCACCAGTGCCATCTCCATTCTGCAGCCCGCCGTGGCCTACATTGAGGAATTCTGGAACCTGCGCCGCATCCAGAGCGTGACGGTGGTGGCCCTGCTGCTCATCGTAGGCTCCCTGCTGGTGGTGTGGTATACCGGTGATGGGCTCATTGCCTTAGACACCCTGGACTTCTGGCTGGGCACCATGAGCCTTTACATCAGCTCCGCCACCTTCCTCATCGTGTTCCGCATCTGGGGCACCAACAAGGGACTGGCCGAGCTGCGCAGCGGTGCGCACATGCCCATCCCCCGCTTTATCGGATTCATCATCAACTGGGTCACGCCCGGCATCATGCTCTTCATCTTTGCCGCATGGTTGTACAAGAACCTCTTTGTGCAGCAGAGCTACCACATCACCAACCTGATGGACGGCAAGATGGGCGCCATCATCCCGCTGCTGTGGGTCGGCATCGTACTCATTTTCTTCTGCTTCGTGGCCCACACCTCCCGCCGCTTCCACAAGAATGAGAACGAGGAACAGAAAGATCGCCTTCCCTACTCCTGATTTATGAGCACTCCCTCCAAAACGGATAACTGGACCAGCAACCTCGGTGTCATGCTGGCGGTGGCCGGCAGCGCCATCGGTTTCGGCAATTTCCTGCGCTTCCCCGGTCTGGCCGCCCAGTACGGCGGCGGGGCCTTCATGGTAGCTTACTTCTGCTGCTTCCTGCTGCTGGGGCTCCCCCTCTGCTGGGTGGAGTGGAGCATCGGCCGCGGCGGCGGCGTGCTCGGCGGCCACAGTCCCGCCTCCGTCTTCCATCTCCTTTCCCGAAAGCCACTCTGGAAATACCTGGGCATCTTCGGTATTCTCGCCGGCCTGAGCATCAATGTGTACTACGTGTACATGGAGGGCTGGACCATCGGCTACGCCTGGCACACCGCCATGGGCAACCTTAATTTAGACACCTCAAAAGCATACGGCGACTACTTCTCCAACTTCGTGGGCATGGGCGAGGACGGCCACTTCTTCAGCGGACAGACAGATGCACCCATCTTCTTCCTGCTGGCCATGGGTGCGAACTTCTGGCTCATCTACCGCGGCGTGAGCAAAGGTATCGAATGGTTCTGCAAATGGAGCATGCCGCTGCTCTTCATCGTGGCCATCGTGCTGCTGGTGCGCGTGCTCACCATGGGCACCCCGGATCCCGCCCACCCTGAGCGCAGTGTGAACGAAGGTCTGGGCTACATGTGGAACCCGGAAAAAGTGATGCTGGTGGATACTGCCGATAACGATAAATCCATCGGCATGGTGCCCGCCGGTGCCACCGAGGCGGAGAAAGCCGCCCTGCTCACCCGCCTGCAGAGCGAATACCCGCAGGCTACCATCGGCGAAAAGAAAATGAGTTTCTGGCAGAGTCTGTTCAACCCGGAAATGTGGCTGCGAGCCGCCGGTCAGGTCTTCTTCTCGCTTTCCGTGGGTTCCGGCTCCATCTGCTGCTACGCCAGCTATGTGCGCCGCCGCAAGGATATCGCCCTGAGTGCGCTGAGCGCCGGTGCCGCCAATTCCGTGACAGAGGTGGGGCTGGCCGGCCTCACCATCGTGCCGGCCGCCCTGGCCCTGCTGGGTGTGGCCGCTGCCGCCACGGTGGGCACTTTCGGTCTGGGCTTCAATGTATTGCCGCAGGTATTCGCGACCATGCCGGGTGGCCAGTTCTTCGGTGTACTGTTCTTCGTGCTGCTTTTCATCGGAGCCGTGACCAGCGCCCTTTCGCAGGTGCAGCCGGCAGTTTCGTTCGTGGAGGAATACTGGAACCTGCGCCGCAGCCAGAGCATCGCGCTGGTGGCAGGTCTTCTCATGGTGGGGGCCGTCATCATCATCTGGTACACCAAGGACATGCTCGCGCTGGACAGCATCGACTTCTGGGTGGGCAGCCTCATCCTGTATGTGACCACCGGGCTGAACCTCATCTTCTTCAACCAGGTGTGGGGCACGCAGAACGGCATGAAGGAACTGGCAGAGGGCTCTGCCATCCGCATCCCCGCCTGCACGGCCTTCATCATCCGCTGGATTACCCCGGTCATCATGGTGACCATCTTTGCAGCATGGCTGTACCAGGAGCTCTTCATCACCCGCAGCCCGTATGTGGCCAACATCGTGGAAGGCCGCATCGGTGCCATTCTGCCGCTGGTCTGGGCAGTGGGCATCACCGTGTTCTTCTGCATCGTGGCGGCCACCTCCCGCCGCTTCAACAAATAATCTCCCACTAACGTCACAATCTACCGTGAGCACAAACAAGAAAACAGAAAACTGGAACACCAACCTCGGTGTGGTGCTGGCAGTGGCCGGCAGCGCTATCGGGTTCGGTAACTTCCTGCGCTTCCCCGGTCTGGCAGCCCAGTACGGCGGCGGCGCTTTCATGATTGCCTACTTCACCGCCTTCCTGCTGCTGGGTATCCCCCTGAGCTGGGTGGAATGGGCCATCGGCCGCAAGGGTGGCACGCTGGGCGGCCACTCCACCGCCAGCATCTTCTACCTTATTGGCGGCAAATCCCGCTGGAAGTACCTCGGCGTGGCCGGCGTGGTTTCCACCATCGGCATCGCCATGTACTACATCCCGCTGGAAAGCTGGACCATCGGCTATGCCTGGCACACCGCCATGGGAGACCTGAACCTGAATACGGCCGATGAATACGGCAACTTCTTCGCCAACTACGTCGGTCTCACCGGCGACGGTTCCCTGTTCTACGGCGGCGGCAGCCAGCTGGTGTTCTTTGCCCTGGCCATCATGGCCAATATGTATGTGATTTTCCGCGGCATCAGCAAAGGCATCGAATGGTTCTGCAAGTGGAGCATGCCCGTGCTGCTCATCACCGCTTTCATCATCCTGGCCCGCGTGCTCACCCTGGGCACCCCGGATGCCACCCACCCCGAGCGCAACGTGAGCCAGGGTCTGGGCTACATGTGGAACCCCACCAAAACCATGCTCGTGGTCGATGGTAAAGAAGTCGAGATGGTACCCGCCCATGCCACCAACGAAGAAAAGGCAGCCCTCGTGCAGCAGATTCAGACAGCCAACCCCGGCAAGGAAGTCACCGAGAAGCACATATCCCTCACCCAGGGGCTGCTGAATCCTGAAATGTGGCTCACCGCCGCGGGGCAGGTCTTCTTCTCGCTCTCCATCGGCTTCGGCACCGTGTGCTCCTATGCCAGCTATGTGCGCCGCCGCAAGGACATTGCCCTGAGTTCCCTCACCGCCAATGCAGCCAACGAAGCCATTGAGGTGGGCGTGGCCGGCATCATGATTATCCCCGCCGCCGTAGCCCTGCTCGGCGTGGTGGCCGCGGCCGGTTGCGGCACCTTCGGCCTGGGCTTCAACGTGCTGCCGCAGGTATTCCACTGCATGCCGGGTGGCCAGTTCTTCGGCACCCTGTTCTTCGTGCTGCTCTTCATCGGCGCCATCACCAGTGCCATCTCCATGCTGCAACCCTCAGTGGCCTTCCTGGAGGAATTCTGGAACCTGCGCCGCGTGCAGAGCGTCTCCCTGGTGGCCTTCCTCGTGACGGTCGGTACCCTCATGGTCGGCTGGTTCACCGAGGGACTCATGGCCCTGGATACCATGGACTTCTGGTTCGGCACCATGTTCCTCTACCTCACCTCCTGCCTCTTCTTCACCATCTTCAACGTGGTGTGGGGCACGAAGAACGGCGTGGAAGAGCTCAAAACAGGCGCCGCCATCTCCCTGCCCCCGGGCCTGGGCTTCATCATCCGCTGGGTCACCCCGGGCATTCTGCTCACCATCTTTGCTTCCTGGCTCTACCAGAATATCTTTGTGAAGCAGAGCAGCCAGGTGATGAACCTCATCAATGGCGAACCCGGAGCCGTCATTCCCGTGGCCTGGGTGGTGCTCGTCACCATCTTCTTCTGCTTCGTCATCTTCACCTCCCCCAATTTCCACAAGAATACAAACCCCGACGACTTTAACAAATAACCCCACATCCTCACTATTATGACTATCGCAGGTATCATCACCATGTTGCTTTCCATCGGCATTGTATGGGTTCTCTTCATCGCATGCTGTGTGCGCCTTATCAAGAGCGACAAGGCCGACGAGCAGAAAGACTAAACACCCACACCTAAACACCGTGAGCAAGCATTGTTCCCGACTGCTGCTGACCGTAGCCCTGCTCTGCAGCAGCTTCATGTGCAGCTCCTGTGCCACGAAGAAGCTGGTATACCCCGGCAGCCGCATGGAGCTGCCGGATGCCGCCTGCGGCTACCCCGAGCAGGCCATCGCCCTGCAGGCGGAAGACGGCACCCAGCTCCGCGGCTGGTTCTTCAACCGCGGAGCCAATACCCCGCTGGTGGCCATGTACGGCGGCAACGGCATGAATGTGGGCAGCTTTGCCCACATTGCTGCGGCTGACCCCACCCGCTCGTACCTTCTCATGAACTACCGCGGATACGGCGGCAGCGCCGGCGTGCCCTCGGAAGAGATGATTATGGCAGATGCGCGCTACACCATCCGCTATGCCCGCACCCTCATGGGCAACCCGGGCGCCCAGCTCTACCTGGCAGGCTACAGCCTGGGCAGCGGCGTGGCCACCCAGCTGGCCGCCACGGAGAACCCCGCGGGGCTGGTGCTCATCTGCCCCTTCGATTCCATGACCAGCGTAGCCTGCAACGTCGTGCCCTTCTTCCCGCGTCTTCTGCCGCTGGATAAGTGGCAGAGCACGAAATACGCCCCGCGCGTGACCTGCCCGGTCACCATCATGCGGGCAGATTTCGATGACGTGGTACCCGCCAACAGCACGGAGAAGCTCATCCGCTCCTTCCCCACGCCGCCCGCCATCCGCCACTATCCGGCCAATCACAACAACGTGTTCACCGCTGCCGGCTTCACGCAGGACCTCCTGCAGGCCATGCCCGTGACCGACCACAGCCGCTTCGATTTCTGATTCCGGGCAACACCGCTTTTCAGCAGACACCCCACCACCAGGCGGGGTGCCTGTTTTTTCTTGTCAGAGCCGTCCATTGGTGCTAGCATTTCGGTATCATGCAGCGGCCTATCATCTCAGCATTTCTTGCACTCTGCTCTCTTTTACCGGTGATGGCCACCGGGAATGAAGTTCCCGAACGCCCGCGAGCCATTCTCCTGTTCATGGCGGATGATTTAGGGTATCATGACACCTCTACCTACGGCTGCGAGGAAGTTCCCTGTCCGAATGTGCAACGCCTTGCAGACCAGGGACTGCTCTTCACCGATGCGCACAGCACCAACTCCGTGTGCACCCCCTCGCGCTACTCGCTGCTCACCGGGCAGTATGCCTGGCGGCAGAAGGGCACCGGCATCCTGCCGGGGGATGCAGCCCTCATCCTGCCCACGCGAAACCAGGCCGCCACGCTGGGCACCCTCATGCAGCAGGCAGGCTACCGCACCGCGGCCATCGGCAAGTGGCACCTGGGCCTGGGCAGCGGCGACATTGACTGGAACCGTCCCATCTCCCCCGCTCCGGCAGACGTGGGCTTCGATTACTCCTTCATCATGGCCGCCACGGGCGACCGCGTGCCCTGCGTCTATGTGGAGGATGGCAAAGTGCGTAACCTCGACCCGCAGGAACCCATCCATGTGAACTACAAAGGGAATACCTACCCCGGCGAGAAAACAGCCTCCACCCACCCGGAGCTGCTCAAGCCCTGGGGACGCCCCAGTAACAGGCAGCATGCCGATACCATCATCGACGGCATCTCCCGCATCGGCCACATGTGCGGCGGCACCGCCGCCCTCTGGAAAGATCAGGACATTGCAGATGACATCACCGCCGCTGCGGAGCGCTTCATCACCGGCAGTGCCGGCAAGCCCCTGTTCCTCTACTTCTGCACGAATGATATCCACGTGCCGCGCGACCCGCACGCCCGCTTCCGCGGCAAAAGCCGGCTCGGCATCCGCGGCGATGTGACCCTGCAGATGGATGACTCCCTGGGCCGCCTCATGACCGCCCTGCAACAGGCCGGCTACAAACCGGAGGAAACCCTCATCATCTTCACCAGCGATAACGGGCCGGTCATTTCCGATGGCTATGAAGACGGTGCCCGTGAAGCCTGCGCCGGGCACCAGCCCGCCCACCCCTGGAGCGGCGGCAAATACACCCTGCTGGAGGGCGGCACCCGCGTACCCTTCATCGTTTCCTGGCCCGGCACCGTCCACCCCGGCACCAGCCCCGCCCTCATGTGCCAGATGGATATCGGCCGCACCCTGGCCTCCCTCTGTAACATCGAGGTGCCCGCCGGTTCCATGCGCGACAGCGAGAACCACCTCCCTGCCCTGCTGGGGCGCACCCAGACCGCCCGCGCTGAGCTTGTGACACAGGCGTTCGAAGCCCCGCTCTATGCCCTGCGCAGTGGACAGTGGAAATACATCCCCGCCTTCCGCCGCATGCCGGAGCGTCTCTTCAACCTCACCACTGACCCGGCGGAGAAGCACAACCTGACCTCCTCCCAGCCCGATAAAGCCGCCGAGCTCAACACCCGGCTGAAGGAACTCACGCGAGAATCAAAGCACTGATATCGGGATTTTGAATCCCGGATTTTTGATTTCGGATGCAAAGAGTTCCGCGGGCTTTCAGCACGCAGGGTCTCCTGTTCATTCCCTTAATCCTCCAGCTCAATCAGAGTAGTTTTCTTATCCTTCCGGCGGTACTCAATAGAGCGGGCGTAGCGGCGCCACTTACGGGAAAGCCACCAGTCCTTTTTCACGCCGTCGCCATCCGCGCACATATCGGCTATCATTTCCGCCCCGAGCGGTTCGCCCATACGGGCCGCCTGGCGGAACATCTCTATACTCTTCCCCGGGTTCTGCGCCAGAGGGCCGTTCTCCTGCAGATGCAGCCACCCCAGCCCCGCCAAAGCGGCGGCTTCCCCCCGGTCAGCTGCCAGGCGAAACAAGCGCGCAGCCTCGCACAATTTTTCCGGCGAAGCGGCTTCTTCGTACTCCGCTACCAGTTCCCACCCCCGCATCGTCATTGCCCAGGGGGTCTTATCCCGTTCCAGGGCAATCTTCATCCAGGCTGCAGAAATCTCCGCATCCGGCTGCTGACCACCCTTGGGGTGGTAATACGCCGCAAGCTTGGCCGCGCAGCCTTTCACCCCGGCATCTGCTCCAATTTTCAGCAAATTCACCCAGTCCGAAGCTGAATACTCCACCCCCGTATACCCGAGATCCGCCATGCGGGCCAGAGCTGCCGCAGCCTCCGCATTTCCCAGCTCCAGTGCCTGCAGATAATACTGCGCCGCTTTGTCCTGATTCGCAGGCTGTCGATTTTCCTGCTCATAGGCCCAGCCCTCTTCCCAAGCCCTGCCCAATCTATACACCGCCCGGGGATATTTCAACGCAGCCGCGCGAACATAATTGGCGAATGCTTGATTCCGGTCAGTCTGGAACACCTTGAACAAATTATCGGCCAACAGACACAACATGTCTGCCTCATCTGGCTTCACCTGCAAAAAACGCCGACACCATTTTATGGAAAGAGCAAAATCCAATGGTAACAAGCCTCCTGCATCCCCATATTCACGCGCCAGAAACATCATACATTCCGGATGATTCTCTTTAGCCGCCCGGCGCACATATTCCAAACCTTCTTCCACATCCTTCTCCGTTCCACTGCCATTTAAATAACACTCAGCCAATGGAGCAAATGCTCTGGAATCATTCTCCACCGCAGCTCTGAACCAATACACAAACGCAGCCTTCGGGTTCAACTCAAACAAGTCATCATCTGATGAGTACTCCTCAGCAAGATAAACCATAGCATCAATATCACCCAAATCTGCTGCACGACGCAAAACGCGTTCAAGTTCTGATTTATCGGGATTCTCCGGATTCAAATCCCGCAAATAGACAAACATATTATAATAAGCCATAGAACAGCCGGGATCCTGTTCTATAGCCTTCCTGCTCAGCAAATAAGCTTTTTTTATATCCTTAGGAACCCCCTCTCCTCTGTAATAGAGAGTTGCTAAATTCGCCATGGCATCCGGCACTCCCGCTTCTGCCGCCTGAGTCAACCATTTCACTGCCTGCTCCGCATTTTTCTCCACCCCGGTTCCGGTAATATAAAACGACGCCAGATATGCAAATGCTTTCTTGTGTCCCAATTCAGCAGCTCTGCGCATATGTTCCACCATGTCCGTCTTCGGGCTATTATCAGTCTCCTGCATTTCCAATGCCAGGTTGAAATGAGCATCGGCATTGTCGGGTTTCAGCCTTAGTTCTTCTTCATATAAATCCATCACGTGCTCACGTCTGGATATGCCTACATCCATACAATCATCCGCATTCCCCTTTTGCGCAAAAGAGAATGCGGAAATTGTTACAAACATAATGGTGGGCAAAAGTCGCATCCTCACTGGAGCATATCACCCCACCAGCATGATGTCAAGCATGTCAGAATCAAGGAAAATCAATTTTCATGCCGCCCTTGATTGTTGCATTAGGCTCATTGTTCCGGTACTCCAATTCCACCTCGCCCTGCATTCTTACGCCATTTCCGAAATCTCTTTCCCGAGCAGCCCGAACAAACACACGCGGATTTTCTGAGCCTAATTTTAAAGATGATTTTTGGCGAATCGATCTGGATTCCAAATTCCCTTTTACCGAATACTTTCCGACAACTCCGGAGCCAGGGATACCTCCCTCCGCACCCGCTGAAAAAGTTGTATTAGTCGAACCACCTCGAATGACACCTTGCGGGGCTTGACATCCTCCCCGCTGCCCTGCGCCATGATTTACCATATTGTTGTATGCAGTCTGTGCCGCCTGTGCACTCATAGAGGATGAAACGCCTATCGCTTTCAATGGGGATTCAATCCCTTTTTTTATTCCCTTTCCCATATATTTTCCGCCCTTGGACTCAAGCTGGCGCTGACTTATTATAGGTTGTTTTTGTCCGAACATATTTTTTTCGTCTCTTTATGTTTTACCTTCCACTCCATGCGGAAGTTCCGCAAGGCATCATAATGCCGTCAAAATACCACTTCAACAAAAAAACCGCCAGCAGGAACCGCGTTCCATACGGGAAGCGACACGAAAAAAAAACTCGTACCCCAGGCGTTCGAAGCGCCGTGCTACGATCGTATTCCATCGCCAAAACCCACTCTGCCGCCGCCTTGATTCTCCAGCTCCATTTCATCAGCCTCAGCGTAGAAAAGTTTTGCCTTTTCCGCATCGGGCGGCAGCTGTACGCCGTTCTCAAAGGCCCACCCCTCTTCATAAGCCATCCCCAGCAACCGGAAGCCTGCGACCAGTCCCAGCCTGGCGCCGGTCTGCGCCAGGCTGAATGCCTCGGATGCAACCGCTGAGGTATCACAGGCACTCAACAGGCACACAGCCAGTTCCACATACGCCTCGGCACAATCAGGTTCTCGGGCGATAGATTTGCGGAAATATTGCTCCGCTCTGGCGTAATCCTGCACCACGCCTTCACCCTTGCGGTAGAGTTGACCCAGCGCGCACAGAGCACCCGGAGCCCTGAGTTTTGCAGCACTGCGAGTTAACTCAGCTGTTTTAAGCCAATTCTTTTCCACCCCCTCACCGAAATAGTAACTGGCAGCCAGATCAAGCATAGCCTGACCATCTCCCGCCGCGACAGCACGCTTGCACCATAGCATAGCCTTCTCCTCATCGCGCGGCAGATACCCACCTGCATCCATATACTCCACAGCCAGCATCCGCATGGCACTTGCACACCCCAGATCAGCCGATTTCAGCAGAGACTGTTTTATCTCATCCATCTGCTCAGATTGGCCAGTGCCCACTCGTTCCAGAACCCCGGCCAGCGCGTAATAGGCCTCACCCTCGTCCGGCCTTGCCGCAATCCGATTTCTCACAACCTGTTCAAGCCGATGAAAATCGCGTTTCCCGCCCACCTGCGAATCATATAAATAACACAGCAAAGAAAGCGCATGGGGCACATCTTGCTCCAAGGCACATTCAGCGTATTGCCATGCCTTCTGCGCATCTTTACTGACACCTTCTCCATCCGCATACATATAGGCCAGCGCATTCAACACCCTGGAATTGCCCGACTGCAGGGATTTTTCAAAATACTGTGCAGCCTTGGCGCAATCTCGTTCCACTCCAATTCCCTCATAATAGCACACCCCCATGTTCAGCAGCCCTCCTGCGTTCCCTTTATCAGCAGCAATACGAGCCAATTCCACAGCAACGTGCTCATCATCAATATCGGCACAGCGGATATAGTAACACGATGCTTCATAACATGCATCCGCATCCCCCTGCTCCACGCGAGACCGCGCACCTGCCAGCGTTGATTCAGCAACCACGGGCACGAGCATCAATGACGAAGCGGATGCCCTTTCCAAAAAGAATAACACCCCACATACCGCCAAGGTCAGGACTGCGGAAATCATTTTC
The DNA here is from genome assembly GCA_964611765.1 of uncultured Akkermansia sp. Taxonomy (GTDB): domain Bacteria; phylum Verrucomicrobiota; class Verrucomicrobiia; order Verrucomicrobiales; family Akkermansiaceae; genus Akkermansia. Next base: position 545 of record CAZTAX010000052.1, on the reverse strand, counting down.
ATCTCAGTCGCAGTCTACCATGGGTGCATGGGGGTGTCAATCCTTCTACTTTAAAAACCAGCGGCGGCAGCCCTGGATTGGGCTACCGCCGGAAAAACAGTTACTGGGAGCATCCGTGTGCCTTACACCTCGAACAGGTGAGTGACGGAGGCGTTGTGGTGGATGTTGGCGATTGCCTGAGCGAAAAGCGGAGCAATGCTCACCGTATCCACGCGCTCACCGTAGGCCATGGGCACGGAGTCGGAGGAAAGGAGACACTCAATCGGGCTGTCGGCCAGGCGGGCGCGGGCGGCATCCGTCAGCACACCGTGGGACACGCCGGCAAAGATGCGGGCGGCACCATGCTCCTTCAGGATTCTGGCAGCGGCGCAAAGCGTGCCGCCGGATTCGGTCATATCATCCACCATGAGCACATCCTTGCCCTGCACATTGCCAATGACGGCATGGGCATCCACCTCTGTGGCGGAGATACGCTGCTTGGCGACGATGGCGAGCTCGGTGCCGAGGATATTGGCATAGCTCTTGGCGTTCTTCACACCGCCGAT
>CAZTAX010000051.1:0-12531 GCA_964611765.1 uncultured Akkermansia sp. | reverse complement strand
GTAGAGCGTCTCAATGGCATTGAGAAGGTCAGCGGTTCGAATCCGCTATGCTCCAGGCTTCGTAAAACAGCGTATCAGGTTACCTGATACGCTGTTTTTCTGGGTCAAGCTCAAAATTTCGTGTGCAGCGCATGCTGCGTTTTCATACCACAGCTGCGCTGTGTTCCGGGTTCCCTTAACTATCGGTGTAAGCTGCGGAAATTTCGCAGATGTAAAGGTAATGCAAGGGGTTATCCTCGGCGTACCAGGCGGGGGAAACTTCGCTCCAATCCAGGAAATCGGCCTCCTGCAGGGTGGTGCGGAACATCTTGCGGCATTCGAGCACAAGCTCGGCATCTTCATAGCAGGGCAGACCGGCGGGGGTGGTGGCAGGCTTCAGCGCGGTATGAGCCATTTTGTCCACATCGCGGCCGGAGTTGCGCCCGCAGAAGACGAGGTCCTGGCGGTACTGCTCCGGCATGAAACTGAGGGTGAAGGCGGGCTGCTCCTCGATAAACTTCACGGTGTGGCGATTCGGGCGCACAAAGACAAAGGCGACCGGGCGGTTCCAGAGGAAGCCGATACCGCCCCAGCTGGCGGTCATGCAGTTGAATTTCTCTGCCGTACCGGCGGTGATGATCATCCACTGCTTGCCAATGAGTTCCACCGGGCTCTTGCTGATTTCGGTAATATCGATATTCTTCATAAATGGAGTTCCTTTCACAAAACCGGCGCGCCCGCAGGCGCGCCGTATTGATGAATTATTCACGTTGTCATTCTTCACTTTACCGGCTGTAGTTGCCGGGGTCCTGGGTGATGGTCACATCGTGCGGGTGGCTTTCCTGGAGACCACCGGCGGTGATGCGCACGAAGCGGGCGTGCTCGCGGAGTTCGTCCAGGTTCTTGGCGCCGAGGTAGCCCATGCCGGAGCGGAGCCCGCCCACGAGCTGGAAGATCACATCGGCCAGCATGCCCTTGTACGGCACACGGGCTTCCACGCCCTCGGCCACGAGCTTGCCGCTGCCGTTCTGACCGTAGCGGTCGCCGGAGCCGGCACGCATGGCGCCCAGGGAGCCCATGCCGCGGTAGGTCTTGAAGTTGCGGCCCTGGTAGTGCACCACGGCACCGGGGCTTTCCTCGCAACCGGCCAGCATGCCGCCCATCATGATGAGGTCGGCACCGGCAGCCAGGGCCTTCACGGCATCGCCGGAGTAGCGGATACCGCCGTCGGCAATCACGGTCACGCCGGCGGGGCGGGCCACGGTGGCTACCTCCTGAATAGCGGTGAACTGGGGCATGCCCACACCGGAGATGATGCGGGTGGTGCAGATGGAACCCGGGCCCACGCCTACCTTGATGGCGCTGGCACCGGCGGAAATGAGGTCGCGGGCGCCGTCCTGGGTGACCACGTTGCCGGCCACCACAGGCTTGCCGAGTTCGCGCAGCTTCTCAATCACGTGCAGCACGCGGCTGGTGTGGCCGGTGGCAGCATCGATGAAGAGGGCATCTGCACCGGCATCGATAACGGCCTGAGCGCGGGCCATGAACTCCGGACCCGGGCCCACAGCAGCACCGCAGCGCAGGCGGCCCATCTCATCCTTCGTGGATTCCTGGAAAGCTTCGCGCTTGCGGATGTCGGTGTCCGTAATCAGGCCCACCAGGCGGCCGGCTTCGTCCACCAGCGGGAGCTTCTCAATGCGGTTGGAGTAGAGAATCTTGCGGGCTTCGTCCTGGGTGGTGGAGGGAGCACCGGTGATGAGGCGGCTCATGGGGGTCATCACATCTGCCACGGTGAGCTTGTCCAGGTCGTGGCCGTCCACCACGCGCATATCGCGGCCGGTGATGATGCCCACGAGGATATCGCCCTCGGCCACCACGGGCAGGCCGGAGAAGCCGTGCTCCAGCATGATGCCCTTCACGCGGCTCAGGCTCATATCGCTGCTCACGGTGAGCGGGTTGGTGATGACGGCGTTTTCGAAGCGCTTCACCTTGGCCACCATAGCGGCCTGGTCATCAATGCGGTTGTTGCGGTGAATCACACCCAGGCCACCTTCGCGGGCCATGGCAATGGCCATATCCACCTCGGTCACGGTGTCCATCGGTGCGGAAAGAATCGGCAAGCGCAGCGGAAAACCAGCGCAAAGCTGGGAAGAGGGGTCGGCCTCGCCGGGAAGAATCGTGCTCAGGCAAGGAAGCAGGAGCACGTCGTCAAATGTAAGTCCAAGCTGAATTTCTGCCATAGCGGAGACTACTACGCTACGCTTCATTTTGCAAGCCTAATCTGCTCCAATTCCCCATTTTTTTGTAATCAGCTCCGAAAAATCTGTAATTATATGCAATTATATGCCATTCTGCATATAATTGCATATAATTCCGGATTACCTGGCTTTCTTTTTTGGCAGTTCAGGCATAACCCGACGCATAAAATCGCCGAATAAGGGGACGCTATAGTCGATAATCCCGTGTCGGGGGCTATAAATCATACCTTTCCTTATCAGGTTGGCACGAGTCAGCGAAAGCGCCGTATTTTTCACGCCCAGCAACTGCGCGATATCTCCCATGCGGCATTCTTCGCTCTCCGACTCAGCCATGGCCCGCATAAATCGTTTTTCACCATCCGTAAGCCGGTCATATCGCACACGGAAGAAGTCATCATCCAGATTTCGAGTCACATAAGGCTCTGCCTGAATAACGTTCGCCAGAGTGATTTTATTACCCGTCGCCAGATTCCAGGTCTGAGCGCCCCATTCCTGCAGGAAATAGGGATACCCTTTCGTCCGTTCGTAGATAACCGCCATAGCCCCGGGCTCAAAATCCGCACCTTCCTGAAAAACCGGACTTTCCAAAGCCTGAAAACTCTCCTCGCGATTCAACTGGTCTATGATTGGATAAGAAAAGAGACGTTCTGCGTATGACTTAGCTTCACCGGCCAGGCGCGGCAAAGTGGGAAGCCCGGCACCGATAAGCACCATGGGAGCCTGCGTCTGCTGCAACTGGTGCATGGCCAGAATCAGCGCATTCAATTCCAACGGGCTGAGCAGCTGCATTTCATCCATCAACAGTGCAATGCCCGTATCTCTGGCGCGTGCGGCCTCTGCCACACTCTGAAACAGGGCCGGCAGGTCGGCATCCATGTCTCCGCTGTCTGCCAGCCCCGGTATGGCCTCAACCCCAATCCCAATATCCCCGAGATTGACATGTACCTTGATTACTTTGATAAAATTACGCAATGCCGAAAGAGCCCGCCGCACTGCGGCGTTTGTTCCGGCTGCCGTATCCAGTTCATAGAGAAGACTCTTTAACTGCGGCACAAGCAGACCCACTAACGATTTATCCTCCTGCACCTCGAATTTGATGGTTTTATACCCTTCTCTCCGGGCCAGCTCCTCCATTTTGCTGAGCAGAACCGTCTTACCTACCCCCCGGAGCCCCGTGAGAAGCATGCTCTTGGCTGCTCTTTTCCGGATAACGCGACCAAACAATATGCGTGCCTGTTCCAACACGTTATCGCGCCCCACCAACGCAGGAGGCGGACAGCCTGCGCCCGGGGAAAAAGGATTCATTATCGGGTCCATGCCTGCATTTTATATGCAATTATATGCAAAGTCAAATATATTTGCATATAATTGCATATATTTCATCGTTAAAATTTCCGATTCTGACTGTTAAAAAACCAAAAAACGGAAAGAAAAGATGCGGGATTATATATAATTATATGCAATTATATGCCACTGCGCATATAATTGCATATAATTCCAGATAAACGCTCCTCCGGCGTGCGAATTCCGGCACAAAGTGCTCAAAATGCGAATTACTGGCTTGAAATTTTGTTTTCATGGTGTATACTTGCCGCGGTTTATTCACGAAAAAACGCCAAATTGACCATGAACACAGTGCAGACATTCACCACGGGCAGCGGCAGGAGCGGTCGGTATTATTCACTTCCCGCGCTGGCGGAACAGGGGTTCCCGGGCATTAAGCGCATGCCGGTATCGCTGCGTATTGTGCTGGAAAGCCTGCTGCGCAACTGCGATGGCCTGAAGGTGACCGAGCAGGACGTGAAAAACCTGGCCGGGTGGAGCGCCAGGGAGCCCGGCAGCTATGAGATTCCCTTCACCGTGGCTCGCATTATCCTGCAGGATCTCACGGGCGTTCCCCTGCTGGTGGATCTGGCCGCCATGCGCGCCGCCGTGCAGGACTTGGGCAAAAACCCGGCCGATATGGAGCCGCTGGTGCCGGTGGATCTGGTGGTGGACCACTCCGTGCAGGTGGACTGGGCCGGTTTCCCCGCTGCCTACCAGAAGAACCTGACCCGCGAATTCGAGCGCAACACCGAGCGCTACGAGTTCCTGAAGTGGGGCCAGCAGGCCTTCAAGACTTTCTCCGTGGTGCCGCCGAGCACCGGTATCGTCCACCAGGTGAACCTGGAATACCTGGCCTGCGGCGTCATGGAAAACGCCGGCGTTTACTACCCGGATTCCCTGGTGGGCACCGACTCGCACACCACCATGATTAACGGCCTGGGCATCGTGGCCTGGGGCGTGGGCGGCATCGAGGCCGAAGCCGGCATGCTGGGCCAGCCGGTCACCTTCCTGGTGCCGGAAGTGGTGGGTGTGCACCTCAGCGGCAAGCTGCGCGAGGGCGTGACCGCCACCGACCTGGCGCTGCACGTGACCCAGATGCTGCGCGCCCACGGTGTGGTGGGCAAGTTTGTGGAGTTCTTCGGCGAGGGCGCCGCCTCCCTTTCCCTGCCGGACCGCGCCACCGTGGCCAACATGGCCCCCGAATACGGCGCCACTATGGGCTTCTTCCCCTTCGACGAAGTGAGCGCCGCCTACCTGCGCACCACCGGCCGCAGCGAGGAACACGTGACCACCTGCGAGAACTACTTCCGCGCCCAGGGACTCTTCGGCATGCCCCGCCGGGGCGAGCTGGATTACAGCGTGGAGCTCGAGCTCGACCTCTCCACCATCGTGCCCGCCGTGGCTGGCCCCAAGCGCCCGCAGGATCGCATCCCCCTGAGCGTGCTGAAGGAGCAGTTCTCCGAAATCTGCCGCAGCACCTATGGGCAGGAGCAGCGCACCGCCCCCGTGGCCGTCACCATGCGGGGCGACGCCGGCAACCCGGACGCCGCCACCACGCACGACGTGCAGCTCACGGACGGCTCCATCCTCGTGGCTGCCATCACCAGCTGCACCAACACCAGCAACGACGGTCTCATGCTCGCCGCCGGCCTGCTCGCTAAGAAAGCTGCCGCCCTGGGCCTGAAGGTGCCGGCATACGTGAAGACCAGCATCGCCCCCGGCTCCCGCATCGCCGCCCGCTACTTTGCCAACAACGACCTCACCGCCGCGCTCGACAGCATCGGCTTCTCCATCGTCGGCTATGGCTGCACCACCTGCATTGGCAACAGCGGCCCGCTCAACTCCGCCCTGGAGGCGGCCGTCGTGGACCATAACCTCGTTTCCTGCTCCGTGCTCTCCGGCAACCGCAACTTCGAGGCCCGCATCCACTCCCATGTGAAGGCCAACTTCCTCATGTCGCCCCCGCTCGTCATCGCCTTTGCCCTGGCCGGTCGTGTGGATATCGACATGGAGAAGGAGCCCCTGGGCACCGCGGCCGATGGCTCCCCCGTGTACCTGCGCGATATCTGGCCCACGGGCGAGGAAATCGCCGCCGCCCAGTCCAGAGCCGCCAACCCGGCCGACTATGCCGCCTGCTATGCCGGCCACGTGCCCGAGTGGGACGGCGTGAGCGCCCCCACCGGCGCCACCTTCGCCTGGCATGCCGCTTCCACCTATATTCACCGCCCGCCCTTCTTCGAGGGCTTCGACGGCCGCAAGGGCGATATCACCGACATCGTGAACGCCCGACCGCTCGGCATCTTCGGCGACAGCGTGACCACCGACCACATCTCCCCGGCCGGTGCCATCAAGCCCACCGCCCCCGCCGGCCGCTTCCTGAGCGCCCAGGGAGTGGAGCGCCGCGACTTCAACACCTACGGCTCCCGCCGCGGCAATGACCTCGTGATGGCCCGTGGCACCTTTGCTAACGTACGCATCAAGAACCTGCTCACCGCAGGGGTCGAAGGCGGCTACACCCTATACTTCGGCCCCGGCTCCGTGAGCGAACCCGATACCACGATTGATGCCCCCTGCGGCACCCCCACCTTCATCTACGATGCCGGCATGGCCTACATGAAAGACGGCGTGAGCACCATCATCATCGGCGGTGAAGACTACGGCATGGGCTCCAGCCGCGACTGGGCCGCCAAGGGTACCAACCTGCTCGGCGTGAAAGCCGTCATCACCAAGAGCTTCGAGCGCATCCACCGCAGCAACCTCATCGGCATGGGCGTACTCCCCCTCAACTTCGCCAACCCCGCCGATTACGACCGCGTGAAGGACCTCAAGGACGTGCGCTTCTCCATCATCGGCCTGAATAACGATATGGCCCCGCGCAGCGCAGCCACCCTGCTGGTGCAGCCCACCGGCGCCCAGCCCTTCGAACTGCCCCTCATCGTGCGCCTCGACACGCCCATCGAGAAAGAATACTTCCGCGCTGGCGGCATCCTGCAATATGTGTTGACCCAGTACTGCTGAATAATATGCCCCCGCCCGCCGGGGGCTTCCGTCCGCGGGCTGATAAGCCCGCGGATATCGTCTGCGCTCACAGGCGCAGATATCGTCCACGCACAGCGTGGATATCGTTTCCTAATCCCGCAACCGTCAACCCTCCCGCCTCCAATTGGGAATCGGGACTAAAGTCTCGCGCCCCGACACGCGTCCTGACCGCAGGTCAGGATATCGTTCATACTGTGGCGCTTTGTCCCATGTTATAGCGAGGTTTGGGAAGCATGAGCCCACGAAGCGAGTGAAAGAGCAGATGCAATGAGTTACAGCCACCGCTCTTTCACCCACTTCCGCGGGCTCTGAGTTCCGCTTGCCTGCGGCTCGCCCAATTCCAATTTATTGCTTCATTCTGAGTTTTTAGAGGACCCCGAATTTGTATACATTTTTTTCGAGGTCATTCACCTTATTTTCTAACTCGGTAACGTTGGCGTGGGCTGTTTGGTTTGTCCGGTATCGTACGTTCAATGATACCTTTCTCCAAGGCCGGAACAAGGTAAAATTGGCGGAAATGGGGTCGATGTACCAGCCCCATGCGCTCCATCAGCTGAGCGGCAGAGAGTGTATCAGAACCTAATGCCGCTATCAACTCGCTGAATAACTCTTGGTCGGTTGGTGATAACTTAGTCGGAGCTTGGTCGGAACTTATTCGGTCAACAGGTGCCGCATCTGGTGCCTGAGGCATTTCCTGCAGCACATCACGAATAACCTCCAGCATCATGGTGACAAAACAGGTGCAATCGCATGCCGCATCGGCCATTTGCAAGGCTTTATAGTACTCATGTTGACGTTTTGCTATCAGTTCCTCAATAGGAAGCCATGCAAAGAATGATTTCCACTGAGCCAAAAGCAGGGTGTGCCACATCCGCCCCATGCGACCATTGCCATCGGCAAAGGGGTGAATAAACTCAAACTCATAGTGAAATATGGAGCTTTTCACCAATGGATGCAAATCAGATTCCTGATACCATGCAAACAAATCCTTTATCTGCCATGGGACCAGATTCGCAGGGGGAGCCATATGAATGACCTGATTCCCGGCCATTACGCCCACGCCTCCACTCCTGAAACGTCCGGCTTCTTTTACCAGGCTATTCATCATCATCCGGTGAGCTTTCAGCAAGTCATCCTCACTAAGTGGGTTGAGTGATTGCATGAGTGCGTAAGCTTCTGCCGCATTCTGTACTTCCCGGATTTCATGCGGTGGCCCCAGGACTCGTTTACCATTCAGGATGGCCGTAACTTGCTCCAGCGACAGAGTATTTTGTTCAATTTGGAGAGATGAATGAATGGATCGGATTTGATTCTGCCTGCGCAGTTGAACTGAAATGATATCTCGATGCATAACCTCCACCCGCCCTACAAGCTCACATATCTCAGCCAGTAGATTGATAACTGTAGTATTCTGTTGAAATGGCGGCGTGTACTTACCCATATCGCATTTGTATTATAGCACTTATCCGATTTTTTTCCAGCGCAAAATGAGCTTGGATCCATAATTAGGATCGCGTAAATACCCTCGTCTCTCCACCCCGACGTCCGCAGGCTGATAAGCCCGCGGATATCGTCTGCGCCCACAGGCGCAGATATCGTTTCTCCTCTGAGCCGATTTATCACCCTACTTTAAAATCGTTCTAATGGGCGAGGTGGGAGGGAGGGGCTGATGTGGAGGCGCGTGCGCGTTGCATGCGCTTCCGTCCGCAGGCTTATCAGCCAGCGGACGTGTGCAGCCAGGCCTCGAATTTGCGCAGGGCTTCGCCGCGGTGGGAGATGGCGTTTTTTTCTTCGGCGGAGATTTCGGCCATGGTGCAGTCATAGCCGGCGGGGATGAAGAGGGGGTCGTACCCGAAGCCGCCGGTGCCGCGGGGGGACAGGGTAATCTGTCCTTCCACGGTGCCGATGAAGGAGGCAAGTTCCTTGCCGTCCCTGGCTACGGAGATGGCGCAGACATAGCGGGCGGTGAAGGGTTTTTCGCTTTCCGGCTTTGTGGCGAGCTCGGCGAGCATTTTGCGGTTGTTGGCTTGGTCATCGCCATGGGCGCCGGCATAGCGGGCGGAGTAGACGCCGGGCATGCCGCCGAGGGCATCGACGCAGATGCCGCTGTCGTCCGACACGACGAGGCCGGGGAAGATGGCGGAGATGCTCACCGCTTTGATGGCGGCGTTGGCGGCAAAGGTGGTGCCGGTTTCCTCAGGGTCGGGGGCGCCGGGGAAATCGGCCAGGGTCTTCAGCTCGAACTGCGGGGGCAGAATGCGGGCGAATTCGCTGGCTTTGTGTGTGTTGCGGGTGGCGATGAGGAGGGGGATGCGGTCGGTCATGTGCGTTTTACCGGGGGAGGTTGGAGTCTTTCTTGTGGAAGATGCGGGTGAAGAAGAGGTAGATGACGAGGTAGGAGAGCAGTGCGCAGAAGATATCTGCCACCGTCTGGGAGATCCAGATGCCGGTGCCGCTCCACCAGAGCGGCAGCAGCAGCAGGCAGGGCACCAGCACGAGGAACTGGCGGGAGATGTTCAGGAACACGCTCATAATCGGTCGCCCGATGCTCTGGAAGAAGTTGCCGATGATAATCTGGGTGCCGACCAGGGGGAAGGCCAGGCCCATGATGCGCAGGCCGTGTGTGGCCAGGGTGATGAGCTGGGTGGAGTTGGCATCCTGCTCTTTCACGAAGGCGCGCACCACGGCCTCCGGGTAGAGCTGGATGCCCAGCCAGCAGAGCAGGGTGAGCAGGAAGGCGGAGCCGACCGCGTAGTAGAATACGCGGCGCACGCGGCTGTAGTAGCCTATGCCGAGGTTATAGCCCGCAATGGGCTGCAGGCCCTGGGCGATGCCGACCACCACCATGGCAATGCCGAGCAGCACGCGGTTCACGATGCTGAAGGCACCCACGCCCATGGGGCCTTCGTAGCGCAGGAACTGGGTGTTGAAGATGATGACTACGAGGCAGCCGCAGAGGTTCATGAGACTGGGCGGCAGCCCCAGCAGGAAGATGCGCCGCATGATGGGCCCGCAGAGTTTCCACATGCGGCCGCGGAAGTGAATGACGCTGCAGCGGTTCAGGAAATGCGCCAGCACCCACACCAGCCCCACGGCCTGCCCGGCAGTGGTGGCCAGTGCAGCACCGGTCATGCCCCACCCCAGCACCCAGATGAAGAGGTGGGCGCAGAGTATATTCACCACCATGGAGATGAGCAGGCTGTACATGGCTTTGTACGGGTAGCCGCTGGCGCGCATCACGTGGTTCAGGTTCATGAATGAGTAGGTGAGCGGGCTGCTGAGCAGCAACACCAGCATAAACTCCCGCGCCGGCCCCACGGTGTCCGCATCTGCCCCGAAGAGGTACAGGATAGGGTTCATCCACAGCAGCGGTACCCAGCCGAACACCACACCCAGTGCTACCCCCAGGATGGTGCAGTGCCCCAGCACCCGGAATGCCCTCGGAAAATCCTGCTGCCCCAGTGTGATGGAGGTGGTGGCCGCGCCACCCAGTCCCACCAGGGTTCCCAGTGCCACCAGCAGATTCATGATGGGGAAGAGCAGCCCCATGGCGGTAATGGCGTAGGCCCCGCAGCACTGGCCGATGTAGATGGAATCCACGATGTTGTAGAACGACATGGCCGCCATACCCACGATGGCCGGCAGTGAATACTCTGCCAGCAGCCGCCCCATAGGCTTCTGCTCCAGATCCACGAGTTTCTTGTCCTTCTCCATACTTCTCTGGTAAATTTACTCCTGCCCGCCCGAAGAGTCAAGGGAATAGCAAGGGGAATTCAGGATTTCCTGCCGATTGACGATTGACGATTGACGATTGACTATTGACTATTGACTATTGACGGTTGAGAATTGACTATTATTTATCAAGGTGGGGCTATGGAAGGGAATGCGGATGCCGGGGTGGCGGTTATTGATTCCGAGGTGTTCTTCAAAGTCCTGTTTGTCTTTCCGCCGCAGCGTGTTCCTAAGTGCCGATTCTGACCAGGCTGAGCACGGCAACTTCGCGGATGCCGGGCAGTTTGCTCAATTGGATGGCGCAGGCGCGGGCGGTGGCACCGGTGGTGAACACATCATCCACCAGCACGATGCGAGCGGGATAAACGGGGGTGCGTAGGCAGAAGGATGGGCATTTGCAGCGGTAAGCGCGCATCGCATTCAGTCGGCGGGCAGAGGCGGTGAGGCGCGTCTGGCTGAGCACGCCGGTATCGCGGCGGATGAGCAGTTCCCTCATGCGCAGGTGGCGGAGCCGCGCCAGTTGCCGGGCCAGTTCACCGGCCTGATTATATCCGCGGGTGTACAATTTGTCCGGGGTGACCGGGACCGGCACCAGCACCCAGTCCTTATGCTCTTTCAGGTGTGGTGTTTTCTCCCACAATTCGTTGAGGAGCAGGGCAAGCGGGCGTGCCAGGTGAATCCCGCGGTGGTATTTGAAGCAGTGGATGAGTTGCATGGCCTCATCCGTCTGCCGCAGAGCCTGGCGGGCCAGTGAAAATGACCGCGGCTGGCCGGCGCAATTCTCGCAGCGCCCGGGGTCGGTCTGCTGGCCGGCGGTGGGGGCCCCGCAGTGCAGGCAGATGGGGGCCGGAATTCGCTGCAGCCGCGCCAGACACTCCGGGCACACGCTCTGCCCGGAGCTTTCACCGCAAAGTTCACAGGTAGCGGGGAAGATCCAGCTGAGCATGGCCGGAAATAATCAACGGTGGCGGGCAATGAACTCGCGCGCCACGGCTTGGTAGGCCATGGAAGCAGAGCCGAAGCGGTCGTGCTCCATGATGGTGCGCCCGAAACTGGGGGCCTCAGCCACGCGCACCGAGCGGGGAATGTGGTTTTTGTACAACTTCTCCGGCAGTTCCATCTGCACCTGGCGTATCACTTCGTTGGCCAGTTTGGTGTTGTTGTACATGGTCATGATGATGCCTTCGTGCGTGAGCCGGGTGTTCACTCCGTTCTCCCGGATCTGCTCCATCACGAAGAGGATCTTGGAAAGACCCTCCAGACTCAGGAATTCGCACTGCATCGGGGTTATCACTTCATCGCATGCGCAGAGGGCCGAGGTCATCAGCACGCCGAGCGAGGGCGGTGTGTCCAGAAACACATAGTCATAATACTGCGTTTCGCGCAGTCCCGCCATGGCATCGTACATGCAGGTGAGGTGCGATTCGTTCTGCGTGAGCTCCACCTCCACGCCCGATAAATCCACGTGTGCGGGCACAATGGAAAGGTTGCGCCGCTTTGTGGGGCGGATGAGATCCTCCAGCAGGGCTTCCCCGATCAGCGCCGGGTACAGGCTCGCTTCGCTTTCCACCTCCACGCCCAGCATGGTGCTGGCGTTTGCCTGCGAATCCATATCAATGAGCAGCACGCGTTTGCCGCGGGCCGCCAGGGCTGCGGCCAGGTTCACCGCCGTGGTTGTTTTGCCGACCCCGCCTTTCTGGTTCGCTATGGCTATGACTTTCACGCACGCATTCTACCCAACCCACACCTGTTTTTCAAGCTGTATCTTGAATACAGACACAGTGAAGCCATACGAGTATCCCAATGATTTGGGACACGAGGATTTACGAATTACGAGTTGCGAATTACGAAGTAAAATGTTCTGCGGGCATTCTCCCGCCAGTGTTGAACTATTTGATATACAATGGCGAGCAGCCGGCGGACGGAGCGTCCGCTGAATTTTGAGCCCTCGGTAGTGGGTGAAAGATGGCAGGCAGGGGTAAGCCCACCCTGGTTGCGGGCTTACCCCTTTTCATCTTTCGCCCGTTTCACGGGTTTTGCATTCCGTTCACCTGCGGCTCACCGAATGCCCGCCAAATTCAAATTTGTTGCCCCCCCCAACGCGTATAACACATCAATCTTTAATTGCCGGAGCAAATAAAGCACGCGTTGGAATAATTAACGGTCTCCCTGAAATCTAAGTTAGATTCTGCGGGAA
>CAZTAX010000050.1:8469-12746 GCA_964611765.1 uncultured Akkermansia sp. | reverse complement strand
GCTCCAGCCAGATGCCGAATTTCATCCCCGCCGCCCGGACGGCTTCCGCCACATGCATGGCTTCGGCAGTCACACCTTCTCGCTCATCAATGCGCAGAACGAGCGCATCTGGTGCAAGTTCCACTGGGTGTGCCAACAGGGTATCCGCAACCTGACGGATGCACAGGCTGCCGCCCTCATTGCCGCCGACCGCGACAGCTCAGGCTCCGACCTCTACCGCGCCATCGAGCAGGGACGCTACCCGAAATGGAAGCTCTGCATCCAGGTCATGACCGATGCGGAGGCCGCCGCCTTCCCCTTCAATCCCTTTGATTTGACCAAGGTATGGCCGCATGGGGATTTCCCGCTCATCGAGGTGGGCGAGATGGTGCTGAACCGCAACCCGCAGAACTACTTTGCGGATGTTGAGCAGGCCGCCTTCAACCCCGCGCAGGTGGTGCCGGGCATCGGCTTCTCGCCGGATAAGATGCTGCAGGGGCGCCTCTTTGCCTATGGCGATGCGCAGCGCTACCGGCTGGGGGTGAATCACCATCTCATCCCTGTGAACCGCCCGCGCTGCCCTTTCCACAGCTTCCACCGCGACGGCCAGATGCGCACGGATGGCAACCTGGGCGACACCCTCACCTACGAGCCGAATAGCTACCACGAGTGGCTGGAGCAGCCGCAGTTCATGGAACCGCCCCAGCATATCTGCGGCGACTCCGGCCACTGGGACTACGCCAACGACGATGACGACTACTTCGCCCAGCCCCGTGCCCTTTTCCTGCTCATGAATGCCGCGCAGCGCCAGGCGCTCTTCGACAACACCGCCCGAGCCATGGCCGACGTGCCGGAGTTCATCCGTCAGCGTCACCTGGAGCACTGCTTCCGCTGCCACAAGGAGTATGGCGAGGGTGTGGCTGCGGTCCTGTCCGCGCCCTGAGGCGCGGATATCGTCTGCCCCGCCAGGGGCAGATATCGTCCATGCAACGCATGGATATCGTCCTGCCGGGTCGGCAGGATATCGTTTCCGATTTGCGGGGATTGTTGTTTCCCAAGAATTGGGAGGATATTTATCTTTGCTCCATTGGAAAACGATATCCAGCTGCGCCGGACGATATCTTGCCTGCGGCAAGACGATATCCTCGCTTCGCTCGGACTTAAGGCTCAACCCAACGTCCGTGGTTCTTAATCAACTGCACGAGGTGCTGCACGGCTTCCTCCTGCGGGATATTCATGACCACGGGGTTGTGGCCCACATAGAGGTTAATCTTGTTCGGGGCGCCGCCTACATAGCCGAAGTCGGCATCGCTCATTTCGCCGGGGCCGTTCACAATGCAGCCCATGATGGCAATCTTCACACCCTTGAGGTGGCCGGTGGCCTCGCGGATGCGGGCGGCGGCTTCCTGAATGTTGTAGTGCGTGCGTCCACAGGACGGGCAGGAGACGTATTCCGTCTTGCTCAGTCGCACCCCGGCAGCCTGCAGGATGTTGAAGCCCAGGCGGGCAGCCTTGTCGGGGTCGGACTCGCGGCGCACGAGCACGGCGTTGCCGATGCCGTCGCAAAGCAGCGCACCGGCATTCACACCACCCGCCATGGGGGCAGAAAGGGAATCCAGACCGTTGCAAAGGGTATCTTTCAGCAGGATACTGTGGCGGGTCGGGATGACGGCAGCCAGCAGACGGAAAGCCTGCACCACCGGCATGTCGATTTCGTCCTTCACCGTGACCAGCGTGGCGGGTGCATCAGCCAGAGCGGCGGTGGCGGCGGCATCGCGCGGGTCAATCTCCACCGGGGCGGAGTCCTCATACGAGATTTCCGGCATAAAGTCCTTCATCACGGCGGGGTCAAGCGCCTTGCAGGCGGCTTCCGGCAGCACCACGCGCACGGGTTCATTCCAGCCCAGGGTCACACCACCGCGGGTGATGACCTCGGCCTTGCGCTTGTGGAATTCAAAAGGATTGAAGGCATCCGGAGCCTCCACGGTAAGCGGAGCAGCGGGCAGCACCACACCGGGCTGGTAGGGGGCAGCCAGTTCGAAGCCGGGGGCAATCTCATACACCGGATCCTCGGTCAGAGAGACGCGCAGGGTATCGCCGATACCATCGGTCAGCAGGGAACCCACGCCCGTAGCGCTCTTGATTCGGGCATCCTCGCCCTCGCCGGCCTCGGTCACGCCCAGGTGGATGGGGTAGTTCCAGTCGAGTCCATCCTCGGCCAGGCGCTTCACCAGCAGACGGTAGGCCTGAATCATCACTTTCACATTGGAGGATTTCATGGAGAACACCAGCTGGTGGTAATCCAGTTCACGGGCAATGCGGGCAAACTCCAGCGCGCTTTCCACCATGCCATCGGGCGTGTCGCCATAGCGGTTCAGGATGCGGTCGGACAGAGAGCCATGATTGGCCCCCAGACGCATGGCGCGACCATGTTCCTTGCAGAAGAGCACCAGCGGGGTGAACGCCGTGCGGATTTTCTCGATTTCCTCCTCGTATTCGTAATCCGTGTAATCACGCTCCACAAACTTCTTCTTATCCACGAAATTGCCGGGATTCACGCGGATTTTCTCCACCCACTTGGCGGCCTCCATGGCGGCATCCGGCTTGAAATGGATATCGGCCACCAGCGGCACGTTGCACCCGGCGGCACGCAGCTCGCGGGAAATATTCTCCAGGTTAGCGGCATACACCTTGGTCTGCGCAGTCAGGCGGATAATTTCGCAGCCGGCCTCGACCAGCGCCAGCGATTCGCGCACGCAGCCGGCAGTATCCAGCGTATCGCTGGTCAGCATGGATTGGATGCGGATGGGGTTGGTACCGCCAACTCCCACATTCCCCACCATCACCTCGCGGGTGAGACGGCGCGTATACTGATACAGACTCGGGCAATGAAGCGTGCTCATGCCCTGAGTCTACTCCCAATGCGACTGTTTTTCAAGTCTGAACACACCCTCGCCAGCCAAAAAGCATCCTCCCGTCAACGCAAACGCTGCGATTCCGGGTAGGAATCGCAGCGTTGAAATGATGCGGGGATGTATACCGATGGAGGAATTACTTCTCCTCGATGGTCACATCGTACTCGCGGCCCAAGATGTTGAGCTTCATGTTGCGGCCGGAAATGGCGGCAGCCACACCCACGGTGGAGAGGGCGGCGGGGGCGCCGAAGTTCTCCTGCTTGGGAGTGGTGGGCGGCTCGGGCTTCTTGCCGGCGTAGTAGTCCTCCAGCTGCTGCGGGAACATGCAGTAGATGACGCAGTTCTCATCGGTGGCAGGCATCCCCTTGGCGGCGAGCTTGTCGCGCAGATCCTGCATGCCGGGCTTGATGAGGTCGGCGGGGCGGCAGGTGATGGGCTCCTTGCCCATCTTCTTGGCGCAGAGGGCCTGCAGCTCGGGATCCACGGGGGCGGGGGTGCGACCATAGTAGCCCAGGGCCACGTCGGCGCACTGCGGGGTGATATTCTTCCAGCGGCCGAACTTCACGTTCATCATGGCCTGCACACCCACAATCTGGGAGGTGGGGGTCACCAGCGGAATCCAGCCCAGAGCCTCACGCACCACGGGAATTTCGGCGAACACTTCCTCGAACTTGTCGGTCATGTTCATTTCCTTCAGCTGGCTGCGGAAGTTGGAAAGCATGCCGCCGGGCACCTGGTAGCGCAGCGTATCGCTGTTCACGATTTCGTTGGCGTGGCTGGTGAAGCGGGAGAGGCTGTCGTACACCGGCTGGAGCATGGCCGAGATTTCGGAGAGCTTCTTCTTGAAGTCGGCCTCGTCCTCGAGCTTCGGAGCGCGCTCGTAGCCATTCATGAGGGCGAGCATGCGCATGCAGTCCGGCTGACCGGTACCGTTCGCAAAGGGCGCGATGGACACGTCCACAGCATCAGCACCGGCATTGATACCGGCCACGTAGGTGGCGGAGCCGAGACCGGCAGTCTCGTGGGTGTGAATCCACACGGGAAGGTTGGTGGCATCCTTGATAGCCTTGGTCAGAGCGGCGGTCTCTGCCGGGGGAATCAGACCGGCCATATCCTTGATGACGATGGCATCGGCACCCATATCGGCGATTTCCTTGGCCAGCTTGGAGAAGTACTCCAGGTTATGCACCGGGGAGGTGGTGTAACAGATGGTGCCGTGAGCCTGGGCACCGGCTTCCTTGGCGGCCTTGATGGAGGTGCGCATGTTCTGCGGGTCGTTCAGGCAGTCGAAGATACGGAAGATATTCATACCGTGCTTGGCGCTGAGCTTCACGAAGGCTTCCACCACGTCATCGGCGTAGTGGGTGTAGCCCACGAGGTTCT
>CAZTAX010000050.1:0-8459 GCA_964611765.1 uncultured Akkermansia sp. | reverse complement strand
GGCCGCGCAGCAGCATCATGTGCGGGGTCTTGGGAGCCAGCTTCTTGAGCGTGTCCAGACGGTCGAACGGATGTTCGCCCAGGAAACGGAGTCCGGAGTCGATGGAAGCGCCACCCCAGGTTTCCAGAGCGGAGAAGCCCATGGTATCCAGGATGGGAGCGATTTCGAGCATCTGCTCGGTGGACATGCGGGTGGCAGCCAGAGACTGGTGGCCGTCGCGCAGTACGGTGCAGTTGAATGTTGCGGGTTTCATATCTTTAAAAATTCTTACTAAAAATACGTGATTCTATGCCCTAATCCTATCACAAAATCGGGTTTCGAGTCAAGCAACTAATGTGGGTTGAGAAAATTTCTGTCGGAAAGAACTCATTCCTCCCCCCGGTGCTGATTAACTTTAAACACGACAGAGCAAGCAGAGTCTAACGAGACATGAAGCGTTTCATCTTGATACAGGTCTGCGTTGCTAGTCATCTCTGTCTGGCCGAGGGCATTGCCGTTCCACTGCGCATGATTTCCGATGGTACGCACACCGTGGCATGTATCGAAAGAAAGGTACAGAAAGGAGATGACGAATACGAGATACGCATCTGCCGGACTGATGGGCAGACGCACACGCAGGAAAGCGTCTGCTTTGAGAGCCCGTTTCAATTCACAAAGGGCTTTTGCTCGGACAACTTCATCGCCCTGACCAATACCGGCACCGACGAGACTCCCGCCATGTGTGTATTCGACCTCGCGAACAATACCGTGGTGGTAGCCGCTGCGGCTGGGAGACGCCCTCCCGACAGATGCCCCGTGCAGTGGAAATATGACGCCGGAAATCAATTGTTCGAGGTCAGCAAAAGCCAAGGCTCCGGCGCAAGCGTCAGGTACGAGGTCAGGCAGTACCCAGTGCAGAAAAAGCTGCATTTCAAAGTGATTTTCCGCGCGGAGACTGAATAACCAGTCATCGGAAGGCCGCGAAGAACTTTTCAGCCTCGTTGCAGACATTCACAGCCACAGTGTTCACATCCATGCAGGAGGCTTCGAGCCAGAAGTGAGCAGCCTGCTTGTATAACTCACGGCGCTCGGAATCCAGGCGTTCGAAAACGGCGCGGCGGTCTGTATTCTGGAGCAGCGGGCGGTTGGTGCTTTTGGCGGTGCGGGCGAGCAGCGCGTTGATGGAGACATTCAGCCACACGGTGAACCCCAGCTTGCGCAGCAGTTCGCGGTTCTCCGGCCGCACCACAATGCCACCGCCGGTGGAAATAATGGACGGGCTGGGCGTGGGATTGTACAGCAGGTAGCGCAGCAGCGCCGTTTCCAGCGTGCGAAAGTGAGCCTCCCCCTGCTCGGCAAAAATCTCAGGAATGGGTTTACCTATCTGTTCCTCGATGATGGCATCGGTATCCAGCAGGGGCATACCGGTGCGCTTGCTCAGAGCCTTGCCCACCGTGGTCTTGCCGCAGCCCATCATCCCCACCAGTATGATGGGGCGGCCTTTGGTATCGAGCGGATGAATGGGTGCAGGAACCATGGCGGCAATTACCCCTCGCAGATGATAACCTCGCCCCGGAACACAATGTAGGCATGGCCGGTAACAGATTCGCCGGTGGACAGCAGAAGAGTCACACTGTCATCATCATTCACCGTGACCTTCACCAGACCATCCTTCGTCTCGAAGCGCAGCTTTTTCCGGCCATCATCCAGCAGAAAATCCACAAAGGCTGCAAAACAGAGGGCTGCGCTGTTATTCATCGCGGTCTCTGAACCCTCGGCATTGTAGCAGCTTATACGAGCCGCGGCCTTGCCCTGGGCCGGTTCTACAACGATGAAACCCTCGGCACCCACGCCGAAGCGACGGTTGCAGACATCCGCGATATTCTCCTTGCTCAGCACGCTGCTGAGCGCAAGATCCCGGTTATCCACCACCACGAAATCGCTGTCGGCAGCGGTCATCTTGTAGAATTCCAGCATCATAACAGGGAGAGTTTAACAAACTTCGCCCCCAAGGAAAAGACTAAACCGCGTTACCCAAAAAAATTAAGAGCAAAAGCTGCCCCCGATAACCAAGGTCATGAAATTTTGCAACAGCATAGCAGTTTTTCACACTCATCATGTAATACACTCAAAATGAAAGCCGCGCAACTGTGATGAAGTTGCGCGGCTGAGAAAAACAGTATTCTTTCCGTGGTTTACTTGCTCGCGAGATACGCGTTCATGGCCTCCATGATGTCGAGCTCCGGGCGGAAGGCGGCATCGTGGTGCGAGGAGCGGATGAGCGGACCGCTGGCCACGTGGCGGAAGCCCTTACTGAGGGCGACCTCGCGCAGCTCATCGAACACCTCCGGACGGATGTAGTCGATGACCGGCAGATGGCGGGGAGAGGGGCGCAGGTACTGCCCCATGGTGAGCACGGCTACACCATGCTCACGCAGATCATCCATAGTGCGCTCAATTTCCTGGCGGGTCTCACCCAGGCCGAGCATGATTCCGCTCTTGGTCACCACGCGGCCGGGGGCCATCTCGAGCGCACGCTTCAGCATGTGCAGCGACAGGCGGTACCTGGCACGGAAACGCACCATGGGCGACAGGCGCTCCACTGTTTCCAGGTTGTGGTTGAAAATATGCGGGGCGGCATCCATGACCATGGCCAGGGCCTCCTCGTTGCCGCGGAAGTCAGAGGTGAGCACCTCCAGCACGGTCTGGGGACTCAGCTCACGGATGCGGCAGATGATTTCTGACATGTGGGCGGCGCCGCCATCGGACAGGTCATCGCGCGTGACCATGGTAACCACGGCATGATTCAGCTTCATGTGCGCCACGCTCTCGGCAATCTTGCGGGGTTCCTCCGGGTCAAGCGGCTTGGGCCTGGCCGTGCGCGTGGCGCAGAAGCCACAGGCTCGGGTGCACACGTCACCGCAGGCCATGAAGGTGGCTGTGCCGTGGCTCCAGCATTCGCCGCGATTCGGGCACATGGCTTCCTCACACACGGTCACCAGACCGTTGTCCTTGATGAGGTGCTGCACATCCTTGAACACCCTGCCCTTCGGCAGTTTCACCTTCAGCCAGGATGGTTTGCGTGCGCTCTGATTCTGTTCGTCTGACATGGCGGGCAGGAAAATGCTAGAATTCCACCTGACATGCGCTCAGCGCAGCCCCCGGCTGCGGAACCATTCATCCAGCTCTGCTGCTTCCTTCGGCGTGAGCTGCACGGTCTTGGTCACTTCCTCTATGAAGCGCGTGAGCAGCTCCGACATACTATCCCCGCGCTCCTTTACCAAATGCGTGAACTTGGCGTGAAGTTCTGCATTCAGCCAGAACGTCACCGGGCGCTTGCTTGCATCTCTCTTTACTGGTGCCATATCAGATACTTATCTCGTTGCCCCAACAGTAACACACTCTACCCCGCACCGCAACCCAAATCCGATGTACTGACACACAGCACAAAACAGGTGTTCTAACACCTCGTTTTTTGAGCATCAAACTCAGCATTTTTGACCTGTTTTTACATCATTTCGGGTGGCCTTACACCCGGTGTTCAGATTTTCGTTTTCGATTGCTGCTTTTTGTGTTATCACTTCGTTCAACGTGCGCTGATTCTCATTTCAGCCAGCACAGCCATTCGCTTACCATTCCCACTAAAACACCTATCCGAGCAAGTCTCCAATACAGATTCTCACTTTTGTGTCCATTCCCCTCATCCGCCCCGGAATTTTCGCCTATTTCAGGGATTTTGACCTTATTTTTTTCGTGTACTTACACCAGAATACTAAATAGTCGCATATCGTTCACTGTTCATACCTTAGAAACACACAACCCGACAAAGCAAGGCATTATTAACCATAAAACCCCATAAGAATCAGCCACCTCGGTGTTATAACACCCAATACTGGAATAACGGCCTCTGAACTACGTCCGAGAGAGCGAAAATTCCCCCTGCAACCGGTCGGCAGCAACGCTTCATCGCCGCCAGAATGGCCTATTTTGAGGTATTTATCGATAGAAAATCCTGCAAATGAACCATTTGCAGGATTTTTGAAAAATAAGGCAAAGTTAAGAAATCACTCCAGAAGGAGGATTTCGCCATCATTCGGCACATGAATAGTGCCGTTGAAGTGTTCGGCAGCCTCAGCAGAGTAGGCGGTGCGGCGGTTAGCCAGGGTCAGGTCTTCGGTATGATAAAGCACGAGGTGCTTGACGGAAAGAGAAGCAGCCAGGCGGCCGGCATCCAGCGCGGTGCTGTGGTGCTTCTCGTAAGGCTTGAACTTTTCCGCATCGGCATACAGACAGAAAGCCTCGCAGAGCAGCCAGTCGGCGGCGCGGGCCATAGCTTCATTTCTTGTATTGTACGGTTCATCCCCCAGACAGACGAAGCGCTGTCCATCCGGCAGAATGAGTCGGTAGCCGAACTGCTTTATCTTGGTCGAACCGATATCGAAGGCCACCCCGGGCATACCAGCCACTGAGAATGACTGGCCATCTTTCAGAGGGGTGAAAAGGATATCCTGCCCGAAGTGAGCCGTAACCTTGCCCGGCAGGGTGGCGCGGCAAATCATCTCCAGCGTCTGCAGGCCCTCCTCGTGACCGAACACGCGAAGCCCCCCTTCATACTTACCGGAATTCATGGCCTGGGCAATCATGCGCACCACCCAGACAACGCCGAAAATGTGATCGGTGTGGGTGTGCGTCAGAAAGATATCATGAATGGAATCCAAGGAAATCTGAGCCTGCTCCAGACGGGCCAGCACACCATTACCACCTCCTCCATCTGTCAGCAGACACTGCGAACCATTCCTCAGAACAAAGCATGTGTTGTAGCAACGCGTCACAGCCGCATTACCGGTACCCAGCATAATCAGGGAGCATTTCATAGCGCTATCCTACACCAGCCGAGCCGCTTTTTCAACAATAAAGCTTGACCGGACTCCACGAAAAAGGTAAAAAAGGCCATGCGCCTGAAACACACTCTCCCGGAAATTCTTGTCCGACTCATTGTTACTTTCTTCGGTCTGTGCATGCTGGCCCTGGGCATCGACCTGACCATCCTGGCCGACCTGGGCACTGATGCCATTACCAGCCCGGCTCTGGCCGCCAGCACCCTGCTGGAGCCCATGTATCCCTTCTTCACCGTGGGCAACACCCTCATCTGCCTGCATGTGCTGCTCATTCTTTCGCAGATAGTGCTGCTGCGCCGCAACTATGATCCCGTGCAGCTGCTGCAGGTGGTCATGTCCTTCACCCTGGGTTCCATGGTGGATGCGCTGCTGCCCTGCGTGAAGCAGCTGCCGGTGCCGGATTACCTGGCCCAGCTGGGCTACACGCTGCTGGCTTGCGTGGTATGCGCCTTCGGTATCTTCTCTTTCGTGAAAGCCAACCTGGTGCCGCTGCCGGCAGAGGGCTTCTGTGTGGCGCTCTCCCGCACCTTCAAGCTGAAGTTCAGCCGCGTGAAGGTGGGGCTTGACTGCGCCATGGTGGTGTTTGCCGTTGTGTTCTCCCTGATTTTCCTGGGCAAGATTGTGGGTGTGCGAGAAGGCACCCTTATCTGCGCCACCACCATCGGGCTCATCATCGGGCTCTTCTTCAATATCTTCCCGTACTGGGACAAACTCTTCGCCGCAGTGGGCCACCGCAAAGGCGCCGAGAAGGAAGACAGTTTCGATTAAGCTCGCAGAGCTCACTCCGGCTGCACACGGGTGGAGCCGTCAGAGTGCAGAGAAAGCGAATACGCGCCGTCATGGGTATCCACATGCCGGCGTTCGCTTATCTCCGCGGGCATGCCTCGCTCATTCCAGAAATACTCACGCTCCAGCCGGCCATCCGGTGAATACACGCAGATGCGCTCCGCATATCCCAGCGCCGGATGATTGACCGGCAGACCATCTGCACCGCTGAAACATTCCCACTCCGGCTTCCCGCTGCTGCCATGGCGCACCAGATGCTCCGCACACGCACGCGAAGTCTCGCAGGAGGAACCTGTCGCATCCATGAACCGGCGACGTTCCAGCCCGCTCTGAGCTGCAATATCGTGATGCAAAGCGGCAGCCCCTACAGCAGGGTGAACCACGGGCTTGCCTTCCCTATTCCGCCACTCGCGGCAGGTTCCCTGCTCACATGGGCGCAGCGTCTCCTGCGCAATACCGGCATAATTGTCCGCCAGCCGCCCTCCCACAAAATTGGAGCGGCGCATGCTGCCATCCTCGCCGTAGTGGTACTCTACCACCTCCTCACCCGCGGCATTCTGCACCGGCACCCCGGCGGCATCCAGATACTCCACACGCAACGGGCGCCCCTGCGTGTCAAAGCTCACGCGGCTCTCCGCATAGCCGGGGTAACGCGGGGTCACCCGTGCTCCTGCAGCGTTCCGGAACTCCGTGCGCACCACGCGACCGGCAGCATCGCGCTCAAAGAGGCGCTGAGCCACGCCGTGCGCATCCTCTGCCGGGGCACCGGAGGCATCCCGGTTCTCTTTGCGCGCCAGGCGGCCGGACTCATCATAATGCAGCTGCTGCTCCGCCACGCGGCTGCCGGGTAAGGCCACAAGCTGCCCCCGCTCATCTACCGATTTCATGCAACTCACACGGCCGGCGTCATCATACTCCAGCCGCACATGCGGCACCCCTCGCACCTCGCCATTCCCCAGGGGCAGTACTCCATCCGGCGGCTCGGCTCCGGCTGTGTTCAACACCCCGGCATAGCACCGGCAGGAAGCAGCCGATTCCGGCAGCAAGGTGTGATATATCCCCAACCCCAGCACCGCCGCCAGCAGGCACATGGCCGCCAGGCTGCCCAGATAATTCCAGCAGAACTCAAACAGCCCTTTCAGCGTTTCTCCCGCTTGCTTTGCCAATGCGCGCATGCAGGGCAGATGCGTCTCCCCCTGCATGCAATTCAAAATATATTAGCAAAAAGCGTCTAACGGTGGCTGTGCATCCGACGGTAGGCCGTTCGCATGCACAGCAGACTCACCAGCAACATGAAAGCCGTTCCCAGAAGCGCCGGCACCCAGTTCACCTGCTCCCCGGCCTGCCACAGCCGCACCCACGAGGCTATGGGCAGTGCTGCCACCACCACCGCCAGCATCACCCAGATGGCCGAAACGGCCACCCGGCGCACTGCACGCTGCTGCGGGCGCGAATGCTTCCGCAGCGTCATTTCCACATCTTTCTTTTTACGGTATTTGCCACCCATATTGTCTCATACTCTAGCACAATAAATTACGTTGGCAAGCCAATTTCATCTATTTTTCCTGACAAAATACGCATTTAGCCTTGAATATCGGGGATTTTCCGCTAAAATACGCCGCACGAGATATTGCAATCCGCAATTATCCCAAAAAACTTCAACCACATAACTAATAGTAACTATGGCTAAACTCACTGTACGCGACCTTGATGTCGCCGGCAAGGAAGTGCTCATGCGCGTTGACTTCAACGTGCCCATGAAGGACGGCAAGATTACCAACGATGCCCGCATCGTGGCTGCTCTGCCCACCATCAAGTACCTGCTCGAGAACGGAGCCCGCCTCGTTCTCTGCTCCCACCTGGGCCGCCCCGAGGGTACCGGCTACCAGGCTGAGTTCTCCCTGGCCGCAGCTGCCGAGTGCCTTTCCGGCCA
The DNA here is from genome assembly GCA_964611765.1 of uncultured Akkermansia sp. GTDB lineage: Bacteria > Verrucomicrobiota > Verrucomicrobiia > Verrucomicrobiales > Akkermansiaceae > Akkermansia. The sequence goes on along the minus strand of CAZTAX010000050.1, from coordinate 863 downwards.
CCTGGGCAAGCCTGTTGCCTTCGTTCCCGAGACCATCGGTGAGGCCGCCACTGCAGCCCGCGCCGCTCTGAAGGATGGCGACGTGATGCTGCTGGACAACGTGCGCTTCGACAAGAAGGAAAAGAAGAACGACCCCGAGTTCGCCAAGGCTCTGCTCGGCAACGCCACCCTGTATGTGAACGATGCTTTCGGCTCTGCCCACCGCGCCCACGCCTCCACCGAGGGTGTGACCCACTTCGCCGAGAAGTCCGCCATGGGCTTCCTCATCGAGCACGAGCTCGAGTACCTCGAAGGCAAGCTTGAGACCCCCGAGCAGCCCTTCGTGGTGATCATGGGCGGTGCCAAGGTGTCCGACAAGATTCAGGTGCTCTCCAAGCTCATGGAGAAGAGCCAGACCTTCATCATCGGTGGTGCCATGGCCAACACCTTCCTGGCTGCCCAGGGCAAGAACGTAGGCAACTCCAAGATTGAGGCTGACAAGCTCGACCTGGCCAACGAAATTCTGGCCGACGCCAAGGCCAAGGGCGTGACCTTCGTGCTGCCCGCCGACACCCGCTACTCCTTCAAGTTCGAGGAGGGCGCCGAGACCTTCTGCACCGCCCCCTGGGCTGAGGGCGGCGAAGTGCCCGAAGGCGGCATGGGCATCGACATCGGCGACAAGGCCATCGAGGAAATCTGCTCCATCATCAAGGGCGCCAAGACCGTGCTCTGGAACGGCCCCATGGGCGTGTTCGAGCTCGACTCTTTCTCCAAGGGCACCAAGGCCGTGGCCGAGTGCCTCGCTGAGAGCGACTGCATCTCCATCGTGGGTGGTGGCGACTCCGTGACCGCTGCCAAGAAGTTCAAGGTGGCCGACAAGCTCT
>CAZTAX010000049.1:0-12833 GCA_964611765.1 uncultured Akkermansia sp. | reverse complement strand
ACTCCGGAATATTACACCAAGCAACTCCACCAGGATAGTTCCGGAAAACTGGAGCGAGCGATGGAAAGCCCTGAGACAAGCAGCAGGTTTCACCCATTGGCAAGCAGATGCATGCCGACACACCTTTGCCAGTTATCACGCTGCCCATTTCCGCAACTTAGCTGAATTGCAACTCGAAATGGGGCATCGGGATACCACTCTGCTGCGCACTCGCTATATTTCGCCAATCAGACGAAAAGACGCGGCGGTTTATTGGTCATCCGGCTCCAAGGAAAACACCGGCACCATCACCCGTGCCGACAGAGTGGTGCGTCTCTTGCCTTCCTGATTAAGTCCGCGAGCACCGGCTCGCGGATATCGTCCTGACCGCAGGTCAGGATATCGTTCCCCTTTCATCCAAAGCCTTGCGCTCCCCATTCATTGGGAAGTAACAAACCCACACTCCATCGGAAACGATATCCGCTTCGCGGACGATATCTGCTCTTCGAGCAGACGATATCTTGCTACGCAAGACGATATCCTCGCCTGCGGCTCGGACTTATGGCTCCAGCGGCGCCGGCGGCGTGGTGGGCGAAGTCACTTCCACGATGGGGGCGATAGTCCCCTCCGGCTTGCCGAAGAAGCCGCCGAGAGCGCGCACGCTGAGGTAGGAGGTGTATTTACCGGAGCAGTTGTAGCGGCGGCAGGCGCGAAGGAAAGCCAGGTCAGCCTCGCGGCGGGTGAAAGGAGCATTCCCCTGCAAAGCATAGTAGAGCGCATCGTGCAGCAGACTGGGCATCAGCTCCCGCGGCTCGGTGCGGCCGAAGCTCACGCCATCCCACACGAAACTGCGGTGCAGGATGAGGGTATCGCCGCGGGCTTCCATCATCACACGGTGCGGCGGCAGCGGATGCCGCAGGCGCCAGTATCCCAGCTGCATCTGCGGGTCGGTGTACACAATGGCATAGCGCGTTTTCAGGCAGAAATACGGGGCGTACTCCGGCATGTATTCATACCAGGCATCCGCCCCCTTGCCGTACTCCACGAGCTCCGGGGCCAGCTGCTTCATGTTCACAGCATCCACAACCTGCCGACAGGAGGCCAGGGCAAGGAGAAAGAAGCTGAACACAAATACGCGCATGCGCTCAGTATGCCTTATCACAATGTCAATGGCAACATATTTTTACTGGACGCACCAGCCCGCAAAGAGTAGAATACCCCGCGTATGCAGGACATGATGGGGGGATTCTTCGGCCTGGAACTGCCGGAATACGGAAACTTTCCGTATGCGGAGGGGCCGGGCTGCGCCTATCTGAGCAGCGGACGGGCCGCATTTGAATGCCTGCTGCGCAACATGCCCAGGCCGGACTGCATCCGGGTGCCGCAATTCATCTGCGACACGGTGCTGGAAGCACCCGCCCGCCTGGGGATTCCGGTGAAACGCTACCACTGCACGGAGCAACTCACGCCCATTCTGCCGGAAGTGGGAGAAAACGAACTGGTGCTGCTGGTCAATTATTTCGGGTTCAGCAGGCTTGCTGCTGTGGCCGCACAAATACCGGGGCGCTGCGTGGTGGATGCCACCACCGCCCTGTACTCACCCCCGCTTCCGGGAGTGCCCACTTTCTACAGCCCGCGCAAGTTCTGCGGTGTGGCGGATGGCGGAGTGGCCTGCGCACCTTTTCCCCTGGTGCATCTGCCGGAAGAAGAAAGCCGGAGCTCAACGAGCTGCCTTTACCTGCTGGAGCGGCTGGAACGCGGGGCCGAGGCAGCCCTGCCTGCCAGTGAAGCCGCTGAGCGGGCCCTCTCTGCACCCCCGCTCCTCATGAGCCCGCTCACGCGGCGGCTTCTCCGCAGCATTGATTTCAACACCGGAGCTGCCCGTCGACTTGAAAATTATGCCACACTCCACGCCGCACTGGGCGGAATCAACCACCTGCAGCTGCCGGACACCCCGGAGCATGCACCCATGTGCTACCCTCTGGTAAGCGGCATTCCCGGGCTGAGGGATTCCCTCATCGAGGCAGGTATAGCCCTGCCCCTCTATTGGCCGGAGGTCATCGAGGAAACCGATGCCGCTTCGGCTGAGAACCGGCTGGCGCGCCGTTTGCTGCCGCTTCCGCTGGATCAGCGATTCTCCAAAACAGATATGGAACATCTCATCCGACTGATTTTGGGCTGATTTAACCATTTTTCTTATCCGTTCTGCAGAAAAAGGGCTTTTTTACTTGATGCACCGCGGGGGAAGGAGTATCATAGAAAATAATATAAGAAGTCTCATTTCATGAAGTATTCTACTCGCATTTCCCAGCTTCTCATTGCAGCAGGTCTGCCGCTGCTGGTGGCACCTGCAGCAGCCGTTCCTGCCGATACGCCCGCTGCGACTACCCAGGCCACGGCCTCGCCGGAATTAATTCAGGCCGCCGCAAAAGGGGATCTGAAAAAGGTACAGGCTCTGCTGCAAAGCTCTCCCGCCCTGCTGAATGTGAGTGATACAAACGGAGTAACGCCGCTCATGGCAGCCGCAACGAATGGGCACACAAGCGTAGTGCAGGAGCTGCTGACCGCCAGGGCCGATATGGAGCGCACCAGTCCGTTGGGTGAAACGGCGCTCATGTTTGCAGCGTTCAATGGACATCTCGACATCGTGAACGCGCTCATTGCCGCAGGGGCAGATGTGAATGCAGCCCTGCCCACGGGTGAGACGGCTCTGTATCTTTCCACCCGGAGCGGGCATGTGGAAGTGGCACGGGGCCTGATTAACGCCAAGGCCTACCTGAACCCGCGCGATAAGAACGGCTGGACCCCGCTGCTGCACTCAGCCGGCTCCGGACAGACCGCCATGGTGCAACTTTTCCTCGCCGCCGGGGCGAACAAGGAAGCCCGCATGAAAGAAGGTGGCACCCCCCTGCTCATGGCAGCAGCGGGCGGATTCTCCGAAACCGCCAAAGTGCTGCTGGAGGCCGGAGCCTCGCCCACCACCCGCAGCTATGCCGGTGAAAGCGCCCTGCACTTCGCCGCAGCCAATGGCGATATCGAAACCGTGAATCTCCTCATCGGCGCCAAGGCTGATTTGGAAGCCAAGTTGCGCACAGGGGAAACGCCGCTGCTGGTGGCTGCCGCCAAGGGGCATGATGATGTGGTCGCGGCGCTGCTGAACGCCGGGGCAGATAAAGAAGCCACACTCCCCACGGGTGACACCGCGCTCATGACAGCCGCCTTCAACGGCCACGAGGAGGTGGTGCGAGTGCTGATGGAAGCCAAGGTAAATGCCGAAGCCAAGGATAAAAAGGGCAACACTGCGCTGGATTATGCCAAAGCCCAGGGGAACACGGACGTGATGGAATTGCTCCCCGGTGGTCACATCGTGGTGGCAGAAGGCGGTGAACAGGCCCGCGATATTCTGGATGCCGCCGCCAATGGCGACACGGCTCACGTGCTGGCTTTCCTCAAAGACAACCCGAAGAGCATCCGCGAGAAAGATGGCGATGGTGCCACCGCCCTGATTTACGCTGCGGCCAATGGTCATGTGGAAACCCTGCAGGCACTGCTGCTGAACAAGGCCGACATGGAAGCCAAAGACAAGGCGGGGCTCACCGCGCTCGCCCATGCTGCCAAGGAAGGCGAACTGGAAACCCTCAAAGCCCTCATAGCCGCCGGTGCCAACATCGAGACACGAGGCCGCCGCTGGCGCACACCGCTCTCGCACGCTGCAGAGGCCGGTAAAGCAGATGCAGTCAAGGTTCTGCTTGAAGCCGGCGCACGCAAGGAAGTGCGCAGTAAAGACAAGGAAACGGCCCTCACCTACGCCGTGATGAGTGAAGATAAAAAGACGGTGGACACCCTGCTGGCCGCCGGTGCCCAGCGGGATCCACAATCTGACTCCGGCTGGACCCCGCTCATCGTAGCCGCTATCAACGGGCACACAGCCATTGTCAAGTCCCTGCTGGCAGCCGGAGCGGATGTCAACGCCAAGGATGAGGACGACTGGACACCGCTGATGCAGGCCGCGCACAATGGGCACGCAGAAACAGTAAAGCTGCTGCTCAAAGCCGGTGCGACCGGTGCCGGGGATGCAGCCAAAGTCTGCACGGATCCCGCTATTCTGAAACTCCTCCAATCCCCGCAATGAAGCGTCTCCTACTGGTTCTGCCCATGCTCTGCAGCACCTCCTGCCTGCTGCAACCGGTGCGAAACACTGACATGCCGGATTCTTTGGCGGGTCCCATTCCCACTCGCGTCGGCGTGGCTACATCCACCACCTGGTTGTGGCTCTGGGATACGGGTGATTCCTCCGTTGAACGTGCGCAGCAGAACGGCGGCATCTCTCAGGTCAGTTCTGTCACCAAAGCGTCGACCAGTTACCTCGGATTCGTCAAACGGTACACAACCACGGTAAGAGGCGAATAAATCCCCCCCGGCTCAGTTTTGGCCGGGGGCTTTTTTATTCAAAAAAAATTAAAAAAATCACTGTCAGGGATTGACCTTGACGAAAGATATGATATCATGGCACTCACGTATGCATGCCGACCTTGAAAAATTTGTATCTTCCGGAAAGATTCCGGCTGACTTTGCAGCTCGTCTGAATCAGTTTTCTCCCGGTAAATATGTAATGCACCAGGATCTGGGCGTGGGCAAGGTTGCCGCCTGGTCCCTGGCCAAAAGCAAGATTAAGATTGATTTCGAGAAGGGCAACCAGGGCAAAGTCTTTGGTCTCAAGCTCGCATTCAATCAGCTCACCCCCATTCCCGCAGGGCATTTCCTCATCACCTGCTTCGACGACCCCGAAGGTTGCACCAAGCAGGCAACGGGTAAGGACACCATGCTGGATTTCATCCGCATGGTACTGACCTGCAACATTTCCCTGCGCGAGGGCATCAACGATGTGCTGCCCATGCAGCCCGAGGATCTGGAAAAATTCCTCAGCGACCGCGTGATTGCCGCCGCCGACTGGAAGAACTGGTGGGAGAAAGCCCGCGCTGCCATGCGCGATAACCCCGGCTTCCGCCTGCCCACCAAGCGCGGCGAGGCCATCGTGCTGCGCAAGGCCACATCTGCCGCCGAAGCACTACTGGCCGACTATACCGATGCCGTCTCCCTCGAATCCTGCGTACGCATACTGGATCAGGCTCGTCTGGAAGTGCTCAAGGGCGAGTATGACCTGGTAGCCAGGCTGGTGAAATCCATGGAGGAAGATATCGCCCGCGGTTTCACGGAACCCCAGCATGTGCTGGAGCTCATCATCATCCGCGATGATGTGCTGGAAGCCGTAGCCTCCACACCTGAGGAGAAGGAAGCCATGAATGCGGCCCTCACCGCTGCCGGTGTGGAGAATGTGACCACCATGGCCGACAAGATCAAGAGCATCACCTCCCAGGAACTGGTGGGCTACATCGGCGAACTTTCCGCAGCCCGCCAGAACGAGGTGTATGCCGCCCTGCCTGAGGCTATGGGCGACAGCTGGCTGCCCTACGCCACCAACATTTTCCTTTTCGGTGGAGCCAAGGTGACCGGCCCCGCTGCCGAGTTCATCATTTCCAAGGGCGCCAGGGAGCAGCTCTTCACCGATCTGTCCAACGGCATCTCCCGCCAGAGCCTGAGCCCGGATGTGCTTATATGGATCTGCAAGGAGCGCAAGGGTGTGGCCGCCGAATTGGTGAACAAGAACCTCATGCCGCTGGGTGCCGCCATCATGAGCGCCATCGAACGCGACAGCTCAGAAGGTGGCCCCAACAAGGCTCTGCGTCTGCGCAACCTGCTGCTGGACGACAAGGATCTGGCGCCCGACCTGGTGAGCGGCCTTTCCGAACTGGAAGCCCGCCCCTTTGCCAAGTCCCTGTATGATTCTTCCGTTCTGCCGGATCTGGATCGCAACCTGCTGCTGGCCAACATGATGAAGGTGCACCCCTCTCTGCAGGAGATTGCCCTCACCCGCCGCAGTGGCAAGGAGAAGCAGACCATGTTCGTATCGCTGCGTTCCTATGCCGCCCGCAAAGCAGAGCTGGAAGACATCATCAACGTGCGCATGCCCAAGAACAAGCACGACCTGGAAATCACCCGCGCAGAGGGCGATCTTCGCGAAAACGGTGGTTACCAGGATGCCAAGGCCACGCAGCGTGTGCTGCTGCGCCGCAGCGAGGAACTCTCCCGCCTGCTGGCTCAGGCCGACCCGACCGACTTTGCCAACGTGGATTGCAGCACCACGGGCATGGGTACCCAGGTGACGTTCTCCGCTCCCAAGAACCACACGGTGGTCTACACAATCCTGGGCGCCTGGGACTCCGTGCCGGAGGAAAACATCGTGGCCTACAGCTCCAGGCTGGGCGCCAAGCTCATCGGTCACAGCGTAGGCGACAAGCTGCGCCTGCCGCTTGAAATAGGCGGCACTCCGGTGATGATGACAATCAAGTCCATTGCCCCGGCCCCGAAGGAACTCATTTACCCGGACGGCGAAATTCCCCAGGACTGATTAAGATAGAATCAGCGTTTTGAACTTTCGCCCCCCGCAGCACCTCTCAGGAGCTGCGGGGGCTTTGCGTGTCTGAAAAACTGAGAGGATCTGCCCTGCTGAACCCGAAAATCGGCGCCAGCAAGCGGGCTGCCGGCTGCGCCAAAGCGGCATTATACTCAACAGCCGCCCGGTTGAACAAATTGGTCACCTGGTCCTGCTGGTAAAGAGAGACCGCAACACCGCTGCACAGCCGCTGCAAATGCTCATGAGCCCGCATGTCCGGAGAATCCTCCACGGCCTGCACAGAACGAGCTACCGCCAGGCGAAGCAGATGCTCTGCCCCACCCACAAATCCATGCAGAGTCCCCCAGCGGGGCTCGCGCGACAACAGAGCCAGCGAACGTTCAGAATCTGCCACCATGCGCCGCAGCGAATCCGGCAGGGGGTCATCCTGCGGCATAAACGGCGCAAAAGCCGCAGTAAAGTCATTCAGACATTCATTGCGGTGCTGAGTAGCCTTTCGCCACTGCCCCCAGCAGTTGCAAACCGCACCGCGCAGGTGGCACAGGTTGTTGTAGACGCCCACCATCCAGGCCACAAACGCGACCAATAACGCAAAAGAAACGAGATACCGCATACCGTTCCATTCTGCAACGGATACAAATTAACTTCAAGAGAATAAAGCCAACTATTAGAGAAGAGCCGCGCGCAGGACCAGGGCCTGTTTCAGGGCTGCCACATCATGCACGCGGTGCAGATCCGCCCCGCGATCCGCAGACAGAAGGCTCATCGTCACCGTGGGCAGCGGTGATTTCTTCGGCAGCTCCGCATCTCCCAGCAAAGCCCCCATGAAACGCTTGCGGGAAAGAGCCATCAGCAAGGGCAACTCCTGAACTCGCAGCGACTCCAGTTCCCGGATGAGACTCAGGTTATGCTCTACCGTCTTGCCGAAACCGATGCCGGGGTCCAGGCAGATCCGCTGCCTGTCAATACCATCTGCCACGGCCCGTGCTACCCGTTCTTCAAAAAACGCCCGAACCTCCGCCACCACGTTCTCGTACCGGGGGCATTGCTGCATAGTGCGGGGCTCCCCCTGCATGTGCATGATTACCACGCCGCAAGGCAGCCCGGCACACACGCGGCGCATGGCCGGGTCGGCAAGTCCGGTGATATCGTTCACCACATCTACCCCGGCCAGCAAAGCCGCGCGAGCCACCTCCGCATGCCGGGTATCAATGGACAGCCGGATCTCAGGAATCTCAGCCCGCAAGGCCCGAATCACCGGAAGCACCCGCCGGATTTCCTCCTGCTCAGAAACTTCTGCCGCCCCGGGGCGAGTGGATTCACCGCCGATATCGATGATATCCGCCCCTTCCGCAAGCAGTCGGCGGGCGTGAGCCACCGCGGTTTCCACATCCGCATGCAATCCGCCGTCAGAAAAAGAATCCGGGGTCACATTCAGAATCCCCATCACTGCCCCACCGGGCGGTAATTGCCAGCATTCGCGCGCTAACTGCCAGATGCGGGAAGGCATCATTCCAAGGTATCGTGGTGAGAAACAGCGCTCTGGGGCTTGGCCGCCAGATCCACGGCTCTGTCTGTCACATAGCCGGGATCGGAGTCAAAACGGTATGCCAGGCAATCCGGGCAAGTGGGTGAGGCTTTATCCACAATGGCACCGCACACCATACATACCTTGTAGTTAGTCGGGTCGTTCACCACCGTGGTGGCAATTTCCTTGTAATCCTGGCGCATAGCACTTGAAGAAAGACAGGCGGAGCACCGGTTCTGCACCGATACCCCGCCGTGCTCAAAAACGGAAAACCTGAAAAGGAACTCAGGCGATGGAAGCCAGGGCCTTCGCAGCCTTGCTCTTGTAATTAGCGGCGCGGTTGGCCGGCACGGTGCCCTTCTTGGCAGCCTTGTCGATTGCGGAAGCGAAGTTGTTGTAAGCAACAGCGGCGGCAGCGGCATCCTTGGTCTCCACGGCCTCGGCAACCTTCTTGCGAAGAGTGCGGACGCGGGACATGATGGAACGGTTGATAGCGGTGCGCTTAATCGTCTGGCGGATGCGCTTCTTAGCGGACTGTGTGTGAGCCATAATTCAGATGAAAAGTAATTTGGTTTCTCGTTTTGGTGGGGAGAGTTTACTCACTTCCGACAAAATGTCAAGAGAATTGCAGCGAAATGGCATATTTTTTCTTCACAGGCTCGCCCACGCGACAGGAATAGTGCTTGCCACGCAGGGGGCGGGCATGTTACTATACACCCGCATGAAACGCCTTTTCCCCATCTCGTGCATGGGCTCCATACTTCTGCTGAGCTCCTGCACCCTGACCCGGCAGCAAGCCCCGCTCACGGCAGAGGATGCCGCAGCGCAATCACGCGCCGCCAGCGAACTGGATGCAGCCCTCATCATCGAGGAAGAACGCCTGTTCAAGGAGGCACGCGAGGAAGAAAAGCGCCGCGCCCGCGAGGAAGCGGAACAGAAAGCTCGCGAAGAGGCCGAGGAAAAGGCCCGTGAAGAGGCAGTAGCCAAAGCCGAAGCTGAGGAGCGAGCCCGTGAAGAAGCCGAGGAAAAAGCCCGCGAAGAAGCAGAGTCCAAAGCCGAAGCCGAGGAGCGAGCCCGTGAAGAGGCTGAGGAAAAAGCCCGAGAAGAGGCAAAGGCCAAAGCCGAAGCCGAGGAGCGAGCCCGGGAGAAAGCAGAAGCCCAAGCACGCGAAGCAGAGCAGGAAGCAGAAAAAAGCCGCACCCCGCAGCTGCTCAGCAGCCGCCGCAAACAGAAGGCGCAGGATGAAATCATCACCCCCACGGCCGAACAGCAGGAAGCAGCCCGCAAGATGCTGGCCGAACAGGCAGCAAAACCCAAAGCTGTGAAGAAACCGGCACCGGTCTCCATTGCTGAAGACGAGGAGCAGGAAGAAGTGCAGCTGCCGGGCAGCGCACTGAGCGGTGGTCTGCGTACCCGCCGTTTTGCCCCGCCGGAGGAAGCCGTCAGCCGCGATGACCATGATGAGCCCCTGCCCAACTCCGTGGAGCTGCGTGGCCTGCGTTCCCCGGTCATGAAAGGCAACCTGCCCATGAATATCGACGGTAAAATCATCAAGGAAGACTAACCCCCGCCATGGATACACCACCCCGAAAGTTTGTAGCGGAGCCCTTTGCCTACCACCAGGAAATTGAGCTCACCATCGATAACCTTTCCAACCAGGGCCACGGCGTAGGCCGGGTGGACGGATGGGTCGTCTTCGTGCCCTATACTCTGCCCGGGGAGCGGGTTCGCGCCCGCGTCTACCGCAATGAGAAAAACTGCTCCATGGCCGACCTGGTGGAGGTGCTCATTCCCGCCCCGCAGCGCGTGCAGCCGCTCTGCCCGGTGTACGGCTACTGCGGCGGCTGCCAGTACCAGCACCTGGAATACCAGGCTCAGCTGGAATGGAAAACCGCCCAGGTAGCAGACCTGCTGCGTCTGCAGGCCGGTCTGGAACTCCCGGTGCTGCCGGCCATTGCCTCACCCCGGACATACGGCTACCGCAGCAAAATCACCCCGCACTTCCACAAACCGAAGGATGCCAAGGTTGGCAATATCGGTTTCCTGCGCGTGGGTTCCCGCAGCGAGGTGTGCGACGTGAAGCAATGCCCCATCGCCATGGCAGAGCTGAATGAGGCCCTGCCCGTGGTGCGCAAGGCGGTGCACCAGGCCGCGGCCCGTTACAAGCGGGGAGCCACCCTGCTCATGCGCGTGAGCGAAGGCAGCGTCATCACCAATAATAACGCCGTGTGCACGGAGAAGGTAGGTTCCCTCACCTTCAACTTCCTGGCAGGCGATTTCTTCCAGAACAATCCGTATATCCTGCCCGCCTTTACCGGCTACGTGGCCCGCCAGGCCTGCGCCGATGGGGCCCGCTACCTGGTGGATGCCTACTGCGGCAGCGGCCTCTTCGCCCTGACCCTGGCCCCGCATTTCGAGAAAGTGCTGGGAGTGGAAGTGAGTGAGACCAGCGCAGACTGGGCACGCGCCAATGCCCGCAGCAACGGAATTCAGCACGCCAGCTTCCTGGCCGCCAGCGCAGAAGCCATCTTCGAGCAGGTGGACTTCCCGGCAGAAGAAAGCGCCGTGGTCATCGACCCGCCACGCAAGGGCTGCGACCTGCCCTTCCTCAACCAGCTCTTCGCTTTCGGCCCGGCCCGCGTGGTCTATGTTTCCTGCAACCCCGCCACGCAGATCCGCGACCTGGCTGAGTTCGACAAGGCCGGCTACGAGGTGGTGGAAGTGCAGCCCTTCGACCTTTTCCCTCAGACAAAACACCTGGAGTGCGTGGCCACCCTGCGCAAGAAAAAAGCATGAGCTCCCCAACCACCAGACTCAGTCGCAGCGCGGAGGATTATCTCGAAGCCATCGGCCACCTGTGCAGGGAGAACGGCAAGGCCCAGGTGAGTGATGTGGCCGCCATACTCAAGGTCAAAAAACCCAGCGTGACTGCCGCCGTGCATCAGCTGGCAGAAGAAGGGCTCATCACCTACCGCCGCTACGCCCCGATCGAACTGACTGAGAAAGGTAAGCAGTATGCAGACCGCGTCATTCAGTCGCACACCATTCTGCAGCGTTTCCTGGTCGAAATTGCGGGGCTCACCCCGGAGCGAGCCGAAATCGCAGCCTGCAGCATGGAACACATACTCACCTTCGAGGAAATCGACGACATGGGAGCCAGGCTGGAGCAGCGCATCTGACTGGCTGCTCATTTGAACAGCAAGGCCCGTAAAAGCATCTAAACCTCCTGTTATGAACGAGCGTAAACTCAGCGTTACAAATGCCCTCATCATCATCAACGCGGTGGTCTTCTTCGTGGGCATCATGGTGCAGCGAGAAGCTCTGCTGGGTATTCCTTTCCCCCAGGCGCCCAAAACCTCGGTCTTTGAAATCACCTGTGCCTACTCCTGGTTCACCTGTTTCCTGGAGGGGCAGCTCTGGCGCCTGATTACCTATCAGTTTGTTCACGCCAATTTCGGGCACATCCTCTTCAACATGTGGGCTCTGTATTTCTTCGGCCCGGCGGTGGAGCATGCCATGGGGCCACGCCGTTTCCTGGCTTTCTACCTGGTGTGCGGGGTTGCCGGGGCCCTCTTCTCCTCGCTGCTGGCGGGGATGGATCTATACACCACCCTGCCGGATGTGCCGCAAAATGAGTTCGTATGCAATCAGATTGCTGCGTTTGCCGGTTATGAAGGTCACGTGCGCTGCTGGGAAATGATTCCGCTCATAGGCGCCTCTGCTTCCATCTACGGCGTGATGGTAGCCTGCGCCTTCATGTATCCGGATGTGATGATATCGCTCATTTTCCCGCCAGTCACCCTGCGGCTGCGTACCTTTGCCCTCATTATCATAGGCATTGCCAGTGCCACTATTCTTTTCAACCTCAGCAATGCCGGTGGCGAAGCCGGCCACCTGGGCGGCATCATCATGGGGGCTCTCATCATGCTGGCCTGGAAACACCGTATTCTAAACCGATTCCGTTGATACACCATGACCGCGCTCTTTGATATGGATGGCACCCTTTTTGCCGGAGATTCGCAGCTGCGCTTTGCCCGCTGGATTCTGCGGCGACACGGCTGGCGGCGGCTCTACCTGTTCTGGCTGCTGCCCATGGGACTTCTGCGCGGTCTGCACATTATCACCACAGAGCGGATGAAACGCGCCTTCCTGGCCTACGCCTGGGGCATGAAAAAGGAAGCGCTGCAAGCCGAGTGTCAGGCCTTTGTCCGGGAGGAGATTCTGCAGATTCTCTATCCGCCTGTGCTGGAGCGCCTGCGAGCCCACCAGGCAGCGGGGGATACCACCGTTCTCTGCTCTGCATCCCCGGACTGGTGGACCCGGCTTGTGGGCCACTCGCTGGGCTTCACCCACACCATAGGCACCCCCACCGCCCTGGCTGATCGGGTGGAGCTGATGCCCGCCATCCCCGCCCCCGGCAACAACAAAGGCGCCAATAAACTGGTGCGGCTGGCAACACTCGGCATCACCCACGCCGAAATCGGTTACACCGACAGCGCTGCCGACCTGCCCATGCTCTCCATCTGCGAGAAAGCAGTCCTGGTCAATCCGAAGAGCAACTTTGCAAAACAAATTCCGGAGGCCGAGATACTCACCCCGCCCAAGGGAATACGTCCGCTGGCCTTCACCCTGGGCTGTCTGATTGGAGCCTAAACCGGAACGTACCTTGTACACGTCCCAAGTCCGATTGGGGAACTTCTGCCCCCCCAATTGGGAATCTAAAAACTCAATCCTGCCCGACAAATTGGAATTTGAATTACGAATTACGAGTTACGAAGTCAAAAGTTCCGCGGGCATTTGAGGTGCGCCCCGTTTTGCTGACCACCGGCAACTCCGTTTAAGGAATAGCTA
>CAZTAX010000048.1:0-13078 GCA_964611765.1 uncultured Akkermansia sp. | reverse complement strand
TTGCACAAGTAAAAGAGGGCTTAAACAGGCGTCCTAAATTCCGGGGCCATTATAAACTGTCCCACAAATCCCTATTTTTCGATTTCTCATAAAACCTGACACAGAGCTCAATTTTGCGGGCACCCGACCGCGGAACTCCCCCTTCGTCAATCCATTTTTGGGGCTTCCTAAACCGCAAACCGGCGCGCTCGTATGAGCGCGCCGGGAAATATTCAACATTGCTTTGCGGGCTCCCGTCTTCGCCGCCGGGCTTGCGCCCAGCGGCTACGCCGAGGCGGGACGCCGACGAATACTTTTACTTCCTGCGGCGGCGGGCAGCGAGGCCACAGAGTGCCAACAAGCTGAGGGTTGCAGTGGTCGGCTCGGGGATGTAGCTCACGTTGTACATGCCGGCGCCTTCACCATAGTAGATGCCCTCGGGGCCACGGAAGCCCACGTTGCACTCAGCGCCAAGGCCCTCTGCTACAATCTCCACGCCATCGGCACCCACCAGGGTGATGCCCACCAGGGTGTTAGCCTCCATGCCGTCCAGAGCAAAGATCTTATCCAGCACGCCGCCATCGAAGCCGGTGACAACAACCGAACCCACATCGGCCAGATTGTCGCCCACGTTCAGGGTCAGCATTTCACCATCCCACTTGAGCGAGTCGACATCGCTCACCGTGGTGGTGATAGAGTCCACAGCAGGAGGTGTATCCTTGGTGAACGTCAACTGCAGCACATTATCGGCCACATTCAGCCCTGTGGTGTAGGAAACATCGCCAATCGTGTAGCTGCTGCCGGTCCAGGATTCGATACCGTTGACGGTAAGTCCGGCTGAAGCCTCAATCAGATCAATGGCATCTGTGCTGCTGAAGGTAAGCCCTTCAGCCAGCTTGATGGCGCTGGCATCCAGCGTGATGGCTTCCGAGACTGTAAGCTTCGTCCCATTACCGAAGGTGATGGTACCGCTCGTTACTTCCAGATCCGACACTTCCAGACCGGAAGCAAGCTCCAGATTACCGCCGGCCACCGTTACCTTGCCGGTACCCAGGGCGGTGGTGTTGCCGGTCTTCACCGTGCCACCGGAAATCGTGGTGCCGCCGCTGTAGGTATTGGCACCGCTCAGCTCCAGTGTGCCTGCGCCAGCCTTCACCAGCTTGCCGGCGGTGGTTGTGGTGGTGGTCGTAGCGGTGTCGCCCTCTCCATCGGTAGTGGTGACCACAAGGTCGGAAATCACACCGCTGATGCTCAGCGTACCGCCCTCTGTACCCTGCGCGATGGTGGTAGTTGCCCCCTCTCCGCTCCACACATATTTCTGCGTGTCAAAGGTAGTGCCGGTTTCCGTGCTGCTCAGGGTGAGGTCCTTGGTGATGCTGACCGTATCTGCCGAAATACCGATGGTGCCGGCCTTCAGAACCGCATTCATGGCTGAGTTGGCCTGCATACCTTCGCTGCCGAGAATCAGCTTACCGCCATCCTCCAGAGTCAGGTCCACGCCATTGCCACTGTTTCGACCAATGCTGTTCACAGCCAGCAGACCTCCATTATTCACATTGATAATGGCTTTCTGATCACCATTCAACAGATTTGCACCCTTGGCAAGCAGGGTGCCGTCCACATTCATGGTGCTGGAGAACCCCCATTCACCCAGAATGAAATCCACGTTGGGATAACTGCCAGAGCTGGTGGCTTTATCACCTGCGGTGCCGGTCACAATAAGCCTGGCATTGTTCTTAATGTTCAGAACGCCTCCAGAGTTAGCTGTAGAAATATCTCCCATTTCCACACGAGTTGTAGTAACGGTGGTGGCATTGGTGCCATCACCAACATTGATGGTACCCGTGTATCCGTAGATACCGCTGCGTCTCGTTTTTGCAGTTCCATCAACCTCCATTGACACATTGCTCGTACCGATGGTGATATCGCCGGTCAGGTTGGTTTCACCTCCGGTCACAACGAGGCCACCTGCCAGATCGATGGAAATGTTTGCCGTACCACTCGATGTGGAGGCAAAACTCACCGTGCCGCCAGTCGCATATGTGGTGCCACCGCTTGTGCTCAGTTTGTTTACCGTGCCGCCAATCACATTCGTGGTGCCGCTGCTTGTACTGAAGTTGGCTACCGAAATGGTGCCATTAAGGTTCAGAGTGCCACTACCTTGTTTGGTGATTGTACCCGCACCGGAAACAGTACCCGTCAGAGTGCCGTAATCATCTTTATTAGCATAGATGGAGCTGGCTCCTTCCACCGTGATATTGTTGCTCAGCACCGTAGGAGCTGCTGCAGAACCTCCGTTAAACACCAGGTCGCCACCCGCAGCCAGGGTAATCGTAGCATTGGTATGCAACGTGGAGCCATTCATCTGCAGACGGCCGTTGGTCGTCCCTGCTGCCTTATCAACCCGTATATTACCCTCGAAATTGCTCAGGTTGAAGTTCACGCCATTGTTATTGTTGAGCAACAGGCTGAGCGTACCGCCACCGCTGATCTGAGAAGCATTGATGGTGGAATCTTCTCCGGTGGTGATATCTGTCAGAGATAAGGAGGCACCTGTGTCCACTGTCATATTGCTCACACCGGCAAATTGGGCCTCTGTCAGCGACTGTGCAGCGCCAGAGGTAAGGCTCCAGGTAGCATCTGTACCCATGGTGACTGTACCGGCAACGGTAATGCCGGTGCTGCTTGTAAGCCCACCCTGGATGTTCAGAGACGTAGCACTCACGGAACTGCCGGTGGAAGCACTCAGGCTCAGAGTTGCACCGGAAGCAACGGTCATGCTGCCAGCCTCAATCTGCCCCTCAGTCGTTACGGCTGCGGTAGTACTGAAAGTCACATTGTCACCGTTCAGATAAGATGTCGCCGAGCTGCCGGAATCCAGCCAGTTGGAACCAACTTCTACCCAGGTACCCTGGGCGCCGCCATTCCATGTCAGATCCGTGGCAGCGTATCCGTATACAGAATAAGAAATACCAAGACCTTTGACCGTCGTATCACGGTTGTAGTCTACCCCTTCTGTCAGCAGGTTTCCATTAGTATCATAAACAGTCAGAGCAGTGACACTCCCGTATAAATTCCCAGCAGCACCTATAAACGTGCGGGTTCTTGTTGCTCCTGCCGATTGAGTGCGATTCACCACCCCCTCAATCACTGGCTCATTTTCCACTGATTGAATCAGCTCGATGCTCCATGTTTTTGGATTATTATTATTATTGCTCGCCAAAGCGGTTACGCCATCCAGATTAATATAACCGTTCTCGCCAATGTGCCAGTTGTGATTTTCTCCACCGCCACCGAAGTTTTTAAGTCCACGGAGATTCAATTCGCCATCAACCCACACGTTGGCTTTACTTGCGTCCATGGACTTCATGGTTACCATCCACGCATTCAGGTAGGCTTTATTGCCAACATAGATAGTACCGCCGTAAGAACCCATCGACATGTCTGTTACCGAGACTTCATCTTCTACTGTTACACCGCCACCATCACTGGTATTCAAATTCTCGCCATTTATATTCTCGTTATAATCTTGTTTGTAAACGTAATGTCCCTTAGCAACGGCAGGGTTCTCTACGGTCGTACCATCGGCGGTTTTCCAGGATTCACCATCCCAGGTCCGCAGAACCGCATCGGTGTGTTGCGCCGGCATATCAAGTTGCTGAGCCGCACCGCTGCCGAGCAGGCAGGCAGCCAGCAGGGCGGTGAAGAGTTTTTTCGGTAAATGTAGTTTCATATTGTCATGTATAAATTTAATATTGTATGAGTTGCAGGAAAAAGCCTCCCCGCCTTGCGCATTGGTGGGTCGTGACTATACTCCTGCAATGCTCAGTGTATCGCATTTCTGATGCGATGTACAGCAGAGAATTCGGAAACGCTTGATTTTTTTTGCATTAACCTGCACTGCAAAGTTACCTGGGGCTGTGCACGATATGAACACACAGCACAGAATGAGAACGTATAATATTGATAATGAATGCAAAAGTATAGAAAAGCGGTACATCGCATCAGAAACGCGGTTCTTCGCATCAGAAATGCGATGTACAGTTCAAAAGTCGGGAGCACCTCGCAAATTCATTCATTTTGTGCTGTTTCCGGGTATATTCCGGGGATTTATTCAGAAAAAAGGGGCAGAAATCAACACACCATGCCTGATAGTAAATAAATGATAAATAATTTTCACCGCCAACGGCCGCCACATCAAAATGCCCTGCAACGAATGATGATTTGAAAGGAAACGATTGCCTGTCATAGAGTTGGGCTTACTGTCACCCGTTACGGGTTCGAAATTCCGCCCACCAAAAGGGGCTTCGCATTTCCAACGCCAATGCAAACCGATTGATACATTGGAATTTGGAGAGCAGTCAAATTACGAGTTACGAATTACGAGTTACGAATTGTAATTTTCCGCTCGCCTACGGCTCGCCATTGATTCTCAATGCGTGAAAATCTTGCGGGCGTACGCCCGCGGAACTCTCTACTTCGTACTTCGTAACTCGTAATTCGTAATTCAAATCCCATTTACCGGGCTTTTCAGAAGTACGCATCTGTTTTTTCTTCGAAACCGGGTTAAGCCACAGAATGGACTTCCCAACACCTGCACACTATGCTAGGATGCGCACATGTCACGCTACAATGGAGAACAGGTGCTGGTCGTTCCTCGCGAAGCCTTTGAGGCCGTAGGCGCGTTCAACGGAGTCAAACTCAACCCGCAGGACTACCTGACCGCATTTCTGCAGCCGGGCGTGGCCCGCTACATGGACCGCGAGCAGGCCGAGCAGAGCCCGCAGTTCAAGCAGCTCATCACCTACGCCATTTTCTGCCACCAGGGCCGCATACTGGCCTACGCCCGCACTTCCAAAGGCGGCGAATCCCGCCTGCACAACAAGATGTCCCTGGGTATCGGCGGCCACATCAACCCCATCGATGGCCTTACCGACTCCATCTCCACCTACCTGGCCGGCATGGAACGCGAAATCCGCGAGGAAATCACCTTCACCGGTTCCGCCACCCAGCAGCTCTTCGCCATCATCAACGATGACACCAACGAAGTAGGCTCCGTGCATCTCGGTTTCGTACACCGTTTCGAACTGGATGACGACCAGGTGGCGCCCAACGAAAAAGCCCTGGCCGACCTCGCTTTCCGCTCGCTGGATGAGCTCGCAGGGCCGCTTTACGAGCGCCTCGAAACCTGGTCCGCCATCTGTGTGGATGCCTTGAAAGCCAACTGATTACCCAACATCTTCATTTCTGAGAGCCGCCCCCATCCCCGGAGGGCGGCTCTTTTCTGTGTACTCAGGTGCACTGATACACCCGGATACACTCCCTCACCACTTTTTCCGGAATTTGCTCAAATTTTGTCTGTATTCGCACATTTTTGCATAAAAAACACACATTTTGATTGACTTTTGAAGTGCATTAGAGTGTACTGGTGGTGCAGGTAAGTGCACTCAAAAGCATGAATAGTGTCTCCACAGTAATGTTCACGGGCAACGTGACGCACAAGCTCGACCCGAAGAGTCGCGTGGCGATTCCGGCGAACTGGCGTGACGCGCAGGGGGCCACACTGTGGATAATCGAGACCCGGAACGAGGGGTACCCGATTCTGAAATGCTACACAAAAGAAAGCTTTGAGGAAATGGTGAACGGGATTCGCGCCCACGCAGAATCACGCGGGTTCGAACCCATCCGGATCAACCAATACATCGGCACCATCATCGGCATGAGCTTCCAGGCTGAGGTGAGCAGCCAGGGAAAACTATTGATTCCCAAAGCACAACGCGAGCGAATGCAGCTGGCGGACACCGTCGCCATCGTGGGGCGCGGCACGTATTTCGAGATATGGGGACCGGCTAACTTCGAGGCCACGAAGGCACCGGAAGCCCTGGCGAAACTGGAACTGGACAAAGTATTCGGCATCCTCTCATGAGCGGCGCAGCAACAGAAAGTCACGCCACCGCCGGCACCCCGGCAGGGACTTGCTACAAGGTGCTCATGTGGGAGGAAGGTGCCCTGAGCCCGGAACAGCTGACCGCCTGGCAGAACGCCCGGCTCGAACTTCTTGCGCGCATGCGCGACGCGGGCATCAAGGGCGCACGCGGCAACCTGGCTCGTCTCGGCGAGGAGCTGCGCGAGCTGTCGCAACAGGCCGTGGCAGCCCCCTTGGACACCTGTGCCCAGGCCGCCCTTTCCCTTACGCGCGTAGGCGCGTTGGCAGCGAAGCTGCAGCGCGAGGATGGGCTGCTGGCCTACCGTCTCACCCCCTGCTCAGCCACGGTGCTGGTGGAGCTCACCGGTGAGGAAGGCATTGATTCCATGATGGCCCGCTGGACTGCCGCCACCCCTGACCTGCAGTGGTGCAGCACCCCGCTGGTGGAAGCCGTGAGTGCCGCCGAAGCCGCCGAGTGGCAGGAAAGCTGCCGCAGCGCCTCTGCGGACAATACTGACACAGACCCTGACGAGGAAAATGCCGCAGAGTTCCACCACGTGACCGTGCTGCGCAGCGAAGCCGTGGAGGCGCTGCAGCCGGCAGAAGGCCGCGTGCTGGTGGATGCCACCCTGGGCGGTGGCGGCCACAGCGAGCTCATGCTGCAGGGCGGCGCCACCGTGTGGGGCATTGACCAGGACCCCGCCGCCCGACGCGCAGCCCGCAAGCGGCTGGCGCCATACGCTGACCGCCTGCACATCGTGGCAGGCAACTTCCGCAACGCCGCCGAACTGCTCCGGGCCGAGGGACTGGAAACCGTGGACGGCATTCTGGCCGATATCGGCATCTCCTCCCCGCAGGTAGACCAGGCTGAGCGCGGCTTCTCCTTCCTGGCCGAGGGCCCGCTGGACATGCGCATGAACCCCGCTGCCCCCCGCAGCGCAGCGGACATCGTGAACACCGCAGCCGAAAGCGAACTGGCCGATATCCTGTGGCAGTACGGCGAGGAACGCGCCAGCCGCGCCATTGCCCGCCGCATCGTGCAGGAACGCGCCAAAGCACCTATCACCACCACCACCCAGCTGGCCGATATCATCGCCTCAGTGCTGCCCCGCAAGGGCAAGCAGCACCCCGCCACCCGCTCCTTCCAGGCACTGCGCATCGCCGTGAATGATGAGCTCGGCGCGCTGGATTCCCTGCTCGAAACCGGCCTGAGCCTGCTCAGAAGCGGCGGCCGCTTCGCCATCATCACCTTCCACAGTCTGGAGGATCGCGCAGTCAAGCGCTACTTTGACCGCGTGACCCGCCCGGAAATCGACCGCCCGGAATGGCCGGCCCCGCGCCCCAACCCGGAATATGCTGCCCGCCAGGTCACGCGCAAGCCCATCGTGCCTAGCGAGGCCGAGCTGGCAGCCAATCCTCGCGCCCGCAGCGCCAAACTCCGCGTCATCGAAAAGCTTTAATCACCTCACCTTCCGCTGTATCAACCTTAGTCCCTCTCATCACCTCTAATGCCTCCCAACACACCAACCTCCCGCTACGCCGACCGGGTAAGCTTCAGCTTCCTGGTGTGGATGGTAGTCTTTGCCATCATGGTATCGGCGGGCGGTATCACCTTTGCCCTGTTCAAGAATGACCAGGTAGCCGTGCGCACGGAAATCAGCAAGCTCAACCGTGAAATCACGGTCTGCCACCTGAACACCAACCAGCACCGTGCCAAAACCAACGCCATGACCAACCGCTGGGCCATGCGCGACCGCCTCAGTCAGGACCGCTCCATGCTGCGCGATATCGACCGCAGCCAGATTGAGCTCGCCCGCCGTCTGCAGGACAGCGGCATGGCCCTTATTCGCCGCTAACTTTTCCGACCTCCGACCAGTATCTCATGAAAACCAAAGTTCCCTTTGCCGGCCGCACCGCAGTGCTGGCGTTTTTCATGATGCTGGCCGCCAGCGCCTCCGCCGTGCGCCTGGCCGAGCTGCAGATTTTCGACTCCGGCAACCACCGCCCCGCCGCTGTGGATGACCTCATCGACACGGAGAGCATCCCGGCCCAGCGCGGTATCATCATGGACCGCAATGAGGAGCTGCTCACCAACAATATCCAGAGCGCCGAACTGGTGGCAGACCGCTACCACCTGCGCGAAATCACCGCCGTGGTGGAAGGTCTGGCCTACAATCAGGCCGTGCACGACCCCCGCTGGGAATCCCTGACCGACCCCAGGGAACGCCGCAAACTGCTCTATAACTACCGCGCAAAACTCCTGAACAACGCCAAGGCCGACATGACGGATGAGGAAAAAGCCGAGCGCCGCGCCCGCATCAACCCGAAGGACGCCAAGGCCAACCGCCTCATGGAGTATGACGAGGCGACCATGGAGTACTACTTCCGGCTGCATGATAAGCTCGTGGCCGAGGTGCTCTACCCCTTCCTCTCCCACCAGGAAATTGAGGAAACCATCAACGGACGCACCATCAAGCGCTTCATGACCCGCGAGGACATCGTGGAGAAAATTGCTCAGACCGCCACCCTGAAATACAACGAGGAAGCCCTCGCCAAGGGCGAGCCCACCCGCTCCATCCGCAACCAGATTGTGCTCGCCAAGGGCATGAACTTCGACACTGCGGATAAAATCCGCAAGGCCGTGAGCGAGGCCCGACTGCGCGGGCTCATGGTGCAGTCCGACCTGCGCCGTTCCTATGTGATGCCGGAGATGCTCTGCCACGTGCTGGGCTATGTAGACCATGAAAACAAGGGCATGAGCGGCGTGGAAGCCTACTTCCAGAGCTACCTTGCCGGCGTGGACGGTTTCCGCGAATACCGCCACAACGCCCGCGGCCAGGTGCTGCCCAATGAGGACGACCGTTACATGGCCCCCAAGCACGGCCTCAACCTCAGACTCACCATCGATATGCGCCTGCAGACCATCGTGGAGCAGGAGCTGGATAAAGGCATGCGCCACTTCCGCGCCAAGCGCGGCTGCATGATTGTGGTGGACCCCAAAACCGGCGATATCCTGGCCATGGTGAGCCGCCCTGCCTTCGATCTGAACACCAAGGAACTCATCACCCACAAGGGCAAGTTCGAACGCGGCAAAGTGAAGGACGACAACGGCAACCCCCTCACCGGCGATTTCAACTTCGCCTGCCAGACCCGCTATGAGCCAGGCTCCACTTTCAAGGTGCTGGCCGTCACCTCTGTGGTGGATAAGGGGCTCATGGGCATCAACGGCTATGTGAACTGCGAACCCTTCTCCGTAGGCTTCGGCAGCCGCCCCATCAGCGACCGCCCGTTCAACTACCACAGCCTGCCCGTCTGGGGAGTCCTCAAAAAGTCCAGCAACCCCGGTGCCGCCCGCATCGCCATCGTGGCCAAGTGGCAGAACTACAAGGAATATCTGGAAAAATTCGGCCTGAACAAGCCCGTCGGTATCGAACTGCCCAGCGGCGGTGCCTGCCTGCTGGCGGATGGAACCAACATCGTGAACTACTCACGCATCGCCTACGGTTATTCCGTAGCTGTTTCCCCGCTGCACATGGCCATGGTCTATGCCACCATTGCCAACGACGGCGTGCGCATGAAACCCCGCCTCATCGATAAGATTATCGCCGCCGATGGCACGATCTACGATGAATGCGCCCCGCAGGAAATCTGCCGCGTCATGAAATCCTCCACCGCCCGCGACCTGCGTTTTGCCCTGGAATCCGTCACCCAGCGCAGCGGCGAATGCGGCCGCGGCACCGCCACGGCAGCGGCCATCCCCGGTTTCCGCATCGGCGGCAAGACCGGCACCGCCAAGAAAGTGAAAGCCGGCGGCGGCTACACCGAAAACCTCTACACCGTCTCCTTCGCGGGCGTACTCCCCATCAACGACCCCAAACTGGTGGTCATGACCGTCATTGATGAACCGCACCCCACCGATTGCAACCCCGGCGGCGGCACTGTAGCGGCCCCCATCTTCCGCGCAGCGGCAGAGCGTTTCATCAATGTGCTCAATCTCACCCCCAGTGACCCCGAAGCATACGAAAAATATCTTGCTACTAAGGAAGAATCTGCTAATCTAAAGAAATAAGAAATTTCCCTCGTCATGGACACCAAGAAGATATTCAGCATCCTGCCCGCCGCCAGCATCACCGGCAAACTCAGCAAGCCCCTTACGCTGCTCACCGATGACAGCCGCAAGGTAATTCCCGGCTGCTGCTATGTTGCCGTCAAGGGCACGCAGTTCGACGGTCACACCGCCATCGACGGCGCCATTGCCGCCGGGGCCGTTGCCATCGTGGCAGAGACCGCACCGAGCGCCGCCGCCACGGCCGCCGGCACCTGCTGGGTACAAGTGGCCGACACCCACGAGGCGAACGGCCTGCTCATGAGCGCATGGAATGATTTTCCGAGCGACAAGATGGTGCTGCTGGGCGTGACCGGCACCAATGGCAAGACCACCATCAGCTACCTGGTGAACCACATTTTCCGCGCCGCCTGGCAGCGCGCCGGCCTCATCGGCACCATTATCTATGATAACGGCGAGCGCCGCACCACCTCCAGCAACACTACCCCCGGCTGCGCCCTGCTGCAGAGCATGCTGGCCGAAATGGTGCAGAACGGCTGCCGCGCCGTCTCCATGGAGGTTTCCTCCCATGCCCTGGTGCAGCAGCGCACCGCCGGCACCAACTTCCGCGTGGGTATCTTCACCAACCTGACCCAGGACCACCTGGACTACCACGGCACCATGGAGGAATACTACCAGGCCAAGAAGCTCCTCTTCACCCGCATGGCCGCGGCCGACCGCAAGAGCGCCGCCGTCATCAACATCGATGATGCCTACGGCCGCCGCCTGGCAGAGGAACTGGCCCCCGTCATGAAAGTGCGCACCTTCGGCGAGAATGAGAAGGCCGATTTCCGCGCCGTGCCCAGGCTGGTCACCCTGAAGGGCAGCCAGTACGAACTGATCTACCAGGGCCGCAGCTACCT
The DNA here is from genome assembly GCA_964611765.1 of uncultured Akkermansia sp. Classification (GTDB taxonomy): domain Bacteria; phylum Verrucomicrobiota; class Verrucomicrobiia; order Verrucomicrobiales; family Akkermansiaceae; genus Akkermansia. The sequence goes on along the minus strand of CAZTAX010000048.1, from coordinate 2,205 downwards.
GGTGCGCACCCCGCTCATCGGCGAATTCAACCTCTCCAACAGCCTGGCCGCCCTGGCCGGTGCCGTGTGCGCCGGCATCAACCTCTGCGATGCCATCACCGCCCTGGCCCAGAGCCCCCAGGTCCCCGGCCGCATGGAACTCGTCTCCAGCGTGAACAACGTGCAGTGCTTCGTGGACTACGCCCACACCCCGGATGCCGTGGAAAACGTCTGCAAGACCATGAAGGCTCTCTGCCGCAACGGCCGTCTCATCACCATCTTCGGCTGCGGCGGCGACCGCGACCGCACCAAGCGCCCGCTCATGGGCGAAGCCGCCGCCCGCTACAGCGACCTCTGCCTCGTGACCAGCGATAACCCCCGCAGCGAGGACCCCGAGCAGATTATCGATGAAATCATGCCCGGCATCCCCACCGCCAAGCAGCACCGCATCACCGACCGCGAGGAAGCCATCCGCTCCGCCCTGGAGCAGGCCCGCCCGGGAGATGCCGTCCTCATCGCCGGCAAAGGCCACGAGAATTACCAGATTTTCGCCACCGAAACCATCGATTTCTCCGATTCCGCCGTGGTGCGCAAGTTCTACGCCGAGAAGAACCCGGAGGGCATCTCCGTCCCCTCCCGCAAGCCGGAAGGCCGCCGCAACAGCAAGTAATCTTTCCCCGCCGCCATGACCCACCTGAGCACCAGCGACCTCATCACCGCCACCGCCGGCAAGGCTGTGGTGCCGGGGGATCGCGCCATCACCGCCGGTCTCACCACAGACAGCCGCGCCATCACCCCCGGCTGCGTGTTTCTGGCGCTCTGCGGTGAGCGGTTTGATGGCAACACCTTCGCGGCCGAAGCCTCGCAGAAAGGCGCTGCCGCCGTGGTTGTCTCACGGGTGGAGGGCGATTTTGCGCCCGGCTGCACCGTGGTGCAGGTGGAGGACACACTGGCCGCCCTGCAGAGCCTGGCCTCCTGGTGGCGCGCGCAGCTGGAGCCCCTGCATGTGGTGGGGCTCACCGGCAGCAGCGGCAAGACCAGCACCAAGGACATGTGCCTCTCCGTGCTCTCGCAGAAATACGCAGCCCTCGCCACCAAGGGCAACCTGAATAACCACATCGGCGTGCCGCTCAGCATCCTCAGCACCCCGCAGGGCACCCAGGCCGCCATCTGGGAAATGGGCATGAACCACGCCGGCGAAATCGCCCCGCTCTGCGCCATGACCCGCCCGCAGCTCGGCATCATCACCACCATCGGCTCCGCCCATCTCGAATACCTGGGCTCCCGCCAGGCCATTGCCGAGGAAAAATGCACCGTGGCCCGCGCCCTGCCCGCCGAGGGGTTCATGATTTACCCCGCGCTGGATGATTTTGCGGATTTCATTTCCACACAGACCGCCGCCACCCCGATTCCCGTAGGCGGCTGCAGCAGCCCGGTGCGCGCCCTCAACCCGCGCAGCACCGCCACCGGCACCACCTACACCCTGCATATCGATGAGCTGGGCGAGGTGGAGGTCTCCCTGCCCGTGCCGGGAGCCCACATGGTGAGCAACAGCCTGCTCGCCGCCGCCGCCGGCTGGAAACTCGGCTGCTCCCTGCAGCAGATTGCCGCAGGCCTTTCCGCCTCCTCCCTTACGCATGGCCGCCTGGCCTGCAAGGAGATTGATGGCTTCACCGTGGTGGACGACACCTACAACGCCAACCCCGAAAGCATGAAAGCCGCCCTGGAGACCGTGGCTGCCCTCCGCGGGCCGAAGCGCCACATCGCCGTGCTCGGCAAAATGGGCGAGCTGGGCGAAAGCGGCATCGCCGCCCATGCGGACATGGGCTGGTGCGCCGCCTCCCTGGGCTATGCCGCGGTGGTGGTGGTGGGTGCCGAATGCGCCGAAACACTCGCGCTCTGCCAGGCCGCAGCCGAAACCTTGCCCGCGCTGCTGGTGAATACCCCGGCCGAAGCCGCCGCCGCCCTGCGCTCCCTCATGGAGCCGGGCGATGCCCTGCTCTTCAAAGGCTCCCGCTCCGCCGGCATGGAGCGCTGCATCTACGAACTCTTCCCCTCACTTAACCCCAAAGCATAAGTCATGATCAATTTCATCTATCAGCTCCCCGTGGGAGCCCAGCTGCTGCTGGCCCTGCTGGTGCCCTTCGTGGGTTCCATGCTCATCGGCCCGCGTCTCATCGCCATTCTGCGCGCCATGAAGGCCGGCCAGCCCATCCGCGAGGCCAG
>CAZTAX010000047.1:0-13094 GCA_964611765.1 uncultured Akkermansia sp. | reverse complement strand
CTCACCAACTGCTCGCCGAACACGCATCGGCTGAGTTTTTAGATATTCCCTGAAATGTACGAAGACTCGACTGAGGGATGGAAAGCGGTGCAGGTCCGAATCCACGTAACAGAGCGGAGGAGTTGACAGGGTGTCTGGCGAGGAGAGAAAAGAGTTGCGGCAGGAGCATTAGTTCCGGGGCCAATCACACACCGAGAAACCGCCGTATGCCATAAATGGCACGCACGGTGGTGTGAGAGGGGGCGAAAGGCCCCTGCTCGATTACAGGAAGCGGGCAGTGGGCGGGAACGATATCGCCCTTGCGGACGACGATATCCGGCTGCGCCGGACGATACCTGCACCTGCGGTGCAGACGATATCCTCACGATGTTCGGACTTGAGGATTGACGGTGCCGCAGTGGGTGAAGAGGGTGGGGTCGAGCTCCTGAAGAGCGCGGGCGGCGATTTCGCGGGCCTGTTCCGGGGTTTCGGTGAGGGCGAACATGGTGGAGCCGCTGCCGCTCATGAGGGCGGCGCGGGTGCCGGGCTGTTCGAGAAGCCAGTGCTTCATGCGGGCCAGGATGGGAAATTTGGCAAAGACCGGGCGCTCCAGGTCGTTGACCAGGGTGATGTTGTCCACCTTCTGCGGGCCGTAATTGATACCTTTGATGCGCTTGCTGCAGGTGAGGCTCTTGTAGGCGGAGGGGGTGCTCACGCCGAAAGCGGGTTTGAGCAGTACGATGGGGCTGCTCCAGCCGGCCAGCTCCGGCACGGGGGTCACAATCTCCCCGCGGCCTTTGCAGCGGCAGATGGTGGGGGTGAGGAAGTAGGGCACATCGCTGCCCAGGGCGGCGGCCATGGCGCTGAGTTCTTCCAGCTCATAGTTGGTGCCCAGAATCTCGTTGATGGCCAGCAGGGTGAAGGCGGCATCACTGCTGCCGCCGCCGAGACCTGCGCCGTGGGGGATGTTCTTGGTGAGGGTGATGCGCTGCTTGGCTTTGCGGCCGTATACCTTCTCGAACTCGCGCACGGCCTTGAATACCAGGTTGCTTTCATCGGTGGGCACCCCGGGGGTATCGCATTTCAGAGTGGTGGTGCGGGAGTTGTGGAAATCCAGCGTGTCGTACAGGTCGATGGGTGCCATCAGGATATCCACATTGTGGTAGCCATCTTCGCGCACTTTGTTCTGAACGCGCAGGGAAAGGTTGATTTTTGCCGGTGCCTGGTAGGTAGACATGGTGGTGTGGTAAGGGGGGGTAAGGGTTAATCGCGGCGGCGGGGTTTTCGGGACTGTCGTTTTCTGTTTGCTTCCTGCTCCATCTGCCTGAGCTCCTCGGCCGTGGGGCGGCGGATGATGTGCTCACCCTCCCTGGCCTGGTTGGCGCGGTCTCTGGCCATCTGTTCAAAGTATTCCGGGTCAGACATCCAGAGGAATTTGTTGTAGGCTTCTGTCTCTGCGGCTTTGGCGCGTTTGAGCTGTTGTTCTGCGATGTCGCGCTCCTGCTCCAGGGTGTGCAGCTCCAGGATGGGAGTGAGCAGTAACATGGAGGCAATGAGTGCCACCAGCACCAGGAAGATGATGCTGCCCACTTTAATCATGCCATGAATCCCTTTGCTGCGTTTATCCCGCTGCTCCTGGAGTTCTTCCAGGGTGGGGATTCTGCGCTTGAAAAGGGGATGCAGCATGGCAGGAATCGGGTGGAAAATCAGCGTTCAGCAAAGGGAACAAAGCGGCCGCGGCGGGCCAGCACGATGGTGTGCAGCCGCAGTTGCTTGCCCTTGGAGGAGGCGGGTACGGTGGTGCTGCTCACCTCGAAACCGGCGCGACGCAGAGTGGCCTCCAGTTTCTTATCGGCCTTGGAGAGGTTGATGACCAGCATGCTGCCGCCTTTCAGCGCGTTGAAATAGGCCTGGGCGTCACCCAGGGACATCTCGCAGCGGGTGTGGGCACTGCGCAGCAGAATGGCATGCAGTGAGCCGGTGCGCTTGCGGCAGAGTTCGGCAGCGGTGGCGGGCTCAGTGGATACTCGCTTATCCTCCCACAAGGCCTTGTTTTCACCGAATTCCCGGTTCCATTTCACGATTTCCTGCACGGGTTCGGCCACGATGAATCTGGCTTTTTCCTTGGGCAGGCATTGCATGGCCCTGGCTAGTCCGTAGCCCAGGCCCAGCCCGGCGATCATGATGCAGGGCTGTCCGGCGCGGGTGATGGGGGAGGTGGCCAGCTCGGCCATGGCTTCCTCGCTGCCGTAGGTGAAGGAATTGGCGCAGGGCATGCCGTCCAGCTGCAGGGTGAGCACGCCATCGCGCTCCCAGAGCTCCCACACGGAGCCGTTTTCCAGTGCTTTCTCTCCCAGTTTGGTAAGTGGTTTCATGTGTTAATCGGTTCTTTATTAATTCAGGGTGATGGAGACCGGACAGTGGTCGGACCCGGTGATATCGGCGTGAATTTCGGCGCTCTGCACGCGCGGCAGCAGAGATTCGGACACGCAGAAGTAGTCGATGCGCCACCCAACGTTCCGTGCGCGGGCACCGCCGCGGAAACTCCACCAGGAGTATGCATCCCGTGCGTCCGGGTGCAGGCGGCGGAAGGTATCCGCAAAACCCGCCTCCAACAGGGCGGTGAAGCCGGCGCGCTCCTCATCAGAGAAGCCGGCGGAGAAGTGGTTGGCAGCGGGGCGGGCCAGGTCAATTTCTTCATGGGCCACGTTCAGGTCGCCGCAGAAGACTACAGATTTCTTCTCAGCCAGCCCGGCCACATAGGCGCGGAAGGCGGCATCCCATTCCTGGCGGTAGGGCAGGCGGGCCAGCTCGTTCTGGGAGTTCGGGGTGTAGCAGTTGACCAGGTAGAAATCCTCAAACTCCATGGTGGCCACGCGGCCTTCAGTATCATGCTCCGGGCAGCCTATGCCCAGGGTGGTGGAGAGGGGCGCGGCTTTTGAAAGAATGAGCACGCCGGAGTAGCCTGCTTTCTGTGCCGGGTTCCACAGGCTGTGCGGCCAGCTGGCCAGCCACAGGTCGCTCACCTGCTCCGGGCGGGCTTTCACCTCCTGCAGGCAGAGGATATCCGGCTGCAGGGTGTCCATCTTTTCGGCCAGTCCCTTGCCCAGGGTGGCGCGTATGCCGTTCACATTCCAGCTGACGATTTTCATGAGGGTGCTTACTTTTTGTGGTGGGGGTGGATGGAGCGCAGCTTGTGCAGGCGCTGCTCCATGCGGGGGCGCAGGTTTTCCTCAATCCAGGCATTGGCGGCATCGAGCCCCTCTGCTTTGTAGATGCGGCCAATCTGAGCCTCTACGCCGGTAGCGTTGCCGGTGAGTCGCAGGAAGTTATTGCTGGTGAACTCGATGAAGAGCGCACCGTCTATCTCGCCTTTGAACGAGAGAATCCACTCGCGCACATACAGCGCCAGGATGGCATCGCCCACCCAGGCCTGGGCGCGCGCTACGGGGTCTTGGTCAGGGGTTAAGCTCGGCATGGCGGTACCTGGGTTTGGTCTGGTTGGTGGTGGGCTGAATTTTTGCGGCTTCTGCGCAGTCAAGCTCGATGCCCACGCTGCTGTGCGGCTGTTTCGTATCCGTGTGGATGAAGAGCACTTTCTGCTCCGGCTTCAACTGATTGAGCTGCATGCCGATGACGCGCTCATCCACCGCGAAGTGGGTGCGCCCGGTCAGGAGCTCCTGCAGGTGGTTGCGCATGCGTGCGTTGCCGGGGGTGCGTTTCTTGCCGTCCTGCTCCAGCTCGCGGCAGACCCACAGGCGGGGAATCAGCCGGTTTTCGCGCTCCATGAGGTCGAGGGCCTGGCGCAGGGTGCTCACGTTCGTGGCCATCACGGTGAGGTGCTGCACCTGCGGGGTGGCTGCCGCCCGCTCCAGTTCTGCGCTGGGGCCGATGATAATCCAATCTCCCACAGCCAGTTCCTCCAGTTGGTCATCCACCTCATCCCGCAGGTCGATGAGAGCCTGGGTGCGTGGGTCAGAATGGCTGCAGCTTGCCACCAGAAGGGGCAGGGCTGCAGCCAGACAGAAAATGGTGCTGTGGAGAATCCGCATGGGGGCGGTATCAGCCGCGGGAGCGTGGTTCGCGTTCACCGGCGGTCTTGACACCAGGCGTCGTGGTGAACGGCGCGCCTCCTGTGGGGGCTTTCTGGGTGAAGGCTACACCGGCCTGTTCAAAATCCTTGCCGGCTACGGGGAAATCCTTACGCAGCGGGTGGTAGGGGTAGCCCTCCCACATCATGATGCGGCGCAGATCCGGGTGCCCGGCGAACTCAATGCCCATCAGGTCGTACTGCTCGCGCTCCAGCCAGTTGGCAGAGCGCCACACCGGCACCATGCTCGGCACGGTGTTCTCCGCTTCGCTCACCGGGGTGCGCACCAGCAGGTTGGCGCCGGTCTCGGCCTGGGTGATGGTGTAGTTGACCTCGAAACGCGGCTCCTCGCCCAGGTGGTCAACGGAGGAAACGCACACAAGCATGTCGAAACCGCAGGCATCCTTGGCGTAGCGCATGGCCTGGGTCAGAATCTCCGGTGCGATGGTCAGGGTGATATCGCCTCGGAATTCCTTGCTGGTTACCTGCGGGAATCGGGCGCAGATTTTATCAGCAGCGGTTTTCTGAAGTTCGGAAAGGTTCATGGTGGTGGGAGAAATGTAGCGGTTAGTCCTGCGTGATGATACCGGCGGGGATGGTGTGGGCATTCTGGGCCTGGCGCAGGTCGTGCTCCTTGAAGAAGCCCTTCAGCGGATGGTCTGTGGCCATAATCTTATCCTGCAGCGTGATAAGACCCTGCAGCAGGGCCTCCGGGCGGGGGGGGCAGCCCGAAATGTACACGTCCACCGGCACAATCTTATCCACGCCCTGCAGCACGGAGTAGCTGCGGAACATGCCGCCCGTGCAGGCGCAGGCGCCGCAGGCGATGCACCACTTCGGGGCGGGCATCTGGTCCCAGATGCGGCGCACCAGAGCAGCCATCTTGTAAGTGATGGTGCCGCAGATGAACATGAAGTCGGCCTGGCGGGGGGCATAGCGGTTCACCTCTGCGCCGAAGCGGGAGATGTCGTAACGGGAGCAGGAAGCGGCCATGTACTCAATGGCGCAGCAGGAGGTGCCCATCGGCATCGGCCACATGGAGTACTTGTGCATCCAGTTGATTGCTGCCTCGACCGTGGTGTAGACGAATCCGCCGTCTGCATCCGGGTCACACATGAAATTTGTCTCAAGTTCCTGAAGATTATCGCTGGCCATAACGGTACGGGCAGGGTGTAGCGCTGCCCTGCTCGCACTAGCATACCGCATTTTGGGTGAAAGGCAAGCCAAATTTGGCAGCCCGCTCTCAAAAAGGGGGGGTAACGCGCGCGGATATTAGTTGTGATGCTCTAATAAAATCTTGACGTGTGACGGTCGGAAGTATAGGATTGCACGCATGAACAAGCCCACATTGCACTGGAGTGCCACGCTTACCGCACTGGCGCTGACGATTACTGCGCCGGCTTTTGGTCTGGAATCCACGGGGGATGCCTTCCTGGATGCCATGATGAAAGACCAGCAGGCTGAGCAGGAAACCACAAGCCCCGCCGCTGCACCGGCAGCAGATCCATTCATGGATGCCGTTTCCGGGCGGAAGACGGCTGCTCCTGAACCTGCGGCAGCTCCTGCCAGACCGGTGGAAACCCGTCTCGTCTCCGCAGCGTCTGATACCCGTTTGCTCGATGAGTCTGAGGTGGTGCGAGAGCTGGGCCCGACCACCGGCCTCTTCCAGAACGATGCTGCGTTTGACGGCAAGCGCGTGGCCGGTGTGGAGTTCCGCTACACGGGTGACAAGGTGCTGCCGGATCGCCGCCTGATGGATGTGGTGCAGACCCGGGCCGGCAGTGAGTATTCCTCCGTGCGAGTGAATGCCGATCTGGAGCGTCTGATTGAGCGCAGCCTGGTGGATCCGGATGCCACCGTGGCCGTGCAGCCCTCCGGCAATGCTGTGAAGGTGATTTTCAATGTGCGCGCCAGCAGCGTGCTTGCCGGTGTGGGCTTTACCGGCAATGAGGAGTTTGATGATGATGACCTGCGCGAGACGAGTAAGCTGCAGCCCGGCACCGTGCTGAGCGATGCTTCTCTGGCTGCCGCCCGTGCGAATATCATCAAGGCATACCAGGAGGCCGGTTATCCGGATACCCAGGTGAGCTGGCATGCAGAAAAGACCGCCAGTGGTTCCTACAAGGACGTGGTGTTCGACATCAAGGAAAACCGCGAGGTGAGCATGAACACCATCTCCTTCGAGGGCAATAAGCAGTTCGATGATGAGCAGCTCCGCCAGCTCATGCAGACCAAGGAACGCGGCTTCTTTACCTGGATTACCAAGTCCGGGCGCATTGACCGTGAGCAGGTGGAGGATGACCTGGAGGCTGTGGTGAAGCACTATCGCAACTATGGTTACCTGCGCGCCCGTCTGGCCAATGTGGAATACACTGCCAGCCCGAATACGGAAGGTCGCCAGAAGCTGCACCTGAAGGTCACGGTGGATGAGGGTCCCCGCTATAAGGTTCGCAACGTGACCTTCGGCAAGATTACAGCCTACTCCCCCAAGGAGCTGGAGCCGGGCCTGAGCATGCTCAATGGCGATATTTACTCCCTGCAGAAGGTATCGGACGACGTGACGATGATTCGCCGCTATTACGGCGCCAAGGGGTATGCGGATGCCGATGTGCGCCCCGATATCAATGAAGTGGGCGTGGATGCCGATGGTGTGCACCTGATTGATATCCGTTACGATGTGAACGAGGGCGATCGCTACAAGGTGGGCCGCATCAATGTGCGTGGCAACACCAAGACCCGCCAGCACGTCATCCTGCGTGAACTCCCGCTCAAACCGGGCGAAAACCTTAACTCCGTGGACCTGGAGACAGCCAGGAAGCGCCTGGATAACCTGAACTACTTTGACCAGGTGGAGGTTTCCCAAGGTCTTTCCACAACCAGCGGATACCGCGATATCAACGTGAATGTGCACGAGAAGATGACCGGCAGCCTCACGCTGGGTGTGGCATTCTCCACTGTGGAGAATGTCTACCTCTACACCACCATCACCCAGTCCAACTTCGATATCCGAGGGTTCTTCAATGGCGGCACCTTTGTGGGTGGCGGTCAGCGTCTCACCCTGAACGGCAAGCTGGGTACGGAGTACAGCAGCGCTTCCATCTACCTGCTCGAACCCTGGTTCCTGGATCGCAAGCTCGCTCTGGGTCAGGAACTCTACTACTCCAAGTCCTCCTACCTCAGCGACTACTACGAGCAGAATAACTATGGCTATGCCGTCTCCCTGCGCAAGGCGCTCAGTGATCTGACTTCCGTCAAGTTTGAGTACAAGATTGAGCAGTACGACATTGAAACGGAGGGCTATGCTCCCATCTTCTTCGAGGAGCAGGATGGCGGCTACACCCGCAGCCACTTCCGCCTGAGCTATGAGTATGACTCCCGCGATGCCATGGTCACCCCGCGCAAGGGCGGGCACGTGGAAGGCCACATTGGCTACAGCGGCCCCGGCAGCACGGTGGAAACCTACACCGTGGGCCTGAGTGGTTCGTACTACTACAACTCTTTCTGGGATTCCATCTTCAGCGTGAACTTCGGCCTGGAGACTGTTGATACGGTGAGCGGCAGCGATGATGTTCCCATTTTCGAGCGTTGCTACCTGGGTGGGCCTGCCAACCTGCGCGGCTTCCGCTATCGCGACGTCGGCATGATTGATGAAGCTCTGTCCGGTGATGAGACCATGGGTGGCAACTCTTCCGCCTTTGCGCAGTTCGAAGTCACGCTGCCGGTCATTGAATCCGTGCGCTTTGCCATGTTTGTGGATGTCGGTTTCGTGCACAAGGACAGTTTCGACTTCCAGCCCTCCGAATGGGCGGCTGACTACGGTATCGGCCTGCGCATCAATCTGCCCATGGGCCCGCTGGCTGTGGACTACGCTATTCCCTTCAAGAGCGAGAACTGCGCGGATGACGATGGCCAGTTCCAGTTCTATGTGGACTACAAGTATTAAAACGAATCAGGCTTTTGTCTGATTTACACGAAATCCCCCGGTTGTTTCTTCAACCGGGGGATTTCGTGTGCCGGACAGGGGGGGGGGAGAACAGCCGGGCGCGCGCCCGGGGCTGAGTTCCGTTAATCCTCGTCGTCTTCTGTTACGTAGCGATTCTGGGCTTTTTCGAGTCGGGTGTCGGCATTTTCCTGCATCTTTTCAGCCTTGCGTTCGTTACCGGCGTTGCGCCAGGCCTGGGCAATCTGGTGCTGGATCTGCACTTCTTTCTTGAGTTTGAAGAGGTCGCTGCCGTTGCTTCGTACATGCTTTTCAAAGAGCTTATCCGCATCTTTGGCCAGCACGCCCCAGGCTCGGGCCGGGGCCTCGTCTCCCAGGTGCCCCATGTATTGCTCCAGCAGCTGGCCGAAGATGTCGCCCCTGTCTACGTACTTCTTAAGCTGTTTGCGGTACAGATTGGCCAGTCCGGTGTAGTTTTTTGCCTCGGCAAATACCTCAGCCTGGCGGTTTACGGCATTGATGACAAGGTCGGCGCGGTCATCGCCACCACGGCGGTTCAGCTGGCTCATGGAGCGGCGCAGGGCCATCTGTTTGCTGGCGGCGTTCTTGCCGCTCAGCAGGTATTTGTCCTCCACCTCGGCTGAAATGTCGAGTAGCTCCGAGTTCTTTTTGCTCAGTTGGTTGAGATCTGCGGTAATCTTGCGCCAGACCTTGTCAGGTGGCGGGTTAGTTTCATCCTGTCCCAGTACTTTCACGTAGTGCGCCCAGGCGGCAGTGAGAGTGGGGTAGGCTGTGGTGACGTAGCGAGCCGTGTTCCGGGCTTCGGTGGTGGCGCCGATGCGGGCCATGTAGTCCGCCAGAATCATGGCGTCAGCTGCCGGTGCCAGCTTGGCATCCGTGGTCTGGGCATCTTTGCTCAGCAGGGTGGATTCATGCTGGCTGCGGCCGGAGCAGGGGTTCGTGAATCGGCCGCTGTTGTAGCCGTATGAGTTGGTCTGCACCCAGTGCACATTGTCCACCAGGTTCACCATCCAGGCGTGGGGGCCTCGGTCGCCATCGCCCACGATGTAGACCGCCGGCACGCCGCGGCATTTGCCTGTATTGCAGGCGAAATAGCCCTGGTCGCGGCATACGCCGCCTTCTTCCTTGATTTCCTCGAAGGAGTATTTTTCGTAGAGGTCCTTGTTGGTGGCGGCTCGTTCCATCACATATTTGATGGAATTGTATGCAGCGCCCCAGTCGGCCTGGTTGTAGTTCACATTTTCGGCAGCCCAGTCAAATTCACTCTGCGGCAGTCGTACGTCCACCACATGCAGCAGCTGGGAGACACTCAGCTTCTTGATATCCGTGACCAGGTTGCGCTTTTTATCCATTTCCCGGAGGTATCCGCACACCTCCGGCACGGAGAGACGCGGCACATTCTGGTCGCGATAGCCACCGGGGAACTGGCCGGTGTCCGGGTTGATCAGGGCACCGGCGATGGCCAGATTCAGGTATTTGAGCCTGTCCTTTTCCTCCATGGCCGCCCAGATGGTGTAGAACTGGCGGATAGAGTGGCCTGCGTTTTCGCTGCGGCCTTCCTGAGTCAGGAAGTGCTGCATGAACTGGTGAAGCGGCTGAGTTTTGTGCCGCAGAGCCCAGCGGAAGAAATCGATGCCGTTGTTGTCGTTATCATCCCCCTCGGTGGTGAGCACTTCCTTGAGATTTTTTGAGCCGACCATGCGGATGAGCAGGCAGAGGTCAACCGCTTGAATCAGGTTGCGGTTGTTTTTGTACTGGGCATAGTTCAGTTTTCCGCTGCCCGTGTAGTTGGCCACGCTTTCCTTTATCTGGGGGAGCATGGCTTTTTCGAAATCTTCGAAATCGTGAGCTTCCAGCATGTGGTCCACCAGTTCATCGAATTGCTTTCTGGCACTGGCACCTGAGGCACTGGCTCCATACAGAGGCACAGGCTTCTCGTAGGCGGTGGATTTCTGTGGGGTGGGCTCTGGTTCACCTTTCGGCTCAGGCTCCTCCGCCTTGGTGGGGGCATCGGTCTTTTGTTCCTTGAGTTTGCGCTGGCGTTCGGCTTCTTCCGCGGCCTGCCGGGCGGCTTCTTCTTCGGCAGCGCGGCGGCGGGCTTCCTCTTCTTCCGCAGCCAGGCGGTCCTGCTCCTCCTTTTCAGCAGCCAGCCGTGCCATTTCTTCTGCCAGGCGTTTGTCGGCAGCTATTTTCGCGCGTCGGGCGGCTTCTGTGGCTTTGCGTTCGTTTTCAGCTTTCCGGTAACAGTCATATCCGTAATAACCACCCCCACCCAGGGCTATGAGCAACAGGGCGGCAATCCACCCTTTTCCGGATTTCCTGGGAGCAGCTGCTGGAGTTTTGGAATATCGCTTCGCCATGTGTATCATGCTACACTATTGGCGCATGATGTAAAGCTCAAAATGGCTCCGGCGCCGGGGCATGCCCGATATTATGCTGGAAATAAGCGATGCTTTGCGGTATAGTATCCCCATGAGCGATTTGCAATGGAACAGCGTGACTCTGGAGGAGGATGAGAAGCCCCGCGTTCTGCCTGAGGAACTGCGCGAGATGGCCGCTGACCTGGATCCGGATGATTTTGATGAGCCGGTGCAGGAGTTTCTGGATGCGGTCATGGCCGGTGAGGAACCGGAGACGCTCCGCCGCGCCGCTACCTTGCTTTTGCAGGATGAGGTGGATCTGGCTCCGGATCTGGCCGCTATGGGTGTGGAGCCTGATGGCGGGCTCATTGCGCTGCTGCTGGCTGCCGGGGCAGATGTGAATGCTCGGAATGCCTACGGCCAGCCCCCGCTCCACCTGGCTGCCTATTATGGCTATGAATCCATTGTGGAGCAGCTGCTGGCTGCCGGGGCTGATCTGCGCACGCGCAACCTGCATGGCCGTTTTGCAGCACAAGTGGCGGCTACGCCCACCCTGGCTGCTCGCCTGGAACCGCCTTATCATCCTGATGATGATGAACCCCTGCCGCCTGAAATTGAGGATGCGGATTACGAACCGGAATCCGGATGCTGCTGTGGTGGGCACGAGTGCGAATGCGGCCATGACCATGGCGAGTGCTCCTGTGGTGAGCATGACTGCCAGTGCGGACACCATCACTGATGAGCCAGAACCATGGGTACAAAAATAGTTGCTTTTCGCTGTCCCGCGGAATTGCTGGAGAAGGTTGACCTGACTGCCGGGCATTTCAAGCGCACACGCAATTCTGTACTGCTGGCTGCGGTTCGCCTTTTTTCCCGCCAGCTGCGTGAACAGCAGGGTGGCATCATGATTCAGCCCATGTCGGATGAGTTGCTCACCCGCGAGACCATGTTCCCCCAGCCGGAGAGCAAGGGCGGCCGCCCTCGCAAGTCCTGTGCGAAAAAGAAAGCTTAATCCAGGTCAGCGTTGCGCATGTCGCCGGTGTCGGAGAAGGCATTGTGGAAGCTGAAGGCCTTGTGTAAATCGTGCGGTGTGTGGCCTTTGGCAGTGCGGGCCAGGTATTTGCGCAGCAGCGGGCGGTAGTCCGGGTGGGCGCAGTTTTCGATGATGACCTCCGCTCGCTCGCGCGGGGAAAGACCGCGTAAATCAGCTACGCCTTGTTCGGTGATGATGACGTGCACATCGTGCTCCGTGTGGTCGGTGTGGGAGACCATGGGCACCACGGCGGAGATAGCCCCGCCTTTCGCCACGGAGGGGCAGGAGAAGATGGTGTAGGCCGCGCTGCGGGCAAAGTCGCCGCTGCCGCCGATGCCGTTCATGATGTGGGTGCCGGCAATATGGGTGGAGTTCACGTTGCCGAAGATATCCACCTCCAGCGCGGTGTTCATGCAGATGAGACCGATGCGGCGTGCGATGGCCGGGTTGTTGGAAACCTCCACCGGGCGCAGCAGAATCTTGCTGCGGTAGAAATCGAAGTTCTGGTAGATTTCCTGCAGCGTCTCATCGCACACGTGGATGCAGCAGCTGCTGGCAAACAGGCAGCGGCCTTGCTTCATGAGCTCCACCACCGTATCCTGGAGCACCTCGGTGTGCATCTTGAACGGAGGAATGATGGTGGAGCGCCCCACGCTGGCCAGCACCGCGTTGGCCACATTGCCCACACCGCTTTGCAGCGGCAATCCTTCTGCCGGTATGCGCCCGGCCTGGTACTCTGCTTCCAGGAATTTGCGCATGTTTTCGCCAATCTGGAGGGTTACTTCAGAAAGATCCTTGAACGGGGCAATATAGTCCGGCTCGTGGGTGAGCACCACGCCCACTATCTTTTCCGGGTTCACTTGCATGGTGGGGCGGCCGATGCGGTCGTCCAGGTTGTTCAGCGGAATAAAGGTGCGGTGGGGCGGGTCGCTGGGGATAAAGATATCATGCAGGCAGCGCAGCTGGCGCGGATCGTGGAAGGAGTTCAGCTCCAGGATGATGCGGTCGGCCAGCAGACCGAATGTGGGCGTGTTGCCCTCGCTGGTGGTCAGGGTCAGTTCGCCATCGGCTGTCACTTCGCAGCATTCGATGATTGCTGTGGTGGGGCGCTCCAGATGCCCGTAGCGCATCTGCTGCGCCATGAGGGAGACGTGCAGGTCGTTGTAGTGCATGGTGCCGTCGTTGGCGGCCTTGCGGGTCTCCGGGCTGGATTGGTAGGGCAGGTGGCGGATGAGGGCGTTTTCCCCCGCCAGGCAGCCGGCCACCAGGGTGCTGGTGGTGGCTCCGCTCATGAGGCTGATGCGCCATTCACGCCCGGCCTCGTGTTCGGCCCGCGCATGTGCTGCCATGGCCATCGGGATGACCTTGGGCGCACCGGCATTGGCAAATCCACTGAATCCCACGCATTCGCCATTCGGAATCATGGCGGCTGCTTCCTCCGCTGTCAGAACCTTGTATCGCATATTTCTTGTCTGCGACCCCTATTCTATCAGAAATCAGATGCTAGAGTCCAGTCTATTTTTTTGTGCATTCCCGCTGAAACGCACATGTTTCCTAAAGATTTTGAATCAATGGAAATATCAAGAACATTTTGGAAGAATCCCCCCTTGCTCGATAAATTGGAATTTGTCTCTCAGGTGCGCAGCACCTGAGCATGCGGCACAGCGTGCC
>CAZTAX010000046.1:0-13193 GCA_964611765.1 uncultured Akkermansia sp. | reverse complement strand
CCCGCCAGCTGGCGGGGTGGCAGACTCAAATGAACAGCCTATTTATCTTAACCATCGATTATTCAGATGTCAACGCGCATCAACATCTGCCACCCGCTCACTTCGTTCGGGGTTCTGGTCATTCTTTGTTCCATACCCAGGGTTCCGCTGCTGACGCAGCTACACCCTGGGCTCTATTGTGGCACCCCGCCAGTGGGCGGGGCTCAAAATTCCGCGGACGTTCCGTCCGCAAACTGCTCGCCCAATTCCAATTTATTGGTTCATTCTGAGTTTTTAGAGAGCCCCAAATCGTAAATACTCGTGTCCCAAGTCTTTGGGACACGAATGCTGATGACCCGCCGGGGCGCACTTTCTGCTTTTCTTCCTGCCGCAAACGTGTAGAATAGTGAGGTATTCGCCCCGCATGAAACACATCAAGCCCTTATTATTCTGGTTTCTGGACAACGCGCTGGCCTGGTTCACGCCGGCCTGGCGCCGCACTGGTCGCGAAACCACCGCAGCACTGACCCGCTACGCCCATTTCCACCGCCATACACTGAACGAAGATGCTCTACGCACCTGCGCTGAGCATGCAAACGGAATCAAGGCCGCCTTGCTGAATTGGGACAAGGCTGAATGCGAGCGATTGGTCAAGCTAGTCGATGTGCAATGCTCCCCCATGCCGGGATTCAAACGCAGCGCAGTGGTGGAAATGGTGGAGTCCTTTTTCGTCATCATGGTCATCTTTCTGGGGCTGCGCACCTATTATGTGCAACCCTTCCGCATTCCGACCGGCTCCATGCAACCAAGTCTGAATGGCATCATCGTGCACCCGGTGGATGAGGTTCCGGGAGTAGCCCGCCAGGCCTGGGACATGCTCACTCTGGGCAGTGCCTATGTCGAGGCCACCGCAGAGAATTACAAATCCCTCATCAACATAGAAGACCACCCGAAATACCTGCTTTTCACCGAAACAACTCTCAGCTTCAGCGACGGAAGCGAAGTCAACGTTCCTTCTGCCAAGGGAGCGGTCATGCAATACCTTAAAGAACAAGGCAAGTTTACCGAAACACCCAATGGCATACGACTGGGCAGTTACCGCCCCGGCGAGACCATCATCCGGGCCCGGGTGGATGCCGGTGATATGATTCTGGTGAACCGCATGGCCTATCATTTCCGCAGCCCGGAGCGCGGCGAAACATTCGTTTTCGACACCCGCGGCATCAACACCTCCATGCAGCCGCCATCGGCAGTGCGCATGAATGACCAGCAGGATGGCACCCACTACATCAAACGCCTCTGCGGCCTGCCCGGCGATACCCTGCAAATTGCCACTCCCTTCCTGCTGGTGAACGGCAAAGCCGCAGAAGAAGCCACCATTGCACGCGTTGCTTCAGGCAAATCCCCGTACAACCCCGAGGGCTACCAGGAACTCTCTCTCCGCTCCAATCCTCTCGCATACATGACAGATCTGAGCCCGGTGCACCTCCAGAAAACAACAGACCCGAATCAGAGAGAATACGCCGCACTGGGTGACAACACTACCAATTCCCTCGACTCCCGTTACTGGGGGCCCGTGCATCAGTACAACATCATCGGGCCGGCCTGCTTCACGCTCTGGCCCTTCACCACCCACTGGGGAACCATCGAATAACTCTCTTTCTGTGCTACTACCATGACCGAAGCTGATACTATCACCAACAACGCTAAATCCAACCTGGCGTTCACCCTCGTTGACCTCCCGGAGGAACGGCGGCAGAATATGGCTCGACTCTATGCCTTCTGCCGCATTGTGGACGACATCGTAGATGAACCCGGCATGACCGGTGATGAGCGACACGCTGCGCTCAACCGCTGGGTTGACATCATCACCTGCAACGCGGCCCCCCTGCCGGGAATTGAAGAGGAAGTACAGAAGCTCATGGTGGAAATGGAGCTGGACACCGCACCCCTGCTGGAGCTGATAGAAGGCTGCCGCAGCGACATTTCTCCCAGACAACCCGCCACCCGCAAAGAACTCCTGCACTACGCCTACCAGGTGGCCGCCTGCGTGGGCATCTCCAGCGCGGCCGTCATGGGAGCATCCCCGGCGGCAAAAGACTATGCCATGGCCCTGGGCTACGCGCTCCAGCTCGTCAACATCCTGCGCGACATTGCGGAAGACTGCCGTAAGCATGGGCGCGTCTACCTGCCGGCAGATGACATGGAGCTCTTCGGGGTCACCGTGGACGACATATACAACCAGCGGTATAACTACCGCATGCGCCAGTTGCTTGCATACGAAGCTGCTCTGGCTGAGAAATATTTCTGCGAATCAGAGGAACTCTACCAGACCATGAGCGTGGAAGACAGAAACGCCCTCATCCCCGCCCAGGCCATGAGCCTTATATACCACAACGTACTGGAAAAAATGCAGGATGACGAATACCGCGTCTTCGAACGCCGGTACAGCGTCAACAACTTCCGCAAGCTCTGGTTCCTGTTGCGTGCCCGCATCGGCTCATTTGAGTTCCCCAGCATCGCAGAATGGGGATTCCTCTACAACGAAAAAAAGGATTGAGAGCCCGGCCTTTTTGCTTGCTTTCCACCAATCATACAGATAGAATAACAGGAGTAAGCCATGACCGATTCATCTCTCACCTACCACGAGTTTGACGACTGCCTCTGGGTGCGCTGCACCAGCCGCGGCAGCTTTGTGAACAGCCCGGCACTGAAAGCTATTGCTGAGAAGTATATAGCTAAAAACGGGCAACTCATCGTGGTGGATCTGGAAATATGCCCGGGGGTAGATTCCACCTTCATGGGCACACTGGCCGGGCTCGCCCGCAAGATGATGGCACAAGGCGGTTTTCTCCAGATTGCCACACCGACCCTGCGCACCCGGGCCTCCATGGAAAGTCTGGGGCTGGATATGCTGCTGGACATTGACCCGGCAGATGCCGGCTGGCAGGCCAACATAGCTGACCGCCGCGCGCAACTGGCCCAGGGCAGCGGCAAGGAAGCAACTGCCGGCAATATGAACGAACTGGATCGCACCCGTCATGTGCTCGAAGCGCACAATACCCTGCGCTCCATGAATCACAAGAACAACGAAACCTTCGGCTACGTGTGTGAAACGCTGGAGGAGGACCTCATGCGCCACGAAACCGAACTGGGCGAACGCGACTGATGCCCCGGCACCGCCAGTACCTGGCAGCTCTGTACAAGGAGTTCCTGGCAGAAGTATACCCGCACTGCGCGGCTTCCCCCGCTGCGGCAGATCCACCGCCCGAACTCACCGTTCAGAGCTGGTGGGCAACAGGCCGGCTCCAACGCGATGGTGAAACACTGAGACACGGCAGACTGCGCGTGCTCGATGGCGGGCGATGGAACCGCACCTCCGGCCCGGATTTCACTCATGCAGAAATCGAACTGAACGGTGCACGCCTACGCGGGGATATCGAAATTGACCCCACGGCGCAGGATTGGGAGAAGCACGGACACGGAGCAAACCCGGCCTTCAACAACGTGGTGCTGCACATCGTGCTCAGCCCGCCACCCTCCGGCTGGTACACCCGCAACAGCCTGCACCAGGACATCCCCATCCTCTACCTCCCCCCGGAACACTGGCAAAACGGCAACTCCGGCAACAAGGAAGATGATTGCCTGCCGCGCTGCCGGCGCCCCCTGGCCGACATGCCGGCCGAAAAAATCATTCACCTGCTGCAGGCCGCAGCAGCCCACAGACAGGAACTCAAGCGCAACCTGTTACGAAGCCGCATAGCAGCCGTGGGTGAAAGCCAGGCCTGGTATGAAGCCTGGGGTACCACCCTGGGCTACAGCGCCAACAAGGAAGCCATGCAGATGCTCACCCTGCGCGCCCCGCTCAAAAGCCTCGGGCGCCAGGCCGAGGCCATACTGCTGGGCACAGCCGGTTTCCTCATCCCTGTGCTGCCGGACTCGAGCTCAGAAGAGGCACGGCACTACCACCGCGGCGTCTGGGATTCGTGGTGGTTGCTGAGGGAACAGTTTGAACTGTCTGCAGAGAGAGCCCTGCCCTGGTGCCGGAAACCAGCACGGCCGCTGAATCACCCCCAGCGCCGCGTGGCCGCTCTGGCAGCCAGTGTGCCGCAGTGGAAGCGCATACTCCCCTTGCTCCATGCTGCAGGCGCCGTTGAGCTGTGCAAACTGCTCAACAGCATCTCTCACCCGTTCTGGGAGACGCACTACACGCTCAGCTCCGCTCCCATGAGGCAGAAATCTGCGCTCATCGGCCAGCCCAGAATCGCAGATTTTCTCATCAACTACGTATACCCGAATGATGAGAATGAATACGCCTGGAAAAGCTTTCTGGCCATAAAACAAGGCCCCCTGCCCGCCGGCATTGAGCGCACAGCCTCACTGCTGTTCGGAAACCGGGAGGAGCTCAGCTCCGCCTTACGCCATGCGTACGCCCAGCAGGCACTCCTGCAGATAGATGCAGATTTCTGCGCCAGCAACATCTGTCTGGACTGCGCCTTCCCGGCTCAGCTCAGCGAATGGGCTCAATAAAACAAGGTCGGCAATGGCGGATTCATCATTCTCCGCAAGCAGAAAAGGCTCCTCAGAGAGGGGCCTTTTTTTGCATAAAAGAACACGCTCAGACTCAGCGGGTAAGCTGCCTGCAGGCCTTGACCGTATTGGCCATGAGCATGGCTATCGTCATGGGGCCCACACCGCCGGGAACCGGGGTGATATAGGAGCACTTCTCCTTCACAGCCGCAAAATCCACATCGCCCACGATGCGGTATCCACGGGGGCGCGTTTCATCGGTAATGCGATTAATACCTACATCCAGCACCACCGCGCCTTCCTTCACGTAGTCCGCACCCACCATCTCAGGGCGCCCCACGGCTGCCACCAGAATATCAGCTGTGCGGCACAAGCCCGGTAAATCCCTGGTGCGGGAGTGCGCGATGGTCACTGTGGCATTCGCCTTCCTGGCCACCAGCAGGTTTGCCATCGGCTTACCCACAATCATGCTGCGCCCGATAACCACGGCGTGCTTTCCGGCGGTCTCAATCCCGTACGCCTTGAGCAGCTCCATGCAGCCCAGCGGGGTGCACGGCACAAAGCCCTCCTCGTCCTCCAGCACCAGCTTGGCCACATTGGCCGGGTGGAAACCGTCCACATCCTTGCGGGGATCAATATTCAGAATAACGGCCTCCTCATCAATATGGGGCGGGGGCGGACTCTGCACCAGAATGCCGTGGATGCGCTCATCCGCATTCAGCTGGTGAATCAACTCGACAAGCTGCTCCTGTGTGGTCTCGGCCGGCAAGGTCCATTTCTGTGAATACAAGCCCAGATCCGCACAGGCTTTCACCTTAGAGCCCACATACACCTGCGATGCAGGATCCTCTCCCACCAGCACGACGGCCAGTCCGGGCGTGTGCCCCTGCGCTTTCAGTTCAGCTATCTCATTCTGCAGTCCTTCGCGTACCTTGGCTGCAACTTCCTTACCATCTATCAGAATCGGGTTCATCGTTTATCTGCAATCTTCCGGTTCAAAATCAGGGCGGCCACATGCCAGCAGAGCATCCAGCTTTGCCATGTACTCCAGCTGCTCAGCATCACTCATATCTGCGGGAACCCGCAGCGGTTCTTTCGCAATAATGGTCACGCGAGAGAATGGTTTCGGAATCACAAAACCATCCCAGGCCTTCGTGATGCGCCAGCAGTGAGGAACGTCGATGCACAGCGGCACAATCGGCAGTCGGGAGACTGATGCCAGCCGGATAACGCCGGGATGGCTCTTGTAGCGAGGCCCCTTGGGACCATCCGGCGTAATGCACATGCACAGTCCTTCCTGCAACTCTCGCAGCATATCACGAAAACCGGCTACCCCTCTGCGGTGGCTGGAGCCTCTCACCGTACGCATGCCATAATCCTCCGCCACCGTGGAAAGCAGAGCGCCATCCTTACTGGCACTGGTCAGCATACTCATGGGAACCGCCGGTTTCAAGCAATAACGGTACACGTAGCAGGGAATAAAGGTCCTGTTGTGCCACAAGGCCACGATACACTGTTTCTTTCCCAGTATATCACGCGTTTCCCCCTTGATTTCAATTTTCTTGCGCAGCGTTGCGCACACGCAGGTAATGAAGAACCAGACCAGGTGTCCCACCGGCCGTGTCCACCATTTTGAACGCTTTTCTAACCCCTTGCTACTCACCTGAATAATCAAATTGAAGTTTAAAACGGACTTGAAGGAGCGAAGGGATCCTCGCTCTCCTCAAACGGATTGACGGGTGTGGAATTGAAAAGGGGACTCGTCGCCGGCTCTTTCACGGGAACTTCCTGAGCCGGGGCCAACGGGGTCAATGTCCCGGCAGCCCCCTGACGATTCAGAATCTGGTCTGTGAGCTGATTCACATCCAGCTTGTCAAAGGGTACACGCTCAGGGCGGGCCCGGCGGGCAATGGCAGCACGCGCCTCTACTTCCGCCATGTCATCTCCGGGCATATTGCCACGCCCTTTCAGGCGTGTGGACAACACCGCCCATTCTCCGCTCGGAGTGAAAATCGGATCCGGATGGCCATCTGGATACTCCACACGCGCCAAGGCCTGAGGAATACCATAATGAAGCTCTCCTGAAAGTTCATTCGAGCTGTTGAGCACCATCTTGCCACGCAGACTGGCTAAATCCCGCTCAACCAGGGCCCCCTCCGCGAATTCCACCGTATATTCCCCATTCTCATTATGGAGTCTCGCATATCCACGGTGCCAGGAAACCGGGTTGTAAAAGCGGCGCTTGGCCGGTTCTATGTGCTCCCGGATGGCCATAAGCGCCGGGAGCGAGCTCAGGCTGATATCCTTAAGGTAAATCTCCCCCTCGAACACAGGGGCGGCCCCTCCCTCACTGAAAGAAACCGTCGATTTGCCGTTCAGTTTACCATGCGAAACCGCTACCGTACGCGCTGTGAAAAATTCCTCAAACCGTCCCTCTGTAAAGTCGGCAAATGACATATTGTCAGACTCAACCGAGAAAGGCCCGGTCAAAGCCGCACCCTCGCTGATTTCACCGGCAAAAGAGATGGACGTGCGCCTCTGTTCCGCATCATCCGACCCGGAATCAGTTGTGCCACGGAGAGAAAAATCATCAATTCCCTTCGCGGATACATGAGCCTTACCCTCGATAATGCGCACGGTGCTCCAGCCTTTGATCGGCACGCTGCCTCCGCGGAACATCAATACACTTGAACTCCTGGCTCTGTTCGGATAGTACAGATAGGCCTGTGTATTCTTCAGCTGCAAAGGCGCTTGCTCTGCATCTGCATACTGCACACTGAAATCCTTGCACTCCATTCGCCGGAACCTCCAGCGATCTGCCCCGGTCTGTTTCGGCATTGACATGCTGGTGCCATTCCGTAACACGATTTGCGCACGGTCTATTTCCAGAGTCTCGCCTCTGAGCTCACCGGTCAGGAAGCTCAGCATATCCAGTCTGACCTGTATTCCGCTCAACTCTACCCGCTGAAGCATGCTGTGCTCCGGGAAATCTGCCACCACCGAGTTCAGTTGCAGCATGGTTCCCACTATTCCCCGGCCTTCCAGTTGCACGTCTGTCGCCCCCCAGGCCTGCTGCAGTGCAGTCTGCTGCTCCTTCAGATAAGCAGAGCTGGTCATTGTCGACATCCGGAAAAAAAGATACGCCCCGCATATCATCAGCACCACCAGGCTCCCTGCAAACAAATACAGGATATGTTTGCGGTTGCGACGCCGCACATCGGCCTTGGTCATCATCACCCGGCGCTTCTTGGTCACGCGCACCACCTTGGAGCCATCGGCGCGCACCACAACCTCACGAGCCCGTTCCTGTGCGGGCTTTTCCTCATTCAAATGCTTGATGATGCTGCGAACCTGAGTCAGGTTTTCCTCTTCCTCTCCGTATTTATCGTCGTTATGGACCATGTCTTTTCTGTCTTAATCGGTCACGTCAGACGGACGCTCGCCGGTTCCTACGTTGCGACCTGTCGGGTCAACAACGTCCACTTTTACAAACATCAGGAAAGCTTTGCGAATCTTCTCTTCACCCTCGGAGCGGAACATACGGCCCACCATGGGCAAATCCCCCAGCACCGGCAGTTTATCTTCATACTTCACGGAGCGGGCCTCTTTCAATCCGCCAATCACCACGACAGAACCGGAGCCTACCGTCAACTTGGTGTTTTCCATGCGGCGTTTAAATACCGGTTTGAGTATCTGGTTCTCGGTCAGGGTTATCCTGGTGGCATGAGATGCCGACTCGGTGATCATGAACGAATCAATAGGCGTTCCCCAGTTCACAAAGCCCTCAAACTCGTTGATTGTCACCGTCAGCGCCAAGGTTACATGCTGACCGTCAGGGGCAACGGAGGCGCTGTGAACCTGCACCACGGAACCCACACCGCCCACGGCATCCTCCGTCATACCGAATCGGACAAATGCCTCCGGATGTGCCGGTGTGGCAATGGTGGAATGCCCGTACGCAGTCCGGTTTGTTCCATCTTCGGCAGTCTGATCACGCCCCATGCTGAAAGTAGTGGTGCTGATCTGGGGTTCAGCGTATGTCTCCGGGTAGAACATTTCGTTCACATTGGCAAAGACAACCTGTTCATCACGCCCCGGGCTCATGATGATGCGCGGATTGGTCATGATATCCGTACCTTTTTTCTGCGAGGCACCGCGCATAATCATCGTCACATCACCCGAATTCCAGACTCCTCGGAACGAAAGTATGCCGGGGGCCTTTGAGCCGCCGCCGTACAAGCCGGCCTTGCCGCTGCTGATGAGCGTATCAATATTATCAGTTGTCAGGACGGTGGAGCCGGAACGAAGCCCCCCCGTGGCAGAGTAGGATCGGGAAGGAAGCGTCACGTCCACGTCCGCAGATGGCATTGCCGCCACATCCGAAAGCTCCACCTCCTCTGTGCCGGAACCATACAGCGCCTTGGGGCCGATGTTGAAATTGAACATCCATTCAAAGCCCAACTCGTTCAAGTCGGCTTCATTCACCTCCATGGCAATGACGTTGAGCACCACGGCCCGATCCGTCTCCAGCGGCATGGAAATAAGCTCCTCGATTTCCTCCTGATTGTACGCCGTATTGCGCACCGTCAGCATGCGGGTAGATGCGTCATAGCGGGCATTGGCTCCCTGCGGGAATGAGACTCCCATCTCTTTCAGGGCCACCACAGGATTCACGCGTTTCACCGCCACGCGGGAAGAGGAGGAAAAATCATCGTCCTCATCCTCGTCCTCATCCCCGGCAGACTGGGAATCAAAGAAATGCGGGGGCACCGTGTACACTCGCTCGACCATCGGGCCAAAATCCCGCCCGGAGAACGAAAGTTCCACCCCGAAAGGTGTAATGTAGTGAGTAATGCCCAGCTGTTTATCCAGCACGTTGAGCAGATCATACAACGAAATATCATTCAGGTTGAGATTCACCAGGCGAGACATGATAGTCTTGTACCCTTCAGATTCTCTATCCCCGAAATTGGGAACAATGTTGATTTTGCGCCCTGCACTGCGCCCCTCAGCTTCAAAGCGGGCAATCTGCCCCTGCAGCGCTTCCAGCACATCCTTGATAGGGGCATCTTCAAATACAATCTGCGGCAGCACCATCTCCTTAAGCGCAGCAGCTATGCGGTCTTCCGTTTCAGCATCCTGTCGCACCACCGAACCGGATTCCGTCGCGGCGATTCCTCCCACCATTTCCTCAGCCGGCATGGGTTCTTCCCAGGCGCGGTCCACCTCGCTCAACGCCTTGGCGCGGAATGAGTCGCGGGCCGTTCCGGCATAACTTTTCCGACGATTCTGAACCAGTTCCTTACCCCGGATGGCGGCCGTATTGTACCGGTCTATTCTGGTCACCGCATCAAATGTCACCAGTGCCTTATCATAATCACCCAGGTCATAGTAGCCATAGGCAAGCGAAAGCAGGCGGTTCACCTCTTCCACATTTGCTACGTGCTGCGGCGTCACGGCCGGATTCGTACGCACCGGGTCCTGTGTCCTGGCCAGCTCATTCCGGGCATACTTATGCCCGGGAGACAGCGTAAGCGCCTCTTTCATGAACTCTGTCGCCTCATCCAGACGCCCCACCTTGCGATAATCCATCCCCTTGGCTACCAAAGCATCTGCCAGGCTATCCCTGATAAACCTGACCAGTTTTTCTGAAGCAGGAGCCTTAGGCACAACAGCCAGAGCCTCACGGTATGTATCCACAGCATCACTGTAACGTCCGGCGGCGTATGCCGTGCGGGCCTCCTGCACTTTCTGCATAGCCTCGCGAGCTGATTGCTGACGCCGTGCGCTCTCCTCAGCGGCAGCGGATGAGCCATCCACTGCCTGAGCATGAAGTTGAGGGGAAAGAGACAGTGCTACAGACGTTACAAGAGAGAGGAGTACAGAGCGAGATGTGAAGCCATTCATAGCAAGTGCCACCATATTACCAAATCACTGGCCGAAAGTCACTCTAAAAGTGAGTCCTTTTTTATTTTTTGCAGCAAAATGGCGGTTCCCCGCCAGGAGAACCGCCATCGGAACTGGATATCACCGGATCAGCACTCTGCAGAATCAGGCAAATACCCCTTGATCTTGCTGATTCGCGTTGGGTGACGCAGCTTGCGCAATGCCTTAGCCTCAATCTGGCGGATTCGTTCACGGGTCACGTTGAACTGGCGTCCCACTTCTTCCAGCGTGCGGGGATTGCCGTCCTTCAGACCGAAGCGCTGCTCAATCACCGCACGCTCACGGGCATTGAGCGTGTTGAGCACGTCGCCGATCTTGTCGCGCAGGGAGTTGTAGGATGCTCCATCCATGGGATTTTCGGCACTTTTATCCTCCAGGAAGTCACCGAAGGACGTATCATCCGAATCACCCACCGGCTGCTGCATGGAGATAGGCTGCTGCGCCATCTTCAGCACGTTGCGCACCTTTTCCACAGACATCACGGCTCCCTTATTCGGCTCCTCGGCGAGCGCCTGTGCTATTTCCTCAGGTGTAGGTTCGCGGCCGAAATCCTGCACCAGCTTCTTCTGCACTCGCATGAGCTTGTTAATCGTCTCAATCATGTGCACGGGGATGCGGATGGTTCGAGCCTGGTCGGCAATGGAACGGGTGATAGCCTGACGGATCCACCATGTGGCATAGGTAGAGAACTTATAGCCGCGGCGGTACTCAAACTTCTCCACCGCCTTCATCAGGCCCATGTTACCCTCCTGAATCAGATCCAGGAAGGCCAGGCCGCGGTTGGTGTACTTCTTGGCAATGGAAATCACAAGGCGCAAGTTCGCCTCAATCATTTCACGCTTGGCGGCCTCAGCATCCTTCATGCTCTGGCTCATGAGCTTGTAATTCTCCAGGAACTGGGGAATCGGCATCCAGAGCTCCATCTCAAACTCTTTGAGCGCATCGCGGTAGAGAGGATTTTCCGGATCCGCCTCACGCTGGCGCAGCACCTTCTTGATGCGCACCCGCAGATCTCGCAGCTCCTTCACAAAATCCTCATAAATCCTGCCCTTGAATGAGAATCCGGCATACAGAGAGGAGAGGGTTTCCAGTTTCTCCTCAAACTCCTTCTGGGGTGCGGCCACGGACTTCTTGCGCTTGCGTGCGGAACAAAGGCGCGCGTAAGCCGCCTGAACCTCAGCATGCCGGGTCATCACCTTGGTCACCAGCGGCGGCAGTTCCTTCAGGTACTTATCACGACGGTCAATATTCTTATCCACCACCACGCGGTCAAAGCGTTCCTCGTTGTGCTGCACCTTATCGGCCGTATCGCAGTAATAAATGGCCACCACGCCGAAGCGGTGCAGGTAACGCTGCAAATCCTCCTCCGCCTGGTCAATCTTGCGGGAAATCTCGACTTCCTTCTGGCGGGAAAGCAGATCCTTAAGCCCCATCTGCTTCAGGTACATGCGCACCGGGTCATCCAGGATATCAAGCTTGGCCTCCATCTTTTCGGCCTCATCCTCCTCACCGGTCTCACTCATGCGCTGCCGCTCGCCGTAGGTATCCACATCGGAAGCATCGATGATATCAAACTGCATCCCGCGGAGACGTTCCATGATTTCCTCATAGTCCGCAGGGTCAATCACATCGTGCGGCAACACGTCGTTAATATCCTCGTATGTCAGGTAGCCCTGTTCCTGGGCCTGGCGGATCAGTTCTTTGATCTTCTCCTGCACCACGGGGCTATTCACCAGGCGCCCATCCTTGGAAGTCAGCTCCTCCGCAGAAAGCGGCTTCACCGCGTATTCCTCCTCATCCCGGACTTCCACACCCACCTCATGCAGACGCTCGAACAGGCGGGCCTGGTCGTTATCCTCCGCCTCATCCGGCGGGAGGGAATTCTCAATATCCTCAGAGGTCACATAGCCATCGTTTTTCTTGGCTATCGCCAGCAGCGCCTTGAAAGCAGTCTTCAGCGTGGCATCATCGGAAAAAAATTCATTCATCTCTGCCGCAGAAAGCTGCGGAGTGAAGTGTTTGCTCTTCTTTTCCTTGGACTTGGGCTCCTTGGACTTCTTTTCCTTTGCCTTTGTTTCAGCTTCTTCCTTAACCGCCTCTGCGGCTGCAGCTGCCTCTTCCGGAGTCGGTGCCAACCCCATCAGAATATCAAAATCATCCGGCACAGAAACGGGCGCAGCCGGTTCAGCAACTTCCACCTTTTCCACTACCTTGGGCGCCACCTTCTTAGCTGGTTTCTTTTCCGCCTTAGGAGCCGGAGCCTTCACCTCCTTGGGTTTCTTTTTCTCTACCTTTTCAGCCTTTTCCTTAGGAGCAGCCGTCTTTTTGGCGGGTGCTGCCTTCTTGGCTGCTGGCTTTGCGGCACTCTTGGCAGGAGCTTTTGCAGAATCTTTCTTGAGAGTCGACATAATCGTAGATAAAACTGTGGGCATACTCCACCCTTTACACATTTTGTCAAGTGTTTTGCAAAATGTGCGTGCATTATATAGGCAATTCCCGCCCTGTCAACCCCATAAAATCAAATATGACACAACTTTTAACTTTTCCTTATTACTCCGGCAAAGCGATAAACTGAAATTTGAGTCCAATGGACAAAGTACAATTGAAAAGTTCCCTGCGGCTTCGCCGCAGCCGTTTATTGCTCTGGCAATTAAAGATTGATACGCGTTGGAATAATTAACGGCCCCCCTGAAATCTAAGTTAGATTCTGCGGGAAACGGTTGATAAATAAGAGCTTA
>CAZTAX010000045.1:0-13280 GCA_964611765.1 uncultured Akkermansia sp. | reverse complement strand
CCTCGGTGATGAAGTCCTGCAGTTCGCGGCGGATGATGGCGCCCTTCGGCTTCCAGAGCACGAGGCCCTGCCCCACCATCTCATCGATGGTGAAGAGCCCCATCTCGCGGCCGAGACGACGGTGGTCGCGTTTCTTAGCCTCCTCCAGGCGGGCGAGGTGCTCATCCAGCTGGGTGCGGTTCGGGAAACAGGTGCCGTAGATACGCTGCAGGCGGGGGCCGCTGGCATCGCCCATGTAGTAGGCGGAGGCCACGCTCATAATCTTGAAAGCCTTGCAGTTGCCGGTGCGGCCCACATGGGGACCGGCGCAGAGGTCGGTAAACTCACCGTTGCGGAAGATGGAGATTTCCTCGCCCTCCGGAATGCGGTTGAGCAGATCCACCTTGAATTTGGAAGCCACTTCACGGGGGCCTCCGGCGCCCAGTTCACCGCTCCGGGCCAAAGCCATGGCCTCATCGCGGGTGACGGTAGTTCGTTCGAAAGTCTGGTTCTCCTTGACAATCTTCTTCATTTCCGCCTCAATCAATTCAAACTCGGCGGTGGAGATATTGTGGTCAAGTTCAATGTCGTAATAGAAGCCATTCTCAATGGCGGGACCTGCGGCCAGCTGGGCCTGGGGCCAGATACGGCAAACGGCAGCGGCCAGCACGTGCGCACAGGAATGGCGCAGGCGCTCCAGGTCGCTTGCCTGGTTGCGTTCCTCCAGGGTCTTGCGTTCTTTCGGTTCAGACATATCTTATTAAGTGAGCCCCTAATATCACCCTTTCGGGCGCTTTTTTCAAGCACAATCAATGCCAACGGGGCAAAAAAGTCTTATTTTTCTTAATTTTCGTTTATTTGCGGCGCTTGCGGAAGCCCGGCAGCCCCCCACGCAGGGCGCGGCGGTGGGTACGGATGGCGTTCAGCTTCACCTTAAGTCGGCGGAACGGAGTGCCAAGCACATGCAGCACACCCGCAGGAGTAGCGTAGCTGTGGGGTTTCAGCGTGTTGTCATACTTGTCCGTATAGGTAATGGCAGAGCCGCTCACGTCCGAGACTCCATCAATATGCACCACGAGGTCGGGCTGAATGGCATATATCTTCACCCCCGGCATGGAGGCAGCGGTATCCTTATAGAAAGTATCGATGGCGCGGTGAATCGACATCCACTCCCAGATGTTCTCCTCCGTAGGCATGCGTTCCAGCAAGCGGTCATACATGCTCTCGGGCACCAGATAGGCAAATGTGGAGAGCACCCCCTCCACCTGCCAGAGATCATGTGCACCGGATTTCTGCACGCTGCAGCCATACGGCGTCGGGCGGCTGTACCCCAGGTAGAGCATATATTCTCCCGTCAGATTCTTCAGGGCATATTCCAGCATGGCCAGGGCATCCGGGTGATTACCGGTGATGACGTCATCCTCCATGATGAGGACATTGCGCCAGCCATTTGCCTTTGCGGTGGCAATAGCCTTGGCATGTGACAGAGAACACCCACCGGCCCCGCCCCAGTAGGAAGCACGCTCTGCCGTGCGCTCCGTAAACCAGGGTTCCTTGCCGTAGCTGGGCAAGGTTCTGCCCAGCACAGCACTGAGTCGATGCACCTTACCCAATGGCAACGTGGACTCGTTATCCTTCAGGAACTTATCCATGCGCTCCCTGCTGGTATCCAGGTTGATAACCAGAATACCATCCACTAAATCCCATGCTGAATGAAGTTTGGAACTGTCCATAAAAACTAATTAACGGTTAATCTACGCGTCCGTAGTCGTCATTGAACCGCTCAATGTCCTCCTCTGAGAGATAGTTGCCAATCTGAACCTCAATGAGGGCCACAGGGGCAGTTCCCTGATTACTGAGCCGGTGCATGCTCCCGCAGGGAATCATGATGGACTCACCCACATTCAGATGCATAATATTGTTATCACAACGGACGGTGGCCACTCCTTCCGTTACAATCCAGCGCTCTGTGCGATGCTGATGCCGCTGAAGCGAGATGCGCCCTCCGGGATAAACAAGCAGCTTCTTCACCACCACATGAGACTGAAGGTCAAGCACCTGCCATTCACCCCAGGGACGAGTCCCTTTCTCGCCTACATGGTATGTTATCCGAGATTCCTTCATTTGCCAATCGATTGACGAATACTGGTCGTAGAACGCTCGGGGAGGTCCGCATGAGGTATGCGGGAACTCGTCACATAGCGAATCCCCCTGGATTCCACAAATTTTTTCTTGGCATCGCTGGTTCCATCTGAATTCACAAAGAAGATATCCGGTTTCACCTCATCCAGAAGTGGCGCGAAATCCAGAATTTTCCCGGTATCTGGGCCGATGTATACTTTCTTTACAAAGCGGATAGCTTCGAGCATATACTTACGCTCGGCCTCAGTGTACATGGTCTTCCTGTTCTTCAGCGCCATCACCGTGGCATCCGAACCGATAGATACATACACATCACCATAGCTGGCCGCTTCTTCCAGGAAAGCGATATGTCCGCTGTGCAAGACATCAAAACAACCGGAAACAAAAACTTTTGCCATATAAGAGAGAGAGATGAAGATTTTATTTAATCACACCACGCTTCTTCAAGCGCTCCAGAAAGCGGGGGGCCCAAGGCACCTGCTCATCCTTGCCGAAGGTGCGGCAGTAAGGCTCTACCGGATACATATCCTCACACAGGTCTACAGCAGCATCGCGATCCTCCCTGTTTTCATACAGATAGAGAGCATAACCGCCATGTCCGCCACCACAATACTTGTGTGCCAGCTGTTTGCCGATATCCGGGAGCGGCTGCATTCCCTCCTCCTGCTGCAGCTGGTAACTCATCTGCACCCCCACTGCGAGCACAGAAACATCCTGCTGCTGCACCCCGAGACGGGCTATACGACCAGCCTTGGCAATGCGCTCAAAAGAACGTTCATAACCGGCAAAACCAGGTGTATAGTGCTTCACCCGCGTATCGTACACCGCCATGCATCCCTTGAGAAAATCACCAGTATTCTTGAAATCCAGCACCGGCTTGGAACCGGATTTCCAGACACACGCCCCGGTTTCAGCAATGACCGCCGGATCCTGCCATCCGACTCCCAGACCAAGTTCAGAAGCAACCGGATCCCAGCCATTCAGCACGCTCCAGCCACCACTGCCACCGAGGCCGGCCCCCTGACGGTACAGCCATTCCTTCAGCGAAACGGTAGGAGAAATCGAACAGTTGACGATATACTCACCGGGGATGGCATTCTCCGGCACGTCCAGCCATCCACCGGCAAAGTCAACGCGCAGCGGCGCGTGATGTGGAGCTTTCACGCGGGAAAGCACCTGGGTACTGGAGGCCTGTCCTTCGTGCGGCTGCGACTTATCCAGCACCACAAACTCAATGCCGTGCTCCATACAGAAACGACGTTTGGCCTCAAGATGCAGGTCATCCGTCGTCACCGCAAGCACCTGCGGGGAACATGCCAGCACAGCAGAGCGAAAAGACAGCGCCACATCATCATCAGTTGACTCTATGACCTCATCCACCATGGAAAGAGCGCTGATGACTGCTTTCTTATCCAGATCATCCAGAACCGATTTCTTATCGTACAGTTTCCACAGCAAATCTGCCGGAGGATAGGAAACAATGAGGTAATCACCCAATTTCCGGGCATCTTCAAAAAAACGGATATGCCCGGCATGCAACACATTAAATGCTCCAGAAACAAAAACTTTTTTCATATTCAGAGATTGATAGAAGTACCGGAAGAGAACGGACTCGTCCCTTTCTGCTGCAGAATATGCTGGAGTTTCGGCAGCAGCATGGGAGCTACCAGCTGCAGGACAAGCTGCACCAGCAGGCCGATATTCGGGGAGGGCCTTGCTGCTTTTTTCTCAGCTGCCAGCTTCTTGCGTTTCAGGCCGGAGATCGTTCCCAGGACAGACGCGGCTGCACCTGCCGCCGCACCGATTTTCATGAGGGTGGACGGCGAAACAGGCAGCGCCTTCACGCAGGAAGCGGCATGCTCCCGAGTAGAGGACACGGCATCAAGCACCGCCACACGGCTTTCCGCGACCCGAATCAGGGCTTGCTGTTTTCCTTGCAAAGTAATTTGAGACATTGCCAATCGTTTTTCAGTTCCTGCACCGTCGCTGGTGCAAGCTGTTTGCCGGCCATCTTTTTCACTCGCACCAGTAACGCCAGGGCGGTGAACGCGTTGAGCGCAAAGACGATAACCAGAGCCCATGTCAGGCCGAAATACGCACTCAGCACCACTGCCAGAAGTGCGCAAAAAACAAAATAGGAACCAAGAAGCAACACGCATGCCAGCACCGCCATAATAATGCGCTGCAACTGGTGTGCTCCATACTCCTTGATTTCCTCCGACAAAAGAGCCCCCAGCGCGCCGGTGTGTTCCACGGCACGCTGAGCCACTCCTTTCGCCTGCTGCATGGCAGCAACAGCCTCCTCACGCAGAAGAGACTTCTGCTCTTTTCCTTTGAAAAGTGAGAACATAATGAATGCGGCGGCATCCATGCCGTGGCTTTAGCGGCGGGAACCGAGAAGCAAGCCAACAAGCACACCGATACCCAGCGCACCGAGGATACTGCCTGTCGGATTCTCTTTCACATAAGCCTCACCGGCCTTGTGATATTCCTTTGCTGCGGAGCAGGTCTTGTCCCACCCCTCGTTCATCTGCACACGAGCCTTATCCCAACCCTCATTCACCTGAACACGGGCTTTATCCCAACCTTCATTAATCTGAGCACGCGCCTGATCCGCATATTCACGCACATGTTCCATCTGTTCAGAAGCAGCGCGGCGAATCTTCTCATACTGCTCGCTGGCGTACTGACGAGCGGCAGCAAGGCGGTCGCAGGCATCAGAGGAAGGAGCCGGTGCGGGAGCTGTAGTCTCTTTGATTTCTTCGTTTTCCATAGTATTCAGATTTTACGTTAAGTCCTTGTGCAGAGCCTGCATCCAGCATGGCTCTCTACCGATAGATTATTATAAGCACATTGCATGCAAAAAATCAAGCTAACTTAGACAAAATGACGAATTTTCCTGCAAGAGCCCGGCTGCGCGCGCACATGCGTGCACAAATTCGCTTTTGTTTGATTATTGCCTTGCCAATCGCACGCGCGTTTGCTATAATCCCACGGCTTAAATTAACACATGAAAGCAATTCTGGCATTAGAAGACGGAACCATTTTCGAAGGCACCTCCATTGGTGCCGCGGGTACGGTAACAGGTGAAGCTTGCTTCAACACCGCGGTGATGGGCTATCAGGAAATCCTGACAGACCCTGCTCACCATGGGCAGATTCTGGCCATGACCTACCCCCTCATCGGCAATTATGGCATTGTGGGAGAGGACAATGAAAGTCCCGCCCCGAAAGCCGCGGCCATCGTCATCGGCGAACTTTCCAACATTCATTCCAGCTGGCGCGCTGATTCTCCCATGGGTGAATGGCTGAAGGCCTGCAACACCCCCGGAGTAGAAGGCATTGATACGCGTCGCCTCGCACGCCACCTCCGCATCAATGGCTGCATGCGAGCCTGCGTGACCACGGAGCTCACGGCTGAGGAAGCCATTGCCAAGGCAAAAACGGCCACCGCTCTCAGCGGCGCAGCCCTGGCACCGCAAGTTTCCACACCGACCACGTACACATGGAACGGCGAATCCCGCCCGTGGAAACTCCCGAACAAGACCGCAGGAGATATGAGCAACTATGGTCCCCTCGCTCCCGTCTGCTGCAAGGTAGTCGCCCTCGACCTGGGCATCAAGGCCAGCAGTCTGCGCGCACTCCGCCAGGACGGCTGCGAAGTCACGGTGGTACCGGCCAATACCGGTGCAGAGGAGATTCTCGCCCTCAATCCGGACGGTCTGTTCCTTTCAAGCGGCCCCGGCGACCCTGCCGCGCTCATCGGCATCATTGAGACAGTGAAAGCCCTTCTGGGCAAGCTGCCGATTTTCGGTCTGGGCCTTGGCCTGGAAGTCCTCGGACTCGCTCTGGGCGGCAGTGTTGAGAAGCTGAAGTTCGGCCACCGCGGTGCCAACCAGCCCTCCAGGAATCTGGCGACCGGCAAGGTGGAAATCACAGCACCCAACCAGAACTTTGCGCTGGTGGCTGCCACTCTTCCCGCCGGAGTGGAGGTAACCCACGTTAACCTGAACGACGACACCGTAGCCGGCATCCTCTGCACCGCTCAGAAAGCTGCCGGTCTGGAATACACACCTGAAGCAGTGAACGGCTGCACCTTCGGCTCGTTCCTGAGCATGATTAAAGCAGCTAAATAAGCATTTCCGACATGAACACATTAGTCATTGGCTCCCAGTGGGGAGATGAAGGCAAAGGCAAGGTAATCGACTTCCTGACCGAGACCGCGGATATCGTGGTGCGCAGTCAGGGTGGCAGCAATGCGGGGCACACCGTGATTGCCAACGGCAAGAAGTACGTTCTCCACCTGGTACCCTCCGGCATTCTGTGGGACAACAAGGTGAACATCATCGGCAACGGTGTGGTCATCAACCCCACCTCCCTGGTGGAGGAAATGAACTACCTGCTGGAGAAGGGCGTGACCATCACCCCGGAGAAGCTCCTCATTTCCGACCGCGCCCATGTGGTGCTGCCCATCCACAAGGAAATCGATGCTGCCCAGGAAGAAGCCCTCGGCGACCAGAAAATCGGCACCACCAAGCAGGGCATCGGCCCCACCTACGCAGACAAGGCACGCCGCATCGGCATCCGCATGATTGACCTGGCAGACGCCGACCGCCTCAAGGACGTGCTGGAAGCCCGCATCAAGACAGCCAATGATGAACTGGCCCGCCTGGGATGGCCCAAGGCAGATCCGCAGGTAACCCTCAATGCCGTGATGGCAGCAGCCGATGTGCTGCGCCCCCACATCACCAATACCATTCCCGTGGTAAACAACGCTATTAAGGCTGGCAAGACCGT
Organism: uncultured Akkermansia sp.; assembly: GCA_964611765.1. Taxonomy (GTDB): domain Bacteria; phylum Verrucomicrobiota; class Verrucomicrobiia; order Verrucomicrobiales; family Akkermansiaceae; genus Akkermansia. The sequence goes on along the minus strand of CAZTAX010000045.1, from coordinate 6,363 downwards.
GCTCTTCGAAGGAGCTCAGGGTGCCATGCTCGATATCGACTTCGGTACCTATCCCTTCGTGACCAGCTCCAACACCAGCGCCGGTGGCTGCTGCACCGGTTCCGGCGTTGCCCCCACCAGGATTGATAAGATTATCGGCGTATGCAAGGCCTACACCACCCGCGTGGGTGCTGGTCCCTTCGTGACAGAAGATGCCGAAATTGCCGATTACCTGCACGGTCTGGGCCGCGAGTTCGGTGCCACCACCGGGCGTCCCCGCCGCTGCGGCTGGACAGATGGCGTGGTGCTCCGCTTCTCTGCCATGTTCAACGGATTTGATGAGATGGCCATGACCAACCTGGACGGCCTCGATGAGCGCGATACCATCAAGATCTGCACCGCCTACAAGATGGGCGATGAAATCCTGGAATACCCCCCTGCCCGCATCGAAGACTGGGCTGACTGCGAACCGATTTACGAAACTCTGCCCGGCTGGAAGCAGGATATCTCCAAGTGCACCACCTGGGACGAACTGCCGGAGAACTGCAAAGCCTATGTGAAGCGCTTCGGCGAAGTGGTAGGCTGCCCGGTAGGCTCCGTGGGCGTGGGCCCCGACCGCGAGCAGACCATCACGGTTCCCTGCTGAAAACCGGTTTCTCACCGGCATAAAGAAAAGGCGCTCAGTTCATGAGCGCCTTTTCTTTATGCTCTTGGTGCATTCTGTCCGCCGATAAGCAGCACCATCTCGCCCTTCGGCGGTTTGGCCTTGAATGCCTCCAGCACGGCGGCAGCGCTGCCGCGGTGGTAAGTCTCAAACACCTTCGTGAGCTCGCGAGCCACGCAGATGGGCACCTCAGGGTCAATTTCAACCAGGGCCTGTACTGTTTTCACGATGCGGAAAGGCGATTCGTAGAAAATGCTCGTGTGGCTGGCTTCCACTGCGGCATTCAGCAGCGCGGCCTTGCGCCCCGACTTCACCGGCAGAAATCCGCCGAAGAAAAAAGCATCACTCGGCAGACCGGAGCCCACCAGTGCTGTGACCACCGCAGATGGGCCGGGAAGCACAGTGAAGGCCACCCCCCTGCTCTTCAGCTCCTGAATGAGACGGTAGCCCGGGTCACTCACGCCGGGCATGCCGGCATCTGTGACCACTGCAAAAGACTCGCCGGCAAGAGCGCGTGTAGCCACCTCCGGTGCGCGCTGCATCTCATTGTGCTCGTGCAGGCTCAGCAGCGGCTTGCGTATACCGTAGTGCGCCAGAAGCTGCCCGGTATTCCGGGTATCCTCGCAGCAGATGCAATCCACCGACTCCAGCACGGCCAGGGCCCGCCGGGTGATATCCTCACGGTTTCCGATAGGCAGTCCGACAAAACTGACGGGATACTCAATCATGGAGCCGTCAGATTCAGCGTGATATTCTCTGCAACAAGACGAGTAGCGTAGGACAATGCCGTATCCATGGCGGAAACGGTATTCACGCCCTGATTAAAGTAACTTCCTGTTGCGCTGGTTTCATTCTCTCTCAACACCTTGCCGCTCTTTCGATCGACAATCTCATATTCTACGTGAACGGTGAGCCCGATTTCGCTACTCACATACGTATCATCCGTATTCGTGCGGAGAGATTCGCGGGTAATGCTTGTCACCGTTCCTTTGAGGATGAAATCAGCTTCGCTGCGGGGCGCCATGCGATAGGTTCCATCACTCTGAAGTTCGTTTGCCATGGCCGTGGTCATCAGCATCCCCACGTTGGGCTGCACGGTGTTATTCTCGAACATTTCCACACAGAATGTGTTCATGTTCTTCATGTATCCGGGCTTGATGCCCCCCAGATGATACCCACAGGAACTCACCAGAAAAGCCAGCAGGCCGGTCAGCAATACTCGGGATTTTTTCATAATCAGGATTCAGCTTTTGCGGCAGCTGCGGCCTGTTTTGCTTTTTCAAGTAAAGATTCTGCCTCCCTGGCAGCCTGCGGGTTGATATTTTTCTGTCGGATGACGTCTTCAAAACAGAAAATGGCGGAAGTGTATTCGCGGGAGCGCTCCAGATAATAGCGCCCGACCTCCAGCTGCTGGTGCACCATGAGGCGATCCATGTTCAATGCTTCACCCATGGCTTTTTTTGCCTCGGGGTGATTCGGGAAACGAAGAGTGAACTCTTCGTACGCTTCGCGGGCATTGCTCAGATTCACCAGATTATTGTCACCCCGGGTGTGGCTGCTGGCCCAGAGCTGCGCAACCATCAACTGAGCATCCGGGGCATAGCGACTGTCCGGATACTTTTCCACAAGGCGGGCATATTCCACGCGAGCCTCCTCCGGGCGGTCCTGATCCACCAGGAACTTCGCCAGAATGGAAGAAGCCGTGGCGGCCATATCATTGTAGGGAGCCTTTTCTACTATCTCGCGGAGCCACTGCACCACCACGCCGGATTCCATCGAGGTATTCCAGGCACCCCAGAACACCGGCACTGTCAGTTTCCCGCTTGCAGCATCCATTGCCATAGCCAGCTGGCGATTCAGAGCATCCACATACAAATCGCTCTGGGGATAACGGTCTATCAACTTACCGTATTGCTTGAACGCATCGCGATAATCCTCAGTCGATTCGTATGCCTTGCCCAGCAGGAAGCGAGCTTCGGGAGCATTCGGAGCCAGCGAATGATAACGGACAATTTCCTTCAATGGGCCGCGTGACTTTGACATACGCCCCTCCTTCTGGTATGCCTTGGCCTCCACCATCAGAGCATCGGACTGCGGATCAACAGCTTTCACCTGTCCCACAGGGGGAGGCCCATCATAAGACTCGCACATCGTCAGCACCAGGGCAGATGTCGCGCAAAGGGATATCAGTAGAGATTTTCTCATGTCAACTAGAGAATAGCACGCTTTGGCCCGGTTGTGCAAGTTCAAATCTCTGCAGCTTGTGTCTTATTCCTGCCAACAGTTTATCAACGTACAGAGATTTGCCCGCCTCTCTGAGTTATGAAAAAGTTTCATTCACTTCTGATGCTTCTGGGCAGCGCCTGTATCGCAGCTGATACCACACCGCAGGAAAACGTCTCTCTGACACGGTACCAGGGACGCTGGTATGAACAGGCCAGATACGAAAACTGGTTCGAAAAAGGGATGGACCAGGTATACACAGATTACACCGCGGGACCGGACGGCAGCATCAATGTGCTGAACTGCGGCAGGAATGAAACGGGGCAGTTCAAACAAGCCTCCGGGCGGGCATTCCCCATCAGCAATGGTTTGCTGGAGGTCTCATTCGTATGGCCCTACTGGTGGTTCGGAACACCTTATCACATTCTGTATGTGGATAAGAATTATCAGTCGGCTCTGGTCTCCGGAGATGATGAAGACTACCTCTGGCTGCTCACGCGGGAGCGCACCCCGAAGCCTGAAATCATCAGAAAATTAAAGCAGGAAGCAGAGCGCCGCGGCTTTGACACCTCGAAACTCCGCTTCACCAGGCAATAATCCGGTTCCTTTTCAGAAACGGAAGTCTACCGCCCCGGACACATACAGTCCGGGGTGATAATGGTGTCCTTTCACGCGATCCAGGTCTGAATTGTAGCGCAGGATATCAGCCGTCGTGACCAGCGTACTACCTACGCAAAGAATAGCCAGTCGCTTCGTTTCACCTGGTTTGGAGAAATCGTAGGTAGCCTTCAGGCCCGCCACCATGGAACGGACGCGCAGCATCCGCGTGCCTCGCGGCGTGTTCACCGCCCAGGAACCACCGGCTCCATCCACAAAGGCACCCAGCTCCAGGCCTTGACCCATATCACGCATAATGCTGTAATTCAGGCCTTTCAGGTGCATCGACCACTCGGGAGACATCTTCCAGTCAAAGGAGATCACCGGCATGAAGCCCATGATGGTGGCATCCGGCGAATGCCCGACCCCCACAGAATAAGAGAAAGTTTCGCTATGCTGCACATTGTACGAGAACAGCATGTTCACATGAAAACTATGCGCACTGTGTACAAAATCGGAGGCGAATGCAGGAGCAACAGCAAAAATTATCATATCGCCGTTACTGCGGGGAATGATGGCGCTCACCGGCAGCGAGAAATTGTAAAGTTCGTTCCGCCGCAAATCAAACTCACCATCGGTATCCATGAAGGTCAGCTCTGCGTTGACAGATGCATTGAACATCCAATCCTTGCCTCCGGATTGTCTGGGGTCGGCAAGGGGCACACACAGCCCCATCTTCTGCCAGCTGAGCGTGGACCCTCCATGGCGTTCCCCCATGTTGGAAACCGTTTCAAAAGAGAAAAAACTGGGAAACAGACCGCTCTCAGGCAGCTTGTGGTGCCAGTCGCTGTACAGGTTCCACGCAACGGCAGATGTATCATCCACCAGCGCATCAAACCAATCCGCAGCAAAGGCAGTGGGCACCAGTGCTGAAAGCAGGAGAATGGTCTTTTTCATGGCGCGCATCATAGCAAACGAAAATCGAAAGTCAAGCAAATATAGAGCATAACATGATATACTCATCTTATCACAGGATATTTTTCTTGTCATCAATCTCTCCGTGATATAGACTCTGGCACCCCATGCGTCTCCTGTTTCTGATTCTGATTTTACTGTTCTTCTGTTCTCCGGTGACGAGCGCCCGGCAGCTCCGCTCTCGCATTGCGGGCAGCGTACACGCGGCTTATCCATGGTGGAAAAGCATGCAAAGCGCTATCATGTCCATGCAGAGGAAGGGTCCGGGAGGCTACAGCACGGATGATGGAGCCAAACAGGCGCTTGTAGATTCCTTTACTTGGGACGAGCGACTGAAACGTCCGGTTTTCAATCCAATGGTAGCGCGTCCCTCCTTCTGCTCCTCGGCGGTGTGGGTTGCCACGCTGTCTGCACTGGTGCACTGGGAAACACAGAACCGCTGCCGAGCCCTTTCTCCGGCGGCCTGGCAGGCACTCATGCCCAAGTTGGTAAAAGATGGAGAGGGAGCCTGGGGCTATGCAAACGCCAATGGACCCGGCTTCGCCCTGCTGATTCACCGACTCGGTGCCGGGGTCAACTTCACAGACTGGAAACAGGCCCGCCCCTCTGACGTGATGAAAATCTGGTGGAACGAGCATATCGGCGCAGATGAGCGTGGCCATCTGGTCATTCTGGTCAAAGACGAGGGAGACACGGTCTGCGTCTGGTCCTCACACATGGCCAGAAACGGCCAGCCTGCGGGCTATGGGTTACGCCGTATCCCGAAAAGCTCCATCAAGCGGGTGCTCTTCACCCGTATCACCCGCCCGGTGGCCTTCAACCGCGCTCACAAGTTGCCGGATGAACCCTGGCTTGCCGCCCTGATGACGCACAGCACCACCTGGGCAGAATGTGTGCGGCGCTGCGGTATTCAGGACTAGTCGTACACAGGCGCACAGGCACCCACGCGCACAAAATCCATCCCCCCCGCCACAGCAGCCTGTATGCCGGGTTCCGCATCCTCGAACACCACGCATTCCGCAGGGTTCACCCCCATGCGTTCCGCACAGAGCAGGAAAATATCCGGGCGGGGTTTGCCACAGCCGGGCGGCACATCTGCCGGAGTCACCATGATGGGGAACAAATCAGCCACCCCGGCCGAATGCAGGGTTTCGGAGGCTCCGCCGGGCATACTGCCGGTACCGATGGCGTAAGGGATGCCCTGCGCCTTCAGCCGGCGCACCAGGGAAATTGTTTCCGGTATGATCGGCAATTTTTCGTTGATAAGGAGCCAGGCATAGCGGTTGCGCTTCTCATCTGCCACGGTTTCAGGCTCCATATTCAGTCCGTACCTTGCATTCAGGTCATCCACGATATCGGGTGCAGCCATGCCGCCGTGGGCCACAAATTCGTCCCAGCGGAACACCTCGTGCGGCGCTCCATGTTCCCGCAGTGCCCAGCGCCAGGCCTTGTAATGCACAGGCATGCTGTCCACCAGCGTGCCATCCAGGTCAAAGATATAGCCGGAGTATGTCTTTTCCGGCAGAATCACACGCGCACTCATTCTCCCTGCAGGCCGAATTTCTCCACAAAACGCTGTAAGTCTGCATCCTTGCCGAACACCACCAGCACATCCCCTTTCTGGAACTCCAGGTTGGCATCCGGCGTGTCAATCACCGGCTGCTCCGGCTCCGAAAGCACATCATCCGATGAGGGATTCTCCTTTTCCTTGCCGCGTCGCACGGTAAGCAGATTCAGGTGGAACTCCGAGCGCAGCCCCACCTCCATGAGCTTACGGCCCACCCATTCCTCCGGCAGGCGCACATCCACCAGCGAGTGGGTGGCATCCATGCGGCGCAGACGCATCATCCCCTCATTAGTAAAGCGGGCAGCCAGCTGGCGGGCGGCCACATCCTCCACGCGGATGAGGTCACTCACACCAACAA
>CAZTAX010000044.1:0-13577 GCA_964611765.1 uncultured Akkermansia sp. | reverse complement strand
CGCAAGGAAATGCGGGCTTTTGCGCCGTCAGCATACTACAGCATTCCTAATGCTGATGCAAACAGAAAAATCGCAAAAGATTAGAATTTTTCACTTTACAAGAATACAGGCTGCTTGCAGATAACTGTTTCTACGAAGTAAATGCTACTGTCGAAGTTTGATTATCAATACCAAGACAGACCGCAGCATTAGGAATGCTGTAGCTCACAAACAGGGTGGTAAGTCACGTTTGTTGCTTGCAAAACGGCACTGGGCGAGTATCATGTGAGGCATGAGCACGGTGACAGCAGAACAGCTTGATATGGTTCGCCAGTGGGCTGGCGAAGGTGTGGATTTGAACGGTATCCAGAAGCGCCTGGCTGCGGAGTGTGGGGTGCACATGACTTATATGGACGTCCGCTTCCTGCTGCTGGATCACGGTATAGAGATTGCCACGGTCTCCGAGCTTGCTCCGGAGAAAAAGCCGGAGCCTGCTCCCACGCCTGAGGAGGAATCCGAGCCGGCAGAGCAACTGCCACCTGCCGGCAAGCCGGTGGTTACCCTTGATGAGTTGACCCTGCCTGGCACTCTGATTTCCGGCAAGGTGCAGTTCTCTTCCGGTACTCTCGGTGGCTGGCAGATTGACCAGCTGGGTCGCTTTGCCTGGAATGACCTGCAGGGGCAGCCCACTCCGGAGGAGTTGCAGGCCTTCCAGGTGGAACTCACCCAGATTCTCAGCCGCGGCGGGGTGTGATTCCGCGCTACCCTGCGGACTTAATTCCTGTTGTCCCACCAGGCCTGAATTTCAGACAATAAGAAAACCCCGGTGATGCATCAACCGGGGTTTTCGTCAGACTTTCGGGTGATTATCAGTCAGCCTGGTAGCGGCTGTAATCATACTTGCTCTGGAAACCGAGTTCTTCGGGGAATTCGGAGAAACCGCCCCATACGTTGTATTCCTTGAGACCGCTGCGGCCGCAGGAATCCTGGTAGCAGGGCTTGTAGGTGCACTTGTAGGTGGGGGCCCAGAAGGTAACGAGCTCGTAGAAGCCATAGCCCACGCGGGAAAGGGTGCGACCCACGCCGTCAACGACGCCGACGGAGAAACCGGCGTAGTCACCTTCGGCGCTGTTCCAGCGAATCATGGTGGTGGGGATTTCTTCCACAGCGAACAGAATGTTGCCGACGGCGCGACCCAGCTTGCGGGTGGCCGTGTACTCTGAGGCGGGCGGAGCCTGAATGTCGGCATACGTCGTGCCGGCCAGAGCCAAGAGAATTGTTGAAAGGAGTAAGCGCTTCATGACGCAATCAGAAATACCACATCATTCCGTTTTCTGCAAGCAAAAAAGTGCAGTTTTGTTGCAGGAAAGGGGAATTTTTATCGCAAAAGCTCTGAAATGTCTGTCCGGGTCTCCTCTTCGGTGAGATAACAGCCGGTATCGGAACCATACCAGTGGCCGTTAGCGAAGGCTGCACGGGTGCGGAAGCCGCCGCCGCAGAGGGCGAAATGTCTGCAGCTGGCGCAGCGTCCACTGAGCTTTTTCTGTCGCTCCAGCGGGTCATCGCTGCCGCGCAGCTCGCGGAGTACATCGGCGCTGGGTTCGTTTGCAGCCTCCCACACATCAGAGAATTTCTGGTTCTTCACATTGCCCAGGGTGATGCCTTGCCAGAACTGGTCGGGGTGGATGTTGCCTTGCGTGTCAATGTTGGCGATGCCGCGGCCTGAGCTGTTGGCGCCGCCGCCGTTCCAGGTGAGCAGTCGGAGCGTTTCCCTGGCCAGGGGGTGGCCCTCGCGCAGCTGGCGCAGCAGCAGATACACGCCGTCTGCCGGCTGGGTTACGGTGAGCAGCTCGCGGGTCTGCCCGGCGGCGTGCCAGGCCTCCGCCCGGGCGATGAGCATATCCAGTGCGGCGCGGGCTTCCTCCGGTTTCAGACTGGCTACGTCCACTCCGCGGCCGGTGGGCACCAGGTGGTAGAAGCACACGCGCTGGATTCCTTCCTGCTCGATGAAGTTGAGAATCTGCTCCATGCTTTGCACGTTGTTGCGGGTGAGGGTGAGACGTAGGCCGGTTTTCTGCCCCACTTCCTCGCAGAGTTTAAACCCGCGGATGGCGCCGTCGAATGCTCCTTTCACGCCGCGGAACTTATCGTGCACGGCGCCGATGCCGTCCAGCGAGATGCCCACGTAGGCCACGCCCAGCTCCTTGAACAGGCGGGCCATGTCCGGGGTGATGCGGGTGCCATTGGTGGAGATGGTGACTTTGAGCCCCTTTTCAGTGGCGCGCTGGAGAATCTGCGGCAGCCGGGGGTGCAGCAGCGGCTCGCCGCCGGAGAGCAGCAGGGCGTTCACCTTGTAATCCGCCAGGTCATCGATGACGGCGCAGCATTGCTCCCAGGTGAGTTCACCAGGGTAGCGCTCGGCGTGGGAATCGGCATAGCAATGCACGCAGCGCAGATTGCAGGTGCGGGTGATATTCCAGACCACGATGGGTTTGCGGGCACGGGAGGAAGCGGGCATGCAGGCAGCGGTGCTGGTGTTGAGCGCGTTGCTGCCATGGCCCTGACCGTAGCGGATGTGGTCTGCCGGCTGGGCGGCACCTGTCCAGAGTTTGGTGATGTTGATCATGACTGGGGAGAATCACCGCGCAGGGCGGCAGGTATATAGTTGCAGAGAGGTTCGGCGGCCATCATGTCGCCGCAGCTGCCGTAGGCGCGGGCTCGGGAACCTCCGCACACGCGGCGGTACTCGCAGCGGCCGCACTTGCCGCCCAGCGCATCATCATTGCGCAGCTGTACAAAGAGAGGATGGTTGCGGTAGGTGTCAGCCAGTTTATCGGTGCGCACATTGCCGGCGGTGAGGGGCAGGAACCCGCTGGGCTGGATTTCGCCCACGTGGGAGATGAAGGCCACCCCCTTGCCGTCGCGTGTGGGCACCATGTGGCGCGGGGCGGGGGCACCGTTGCTGCGGGCAGCCTGCATCAGGGCTCGGCGGTAGTGGTGCCCCTCCGTGGTCTTGATGGCGAAGGGAAGTTCGCTGCGCAGTGCAAGCAGACGTTGCCAGAGCGTCTCCAGTTCGTCTGCCGTGGGAAGTTCATCCAGTGTGGCGCGTCCGGTGGGTACCAGCAGGAAGACGCTCCACACATCCGGCTGAATTTCTTTCAGAATGTCCACAAAACCCTCCAGCTCCGGCAGGGTGCTGCGGGAAATGGTGGTGTTAATCTGCAGCTGGATGCCGGCTTCCTTTGCCATGCGGGCGGCCTGCAGCGTGCGTTCGAAAGTGTGCGGCACACCGCGGAAGGCATCGTGCGTGGCCTGGGTGGCGCCGTCCAGACTCAGGCTCATGCTCACCACGCCGGCTGTGCGCAGTTTGTGAAAATCGGTATGAAGCAGGCGGTTTGTGGCTGCCGGGCTCAGCGCCACGCGCAGCCCCTTGACCGTTGCCCGCTCAATGATGTCGAAAATATCGCGCCTCATCATGGGATCGCCGCCGGTCAGCACCAGCATGGGCGGCGCCAGCTCTGCAATCTCGTCCACCAGCGCCAGGGCTTCCTCATGGTTCAGCTCTTCCGGGTGTGCCTTCGGCTGGGCTATGGCGCGGCAATGCCTGCAGGCCAGGGCGCACGCGCGCGTCACCTCCCAGAACAGGATGAATGGGCGTTCGGCAAAATCGCACATCGACGGGTGTTTCGGCGCAGTCACCCGCGCATTGTACACGCTCGCGCTTCCCTTGGCAAGCACGGAGTGTGTTTTCACCGCCGCCACCGGAATAGAAGAAGCCGGCATCCCATCGCTGGGATGCCGACCTGTGTTGCTCTAACCTGATTGGTGAAATTGCTTAGAACTTGTAGACGGCGCCGGCGTTCACGCTGTGCTCGGAGCTGTGCCTGGCGGCATCAAAGCTGTAGCTGCCGCGCAGGGTCCAGTTGGCGTTGAGCTCGTAGGCGGCTCCGGCGGTGATGCTGCCACCCAGACGCCCCGGGTTGGCCACTCCGTAGGTGAAGCCATCCACCATCACCTCCGGGTTGTGGCGCATGGCATCGTTGTACACGCTGGCTTCGGCAAACACGGTGGTCTGCTCGGTCACGGCGTGGTTGATGCCCACACCGGCCAGGGTGCGCAGATACTGGGCGCTGCCCACCTCCACATTGGCGGTGGAATCATCGCTCTGGGCGTAGTACTGCAACCCGGCAAAGGCGCTTACGCTGGTCTTGTCGGAGATGCTGCGGATGTAGCTCACTCGGGCATCCAGCTGCAGGCTGTCCTGCTCCACATCGCCCACGGACAGTTCGCTCTCCGTCTGGCCCACCGCGGCAGACAGGTCCACGGCCAGGGCACCCCGGGTGCCGAGCTTCCACTGTCCGGCCCGACCATAAACAGCGGCGTGCATGCTCTCCTGGTCAAAGGAGGCGGCGTGGAACGGCGAAACCTTGCTCCAGTCGTAACCCAGCGCAGCGCCGATGCTGCGGCTGCTTGCAAACTGGTGCTCCACGCCCAGGGCTGCGCCGTAGATGCTGTAGTCAGCCCCGGCCGCATCGCAGCAGGACTCCAGCTCGGAGAACTGCCCATAGGCCGTGCCCCAGGCAATGGTGCGGCCGGTGGGCAGGGTGGTGCTCACTACGTTGCCCTTCTCGTCGCTGCCGGTGGTGGTGCAGGTATTGAGCACCACCGCATTCGTGCGGCCGCCCCACAGGGTGCCGGTGAACGCCTGGCTGCTCTTCTGCACGCCCCAGGAGGCTGCGCCCAGCACATCCGCCAGCGGGTCGCGCCCCACGAAAATGTCCTCCTGCAGGGTGATGATAATTTGTCCGCTCTCTTCGTCTACGCTGGCTTCCGTTCCTGTTACTGCAACGTTCTCAATGCCTGTTACACTGTCAGATGAGAAAAGGATATACTGAGCACCAGCCTTGGTGTTTTTGTCGCCCACGATATTGAAGGTGACCTTTTCATTGGCGCGGGTGTTCTGCGGGGTTACAATATTGGCTGAGGCTCCATCGGCCAAGGTGATGACCGCTTTCTCCTGGTTAGCCTCAGTGACATTGAAAGTGATGGTGCACCCGGCATGGATGTTCATGTCGCCGTTGACGATGAAATTGCCGCCATCGTTCGTGATGGTGGTGTCGGCGTAGATCTCCATGCGGTTGAAGGACAATGTGGAGTGTTCGTCAATGTTGATATTGAGCATCTTGTTGACCTTGCCTTCCTGGCGGTCGAGGACAAAGCCGACATAAGTGAGGGCACTGTTAAATTCAACACGGCCGCCGTTGGTCACGCTGATATTGGTTACAACATTATCGCGGCGGACGTATTTCCAGCCGTTCTTGTCAGTCCCTGAGTCCAGCAGGTAGGTAATGGTAGGGCTGTGGCCATCAGCTGTCCAGGATTGTGCTGTGGAATCCTTATCGTACCATCCGGATGTGCGGTTGGAGGGGATGTCCGTACCGGGGGTCTTTTCTACCCATTCGCCGGAAGTACCAATCTGGTAGTAACCGGTGGTGTGAGCCTGGGCCTCATGAACCAGGGCGGATCCCTCGCCGTCAACGTTGATGTTCACCGTGGAACCATTGGAAAAGTTGGTGACAAACTGGGTGGCCGCGGAGGTGATCAGGGCTCCATTCGTTACGTTGAGGGTGGAGACTTCGTCGCTGCCCACGCCGAGCAGAGTTCGGTAGTTGTAATCGAAACTGGTTGTGCAGAGATTCAGTCTGGATCCCTCGCCGTCAACGGTGACCGTGCCTCCATACATCCAGAAATTGTTGTACCCGCCTGTGAAGGTGGAGCCGCTTTTGATAGTGAGTGTGCTGTCGGGGTTGTACAAGCCCAAGGTGGTAGCGGTGTGGATGTCCACCACGGAACTGTTTTCCACTACCATGTGGCCGGCGCGGTCATCTTCATAGCCGACCCACAGCTGGGTTTGATCCGGCACGCTTGTGATGGCCGCTTTGTTGACAACAACGGTACCACCATCGATGATGAATGCGTCTTTGGGGGAGTTAGTGCCGTTTAATGTGAACGAGGTTTCGGTAGAACCATTGCCGATGTAGAGGGTCTCCCCGGTTACTTTGAGGGGGCTTTCTTTCACGATAACACCTGTGAGGGGTTCAGCTTGTGCTGTGCCGCAAGCAAGAGCGGCCAGCAGGGCTGCCATTAGCGTTTTGGGTAATCTGGTTTTCATGGTATAATCAGGTTTGTGTTGTGGCGGTAAATCAGTGGCCGCCATCGGCGGTAGCTTATCGCATTTCCTATGCGAAACACACAAATGTCGCGTTATAGATTCAGTGCGTATGTTCAACGTGAATTTTTGTAAGAAAAAGGGGAAATAATCAGGTTATGTTCCGTTCCAGAAATTCTTAATAATTCAAACATTCCACAAAAAAAACTGTACATCGCATAGGAAATGCGCCACGCAGAAGGGGGGCTTTCGGAGCGGGAAAGAAAGCAGCTGATTTTCTGAAAAACTGCGTGAAAAATGGGTTTCGAACGGATTTTTCACAAAACTGCGACAAAAAACTTGACAGGAAGGCACAATTGCTGTATCTTGCTCCCCCGTTCCCGGACAACATATCAACAACAAAGGAAAAATCATGCGTTCTGTATCTGTACGTAAAGGAGAACCGATCGACCGCGCTCTGAAGCGCCTTAAGACCAAGCTCGACACTGAGGGAATCCTCGAGGAGATGCGCCGTCGTCGCGCTTTCGAGAGCCCCATGGATGAGAAGCGCCGCAAGGCCCGTTCCGCCAGCAAGCGCAACAAGGTGAAGTGGCACTTCACCAACAAGGAGGAGATTCCGGCTGCTGCCGTGACCCCCGCTGTTGAGGCCTGAAACCCATTGTTCGGGAAAGATTTCTGAAAGAAAGGACAAGCTGGAAAGCTTGTCCTTTTTTTATGTGCACGAATAAGAAGCGGCGCGTTAGTGCTGTTGCATGGCTGCCACACAGCGGTTGGCGACTTCCTGCCATGTGGGGTAGATGGGCAGGTCCGTCATGTCCGGCTCATCGTAGACTGTGTTCAGTTTGTGAATGAAATCTGCTGCGTCTGCGTTGTCGAAGGTGAAACGCGCGGGAATGTTCTCGCAGATGGGCGGCAGGGCACTGGCCAGGCAGGGGATCCCGCTGCGCAGACATTCCACCGGAGGCATGCCGAAGCCTTCGTAGGCGGAGAAATAGATGGCGCAGCGGCACTCCTGCTGCTGAATGCGCTGCAGCTCATCGAAAGGCAGGCGGCCGTGCTGCACCCAGTGTGATCCGGGCAGGGCGAGGCCTTGCGGCAGACGGCCGATGAGGTGGATGCGGATGCTACCGGAGTCCGTCCGCTGCTTTAACCAGCTTTCTACGCGTGCAATGCCCAGGGCCGTGAGCTTGTGCGGGAAGGGGGAGGCGTAGAAAAGAATATCGCGCCCGCCGGTCGGGCTATAGGGGCGGATTTCATCATCAAACCCGATGCCGACAACGGCCACCCGGCAGCCGGGGCAGTAGTGTTCATAGCGGCTTCTGTTGAACTGAGTAGAGGTGAGCACCAGATCTGAAACGTTCAGGGAACGCAGCCCCAGCGCACGGAAGTATACCAGTTCGTGCCGGGGAAAGGGGGAATCTCCATCCCCTTGCTTCTGTTCGTAGTATTCCCAGTTTACATCGTGCAGGTAACAGGCCAGTTTTGTTTTTCCCAGCATCGGGAAGAAGGGGGGGAACCCTTTGGGGAGAATGGCCCAGTCCGGCTGAATGCGGCGGATGGCTGCGCACACGCCGACCTGGTCCCACCAGACGCGCCCGAAACGGCGGGGTACCGGTTTATCTGCCAGGTGCAGGTGCACATGAGGGGGCAGCTGCGGGAAATAGGCGGCGCACTCGGTATTGCCCAGAATATGCAGCTCTTTTACGTCCGGATGCAGCATGAGCCCCTGCGCCAGCCCCATGGATACGTTGAAGATGCCCACGGATTTAGTGGCAGCGAAACTCTGATCCGTGAGTGCTAGCAACAGTTTCATACTTGTGTGTCGCACTCTGGCATACTTCGTCCCAGCTGTCAAGTTTTTTCAGCTGCGCACTTGCGGCACGGCTTCCTATCTGGTATGATGCGGCGCATGGCTGAACATACACCCGCGCTGAGATTAACGGAGAGCCTGCCTGGTCGTCTGGCCGGAATTCTGCTGGCCGTTTTGTGGATATTTTCCATGGCGGCAGTGGATGCACATGCATTCAGTGCGTTTCCGGCGTGTGTTGCGCTGGCGGTGGTGCTGGTGCTCGGGATGGCTGCTGTGCTGGCTGGTAAACGCCTGGTCAGGATGAGTAACACGGGATGGTGTGCTCTTGCCGTGGGGTGCTATTTTCTGATTCGCAGCATGAACAGCTATGCTGTGGTGGACTCGTGGGGGGAGTCTGCGCTGATTCTGGGGGGGCTGGTGTATTATGTCGCCGGGGCCTATGTGGCTCAGAATAAGAATTATGGTTCTGTGTTTGCCTGGCTGGTTGTTGCCTTGCTGGCAAATGTGCTGGCCATGTGGGCTGCTCGTCAGCCATGGTTCAGTCCCGAGTTGCTGGGGCGTGCGACCTTCACTCCGGAGGGCCGTAATTCATCGCCTATGGCATTGTTCATTTACAAAAATTTTGCGGGGGTATTCCTTGGACTTGGCGGATGCGTGCTGTTTGCGTGGGCTTTGTGGGGATTTTGCGGCTGGCGACGTTGGGTCGGCCTGCTGGTGGCAGCGGTAGCGATTGTGGGCTCTCTCATGAGCCTGACCCGGGCAGTTTTTCTGGCATTGCCGTTGGCTGTGCTGGTGCTGTGGGGAATGAAATTGCTCCTCTGCCTGTTTGAAGACAGACGATTGAGCGTGCTGAATATAGTGGCCGGGTGTGTGTTTCTGGTGTCTTTTCTCGTCGCTCTCTTTGATTTGCTGTTCGGTCATTACCTTGTGGGGATTATCGGCGGCATAGATACCCACCTGCGTTTTTATATCTGGCTCGCTGTGTGCGAGGTGCTTCCGTCTGTGCCGCTGTGGGGGTGTGGAGCCAACGCCACGACCTGGGAGCTTATCCCTTTCTACAGCGAATGGCAGTTGCCCAACTATGCGCACAATGAGTATCTGCAGGTCTGGGTCGATTACGGTTTGCTCGGCCTCCTGTTCTCTGTTGTTCTGGTGGGGGGGCATCTGCTGCGCGGTCTGCGTTGCCTGGCAGCAGAATCTGTTCCTGAGCCCCGAAAGCATCTTGCCATTGTGTGTGTGACCGTGGTTGCCGTGGTAGCGGGGTACTCGTTTGTGGATTTTCCGATGCATTCTTTCGCCTTCGTTAGTCTCATGGCTTTTGCTTGCGGCGTGTTGTCTTCTCCTTTTGTTCATCGTGAACAATCATGGTTTTCCGGGAGAAAATGGGCCTCCGCCAGTCAGGCTCCGCTGGTGTCTGTGCGGGCTCAGGGGCGGCTTGGGCGCTGCGTTCTTCTGTTGCTGGCGGCCGGATGGGGGAGTGCAGCCATCGCGCTTGGCTGCAGGTTGCAGCCTGCCTGGTGCGCTCAGTGGGAGTATAACAAGGTGTGTAAAAGCGGTGGGGTGGATAATGCCGCTGCCTGTCGGGAAATGATTGCCGGGTTGCTCCCGCATTATCCGTCTCCCGCATTGCTGGATACATACTTCATGTTTCCTCAGAATCAGGTGATGCCTGCTGAGCAGGAACGTCTCTTGAAGATGGCGCTGGCTGCGAATCCGAAGCAGGTGTTCACTGTTACCATGCTGGCGGGCGTGCTGGGAAATCAGGGGAAATACGCTGAGGCGGAACAGCTCATGCGGGATAAATACAGAGGGGATGGCCTTACCTGGTCGTTGTTGAATAACTGGGAGGCGTATTATTCCCTCAATCTCATGCTCTGGGGCCGCCATGAAATGCAGCAGGGGCGTCATGCCCGGGCCCTTTCCATGCTGGATTATGCACTTAAGATGCATAGCCGCCGTGGTATTTCGTTTAAACCGGTCTGGCGTACCGGCCCGCAGCCGTGGAGGGAAGCAGGCGGTATCAGACCGGGGTTGAATAAACTGATAGAATCGGCTCGCACGGATTTGCGCTTGCTGCGCCTCACCGGGGTGCAGCCGGATGACTCCTGGCAACTGCCCATGACTCCCGGTGGTCGCCCCGCTTTGTATCGCTTTATGGTAGAGAAAAAGGACAGATGAACGCTTCTTTTTTTCGAAAAATGAAAAAAATGTCGCATGTGAGTGTTTTCCGCTTGCAAAAGCTGAAAAAAAATGCAATATAAGAAGAAATCCGCTTTGGCGGCACCAGACTTTACTGACGTTATGAGTACTCCTCCTCTTCCTCCGACTCCTCCGCGCCCGGTTCCTCCCACGGCTCCCCGTCCTGTGGCTCCTGCTGCACCTGTTCCTCCCCGCCCCGCAGCTCCGGCTGCCCCCACGGCTCCTGTTCCCCCGCGTCCCGTGGCCCCTGGTGCCCCTGTTCCTCCCGCGGCTCCCCGCGCTGCCGCTACCGTGCCGCTGGCTCCGGCTGTTCCCGCTCGTCCTGTGCCGCCCACTGCTCCCCGCATGACTCCGACCGTGCCTTTGCAGGTGCCCACACGTCCCGCCGTTCCCGGTGCTCCCAAGCCCGCTGCTCCGGCCGCCCCCGCTGCTCCCAAGCCTGCGGCACCGGCGGCACCCGCTGCTTCCAAGCCTGCGGCTCCGGTGGCTACGGCCCCCATTCCTGCTTCTGCTCCCGTGAAGCCGGCTGAGCCTGCTGCTACCGCTCCCATGCCCACGGCTACCGCTCCCATGCCTAAGGCTGCCAGGCCCGGTGTGAAGTCCGGCGCTGCCAAGCCCGGCGCTGCCAAGGCTAAGAAGAAGCCTGCCGAAATCATTGAGGAAGACGAGCCCAAGGCTACGCACCCCACGGTGCTGGTGGTGACCATCATTGCCTTGCTGGCTGTTCTGTTCCTCTGTTACCAGCAGTACTCGGTTGATACTACATTCGGCCGTGTTTCCGAACCGACCTTCGGCTGGCCCTCTGATGGAGCTTCTGACAGTGGCGATATCGCAGCGGAGGAGGAAGCTACCGAGGAGGAGAGCTCCGATGAAGCCGCTTCCGACGACGAAGAAGAATAATTTTTCAACGGAAGCGCCCCTCCGGGCATCTTATCCCTCACCATGGCATTACAGATTACAGACAGCAATTTCGTAGCGGAGGTTCTCGAAAGCCCCGTGCCCGTGCTGGTGGATTTCTGGGCTCCCTGGTGTGGTCCGTGCAAGATGATTTCCCCTATCGTGGATCAGCTTGCAGTGGAATTCGCCGGGCAGGCCAGAGTCTGCAAGGTGAATGTGGATGAGGACGCCGCGCAGGAGCTCTGCAACCGCTTCGCTATCCGCTCCATTCCCACGCTCATGTTCTTCCGTGGCGGGGAGCTGGTGGACACCGTGGTGGGTGCTACTTCCAAGGAAAATCTGGTGGCTCGTCTGCGGGCCTGCATGTAACGCAACCGCCGCCGTATGAACATCTGACTAATCAGCACCGCCGGTGGCTCACGCCCCTGGCGGTGTTTTTTAATACTCACAATAAACATAAAAACACATACAATTATGGCACTCAAAGAAGTAACTGAGAGCACGTTTGAGGCAGAGGTCCTCAACTCCCCCGTTCCTGTCCTGGTGGATTTCTGGGCTACCTGGTGCGGCACTTGCAAGATGATGATGCCTGCCGTGGAGCAGGTGGGTGCAGCCATGGCTGCCGAGGCCAAGGTGGTGAAGGTGGATGCCGGTCAGCCTGCCGGCCAGGCTATCGCCGTGCGCTACGGTGTGCGCTCTCTGCCGACCTTCATCATCTTCAAGGGTGGCGAAGTGGTGAACACCATCACCGGCATGACCACCAAGGATAAGCTTATCGCCGCTATCAAAGCTGCCTGATAGCCCCCGCTTCCTTTTCGGAAAAAACGGAGCACTGCGGTTTCCCCCGCAGTGCTCTTTTTTAT
Organism: uncultured Akkermansia sp.; assembly: GCA_964611765.1. Taxonomy (GTDB): domain Bacteria; phylum Verrucomicrobiota; class Verrucomicrobiia; order Verrucomicrobiales; family Akkermansiaceae; genus Akkermansia. The sequence goes on along the minus strand of CAZTAX010000044.1, from coordinate 1,660 downwards.
GCTCGAATGAACCGGATTGGCACAGATTTCTTGCCTTGCGGTGCGTGCCGTGGTATGATGCCGGGTAGAAAGTGTATTTCAAGCATGTATATTCAGGACCAGTTGCAGGAGATTAAGGCAAATATCGCGGCGGCGGAACAGCGCGCAGGTCGCCCGGCGGGCAGCGTGAAACTGCTCGCTGTGAGCAAGACTTTCCCGGTGGAGGATATCATGCAGGCCTATGTGGACGGCCAGCGCCTTTTCGGCGAGAACCGCCTCCAGGAGGCCATGAGCAAAATGCCTGAAATGCCCCAGGATTGTGAGTGGCATCTCATTGGCCCCTTGCAGCGCAACAAGGTGCGTAAGGCGCTGGAGCAGGGCTTTGGTTTGCTCCAGGCGGTTGATTCGCTGCGCCTGGCTGAGGCGGTGTCGCGCATTGCCGGCGAACTGGGCTGCGTGGGGCGCATCCTGCTCGAGGTGAATGTGGATGGCGAGGACAGTAAGCACGGATTTACACCACAGGAACTCCGGGAGCTGTGGCTTCAACTGGTGGCACTACCGCATCTCGAAATCCGCGGGTTGATGTGCATACCTGCCCCCACGGAGGCCCCGGAGGACGCCCGCCCGGCATTCCGTACCTTGCGTGTTCTGGCTGAGGAGCTGCGTGCCCGAGGTCCCCTGCCACTGCCGGAGCTGTCCATGGGCATGAGCCACGACTATGCCGTGGCGGTGGAGGAGGGCGCCACCATCGTGCGCGTGGGCTCTGCCATTTTCGGCAAACGTGACTACTCACAGGCCTGAAAAGAGCCACTTATTTGAACATAAAGAAACCGCCAGCCTCTCATGGGACTGGCGGTTTGAGCGTTTTTTCAAGCGTTCAATCAGAACTGAGCTCCGATGCCGGCGGTGATGACGTGCTGGTTGGCGTTGATGCCCAGGTCATCGCTGATGAAGGTGCGGTTGAACTCGTAGCCTACCTTGAGGTAGATGCGGTCGCTGCACATAATCTTCAGGCCTGCGCCCACACCCATGGTGAAGCCGTTGAAGTCCTCGTCAACAACCTCTATTCCATGCACCTTTGCCTTGTAGTTGCCGGTGGCCCAGCCGGCCTTGGCGCCAAGGTCAAGGTAGACGGAGTCGGTGATGCTCAGGTTCAGGTCGTATCCGGCCGTTACGGGAAGCATCCACATGTCCTCGTTAACCTTATGCCCTGCGAACCTGGTGCTGTCATCGCCGAATTCGCCGGCCACATTCAGGCTGAACTGGTGCAGAACCGCACCGTCACCTGCGCTGTAAAGACAGAAGCTGCCGCGCACACCCCAGGTATCCGGCACGTCGTGCTCGCCAATGGCGTACAGACCTTCCACGTTGTACGTGGGCTGCCAGTCAGAGGGAGTCAGAGCACCCGGCTGATAGGGCGGCAGAACATAACCCGCGGCAGAGGCTGAACCAGCAAGAGCTGCAAGAACTGAGAGGATAGAAAGTACTTTTTTCATAGCGATTTCTTTTCTACCATAGTTCTCAAGCTCTTTCAAGAAAAATTAGACGGAAAATCACCCAAAAATCCTCACATCGTCTTTATCCTCATTCGATCTTCCTGTGCACATGTCTCCCAATGTTTGAGTACAGAGCTCGATAAATTGGAATTTGGCGTTCCGCCAAAATTACGAGTTACGAATTA
>CAZTAX010000043.1:0-13964 GCA_964611765.1 uncultured Akkermansia sp. | reverse complement strand
ACTTCGTAATTCGTAACTCGTACTTCGTAATTCAAATTCCAATTTATCGAGCTGAAGGGGGCTTCTTCCAACATGTTGCTGATATTTCTACTGCTTACAAAATCTTTGGGACACATGTGGGAATGACGAGCCGCGGAATCGGGTTGACTTGGCGGCAGTTTTCTGGTGTAATGAGCTCGTGCCTGCTCAGACCGCCAGTTTTGTTTTTTTCGGGAGCGATGAAGGAGCCGCAGCGGCTGCCGCAGCGGCAGCCTATGCGCGCCTGGAGGAAGGTGGCGATGGCTGGGGCAATGAGACCATTGATGGCTCTGCCGCCACGGTGGATGAAGCGGTGGAAATCGTGGGTCGCGTCATTTCCGGCCTGCAGATGATGAACATGTTCGGTGGTCGCAAGGTCATCTGGCTGAAGGGGGCCAACTTCATGGGTGATACCCCGCAGGGCGCCCGGAGTGAGGCGGTGCAGGCTGCGCTGGAGGAGCTGGTGTCCACCCTTTCCAACCTGCCGGAAGAGACCTTCTTCGTGCTTTCCGCCAGCGAGGTGGACAAGCGCCGCTCCTTTTTCAAGAAGCTGGGAGCTGCGGCCGAGGTGAAGGAATTTTCCAAGATAGATATCACCAAACCCGGGTGGGAGGGCGAGCTTTCCGCCCTCACCCTGCGCATGGCCAAGCCTCTGGGACTGGGTTTTGACAACGATGCGCTGGATTTGTTCATTCACCGGGTGAATGAGAGCACGCGCCAGATTTCCAATGAGCTGGCCAAGCTGGATGTGTACCTGGGCCCGGAGCGTCGCAAGGTCACGGCGGAGGACGTGGAGCTCATGGTGGCGGTTTCCCGGAACGGGGTGATTTTTGAGATTTCCCGCGCTATTGAAAGCGGCAATTCGCGCCTGGCGGTGCGCCTGGTGAATGAGCAGCTGGAGCACGGCGAGCAGGGTGTGTCCATCATGCGCGCGGCCATTGTGCCCACGGTGCGCCAGCGTTTCTGCGCCCGCCTGCTCATCGATACCTATAAGCCGGACACCGGCAACTACCGCGCGTTTGATGCCGCGCTGAACCGCCTGCCGGCAGAGGGGCGCAAGCTCCTGCCGCTCAAAAAGGATGGCACGCCGAACACCTACGGCCTGTTCAACGCTGCCCGCACGGTGAGCAAGCTGAGCCTGCGCAAGGCCCGCCGCGATCTGCAGGCCTGCGCCGCAGCAGATAAGGCGCTGGTTTCCAGTGGTCTGGATGCCCGTGATATTCTGCACAAACTCATCGTAACGCTCACCACGGCATGAGCTCGCTGATACCCACAGTGTTTGATGTGCTGGTTATCGGCGGCGGTCATGCCGGCATCGAGGCTGCGCTGGCGGCCACCCGCCTTGGCGGCACCGTGGCCCTGCTCACGCACGACCTGGACACCGTGGGGCAGATGAGCTGCAACCCTGCCATCGGCGGCCTGGCGAAGGGCCACATGGTGCGCGAGATTGATGCCCTGGGCGGTGCCATGGGCCTGAATACGGATGCCACCGCCGTGCAGTTCCGCATGTTGAACGCCTCCAAGGGCCCCAGCGTGCGCGCCCCCCGCGCCCAGTGCGACAAAAGCGCCTACCGCGCCCGCATGAAGTGGGTGCTGGAGACCACACCCGGCCTGCAGCTCTTCCAGGGGGATGTGGATGAAATCGTGGTGGAGCAGGGGCGCGTGGGCGGGGTCACCACCACCTGGGGCCAGCGCTTTGCGGCCAGAGCCGTGGTGCTCTGCAGCGGCACCTTCATGCGCGGCCTGCTGCATGTGGGCATGGAGCACCTGCCGGGCGGGCGCCTGGGTGGTGCCCCCAGCAGCATTTCCACCAGTCTGGAGAAGCTCGGTTTCCCCCTCCGGCGGTTCAAGACCGGCACCTCTCCGCGCATCCTGGGCAGCAGCATCGATTTCCGGGCGCTGGAGCAGCAGCCCGGCGATACTCCGCCGCCGCTCTTCAGCTACTGCAGTGCTCAGCTCCTGAGCCGCGAAACCGAGCCGCACTGCACCCTCAACTTCTTTGCCGATGCGGATTTTGAGCTCTGCCAGCTCCCCTGTGCCATCACCTACACCCACGAAGGGACACACGATATCATCCGCCGCAACCTGGAGCACAGCCCGCTCTTCGGCGGTGTCATCGAGGGCACCGGCCCGCGCTACTGCCCCAGCATCGAGGATAAAGTGGTGCGCTTTGCGGATAAGGAACGCCACCAGATTTTCATTGAGCCCGAGGGCCGCAGCACGGATGAGTACTACCTCAACGGTCTCTCCAGCAGTCTGCCCTTCTTTGTGCAGCAAGAGATTGTGCACTCCATCCCCGGGTTGGAGCGGGCACGGCTCATCCGCCCCGGTTATGCGGTGGAGTATGATTTTGTGCCTCCTACCGAGCTGCAGCCCACCCTGGAGACCAAGCGAGTGCGCGGGCTCTACTTTGCCGGGCAGATCAACGGCACCAGCGGCTACGAGGAAGCCGCGGGGCAGGGCCTGCTGGCCGGGGCAAATGCCATGCTGGCCCTGCGCGGGGAAGAGCCCCTCATCCTCCGTCGTGACCAGGCTTACCTGGGCGTCATGGTTGATGACCTCGTGACCCGCGGCACGGATGAACCCTACCGCATGTTCACAAGCCGCGCCGAGATGCGGCTCCTCCTCCGCCAGGACAATGCTGATTTGCGCCTCACCCCGCTCGCTGCCCGCCTGGGCCTCGTGAGCGAGGAACAGGGCCGCGCCGCAGAAAACCGCCTGGCCGCCATTGCGCAGGGCGTGGTTGATGCCCGCCACCAGCGCATCGAGGGTACCACGCTCGAAACCTGGCTCCGCCGCCCGGACAACGACTGGCGCTCCCTGCCGGAGCCCCTCCGCTCCCTGCACCCGGATGAGCTCTGGGAACCCATTGCCACTGAAATTGCCTACGCCGGTCACATCGACCGCATGCGCACCGCCGCCGCCCGCCTGCAGCGGCAGGAGGATAAGAAGATTCCCGCCGATATCGATTACGATGCCATTCCGGCCATGAAGACAGAGGCTCGTCAGCGCTTTGCCCGTGTGCGCCCCGCCACCATCGGCCAGGCTGCCCGCATCCCCGGCATCACCCCGGCAGATGTGGCCCTGCTGCTCGTCTGGCTTAAGAAGCGCTGATTTTTTGTGATTTTGCAAAAAAATGCAGGATTTGGCTTGACGCCGTGGGGCAAAAGGTATATACTCCCGCCGTTCCAAGAACGCAGGGCTATGGTGTAATTGGCAACACATCGGTTTCTGGCACCGCTATTCGGGGTTCGAGTCCCTGTAGCCCTACTCATAAAGCTCACAAGTTTTGCTTGTGAGCTTTTTCGTTTACATCAGGCCGACTTTGTGGTAAAAACGGAGCCACGCGGAGAGATGAAGGATACATTCACACAGGCGATCCGGCTGGGTATCATCATGCTTATTCTGGCTTTTGTGCTGGGATGGGCAGATGCGATTATCTTTGCTCCGCGGCGCCTGCCGGCCTGCGTGCAGGAGAAGCTGCCGGAGGGCCGCATCTGCATGGAGACGCTCTCGACCCGCCACCGGAACCGGGTGGTGTGGGTGGATGCCCGCAGCCAGGCGGATTTTGAGCTCAATCACCTGATGCTGCCGGATAACCGCATGTTCCCCATACGCAAGGGGGCGGAGATGCAGCAGCAGATTGATGCCGCCATAGGCCGCTTGCTGGAGGCGGCGGAGAGGGGGGAGTGCATTGTGGTCTTCTGCACGAATGAGTGCACGGCGTCCGAAGAAATTGCCGCTGAGCTGCGCGAGCTGGGTATGCTGGAGGCCCCTATCTATGTGCTGGAGGGTGGCTGGGAGGTACTGAAGGCCAGCGGCCTGGCCGCGGACTGAGCCGCAAGTGCCGATAAATTGGAATTTGAATTACGAATTACGAGTTACGAAGTCAAAAGTTCCGCGGGCATTCGCCCGCCAGTGTTGAACTATCTGATATACAATGGCGAGCCTTAGGCGAGCGGAGCTTATAATTCGTAACTCGTAATTTTGGCGGAACGCCAAATTCCAATTTCTCGAGCTCATTTCTTTCAAACCTTGGGATGCGTGTGCTTCAGTCCCGTGTTTCGGACAAAAAGCTTGCTCCCGCTCCCCCGGTGGGGAAGCAGGAGCAATATTGGGAACAGAAGATGTTCGTTTGAGCGGATCAGGCCTGCTCGCCCTGCACCATGACGAGGCGGAGGGGGGTGGAAGCCACGAGCTCACCATCGAGGGTGATGTTGATGGCGTAGGTGCCGACCTTCTCGAAGCGGAGACCCTGGAAGTTCATGATGAGGTTGCGGGTCAGGAAGGAAGCGCCCTCGGGCAGAGCTACCTTGAGGTCACCCACGATGGGCATGCGCTCCTTGTCGAGCGGGGTGCCGTCTTCGTCCACGATGGAGATGCCGAGCTTGTGGTCGCCGGAGTCCTCGGGGGTGAGGCAGAGGCGCAGAGCCAGAGCGCAGGCGGGGTGGATGACGGGGAACTGACGGGCGAAGAGAGTATCGAAGGCACCCTGCACGCAGAGCTTGCCCTGATAATCGGCGGCGTAGTCGCAAAGGACAGCAACTTGAATATCCATGGTATTAGTTATTTATAGTGTTAAAGAACTTTTGTGGTGATACCCCCGGCGGGGGAAATGACTCCTCTACTTCTACCACAATTCCGGTGGCTTGCAAGCACAAAATGTTTCATCTTTTCGTGCTGACAAAATTATTTCAGAACGCGCCCGATCTGGCGGTTGGCCGCTGCGGTGATCGGGATGGCGGAGACGAGAACACAGAAGAGCAGGGTGATGGAAATAAGCTGGATTTCGGGCATGATTTCCTCAAGGGTGAGCGAGTATTGCCCCATTTTAAAGAATTGACTCACAATAATTTTCTGCGAGTACATGAAAGTGATGATGGCTCCGATAAATGAAGCGGCTACCAGAACCAGGTTCTCCACGATGAAAGTTCCCACCAGCAGGATGGGATGGATGCCGAAACTCTTCATCAGGGTGTAGATAAATTCGTTCTGGCGGTATTCCATGCCGGCCAGTGCGGTGAGCAGAATGCCCACAATGGCCACAATGCCCAGGCAGAAAGCTGCACGGCACTGGGTCTGATTGCTCAGAATGATATCCATTTCCTCCAGCAGAGCGGCAGCGGAGGATACACTGCCTTCAATGCGTTCGTATTTTTTAAGCCTGTTCAGGTAAGCGCATACCTTGTTGAGAGATTCAGCGTTTTCCAGTTCGTTGACGCGCAGCAGCATGCGCTGGTAGCGCATATTCTGCCGGCGCCCTAGGTTTCCGAGCGTTTCCGGCGGTACCAGCAGGGCGCCATTCTGCTGCAAGCGCATGAGCAGATGGTCTGCCGGCAGGTAGCGCACCATGGCGGTGAAGGTGGCAGACTGCCCGTGCACGGTGATATCCACCGGTCCGGGAGGGAAGGGAGCATCGTCCTCCTGATAGAGCAGGGTGGGGCCACCGCTGGGCGAGAGCAACGGCATGAACTGGGCTGCTCTGCGGAAATCGTAGGTGATCATCTGGACGTGTTGCTTCTCGTTGACGATGGCATTGCCCGCAGGAATAACAGCTATGGAATCAGCCCCGAGCAGCCTTTCTGTTTCTGCTCTGGAGGGAAGGCAGCGCGCATCGCTATCTTTGGGAAGCATGAAAAACGCCGCGACCAGGTCACCGCCCCGGCTGCGGATCTTATCTCGTATGGCTTTGGCAGAGATAACGTAGCTGCCCAGGAAGCAGAGCGCGCAGAGGGAGAGAAAATAGACAACCAGCACGCGAGCCAGCGGACTGGAGGCACGCGTGAACCAGCGGTGTACCGTGTCTTTAGCAAGGTACAGAATGGTCAAAATCAATGAGATCATCTGCCAGTTCGAGGAGTCGGCTATCGTGGGTGCTGATGATGCAGATGCGCCTCGCGGCATCCTGGGTCACCAGTTTTTTAATGATGGAGGTGTTGCCGTCATCCAGACCGGAGGTGGGTTCATCCAGCAGGATGGTGGGGGCATTTTTCATGAGTGTGCGGGCCAGGGCTGCGCGCTGGGCCTGGCCGCCGGAAAGTTTGTCGGCCCGGCGGTGGCGGAGTTCTACCAGTCCGAGGTCCTGAATGAGTGATTCGCAGCGGGGTTTCCATTCCCGCCGGGGGAGCATGGCCATTTCCGCCGCCAGGTGCAGGTTGCGCTCTACACTCATGAGAGGCAGCAGGTTGATACCCTGGAACATGTAGGCCACGTCTCTGCGGTGGTAGCGGCGGCTGGTCACCTTCAATCCGGTGGGGGTGATGATGCGGCCGCTGTTGACCTTCAGGTAACCGGCCAGAAGCTTGAGCAGGGTTGTTTTACCGGAGCCGGAATACCCCTTCAGCACCGTGATACCCGGTTTGAATATGTGGGAGAACCCATCGAATACCCGGACATCGCGGTTGTAGGCAAAGGAGATATTGTCGCAGACGAGTTCCATGCTGTCACTTTCCGTTGCGGGGACGGATGATGATGTTGCGTTCGCCGATAAGGATGAGGTCGTGCTGCGGATAGAGGCGGGCCACCAGCTGCTCCCAGTTTTCACATTCGGCAGCTTCCGGGTGTGCGATGAGTTCCAGTTTGCTTACATACTGTACGTTTTCGCCCGCATCATATACCAGGCGGGCCTTGGCGTGGCTGCCCAGCATTTTGTAAGCCGTTTCCTTGTCTGCCTCGGGGACTTTGAAAAAATACACCAGCATATCTCCGTCGCCGGAGTTGTTTTGCTCCACTTTGCGGTGCGAATAACGGCCGGTGAGTTCTTTCCCTTCCGGCAGACTGACGGAGACGCTGAAGTTGCTTTCCGGCAACTGGGTCAGTTCGGCTTTGTTCAGGTTGATGGTGATGTAGAAGGCGGAGTCATCACACACGGAAGCAAAGGGACGCCCGGGTAGATTCAGAAACTCGAACGGTTTGCCCGGGTCTCTGGGCAGGGTGAAATGGTACTGCAGCCGCCCGGCAAAAGGCATTTTGAGGGTGAGTTTGGCGTGGTTGCGTTCAAACTCCTGCTTCATGAGACGCGGGGCATTCTCCATCTCGCGTCTGAGCAGCGCCACTCGCGCATCGATATCGCGCAGGGATTCCTCAGTGGGGGGCATGTCGTCCGCGCCCATCTTGTTGGCATATCGGCGCTCGCGGGGGGAGAGGTTCAGGTAGAACTGCACTTTACTGCGCTGCACTTCCAGCTTGCGCAGTTCGTCCCGCAGGCGTATTTCCTCACGCGCCAGCTTGAGCTCCAGCTCCTCTTTTTCCTGGGCTGTGCGTTCCTCATTCAGTACGGCTATGATGGTGCCGGCTTCCAGGCGGTCGGCGGCATCTGCCAGCCGGGAAATGATGCCGTTTTCCAGTGTGAGCGTGGAGGCTTGCTCCGGCACGATCTTGGCGGGCATGAGAGCTACCTGCACAGGCTCCCCATGCAGTAGCGGAAACACTGCAGCCAGCAGCGCGGTAAGTGTGGAACAGCTACGCTTCATCATGAAAAGGAGGGAGAGGCGGCTTACATGGGGAATCCCAGACCGCCGGTTACTTTGCGCATCTCGGCCTCGGCCATGTTTTTGGCACCGTTCAGGGCATCCTGCACGGCTTTGAGCACCAGGCTCTGAAGGAATTCGGCATCGTCCGGATCCACCACAGCGGGGTCAATGCTCAGGGATTTGATCATGCCGGTTCCATCGGCCGTGGCCTTGATTTTGCCACCGGCTGCTTCAGCGGTGAATTCCTTTTCAGCCAGTCGGGCCTGGGCCTGGGCCATGTTGGCCTGCATGGCCTGGGCCTGTTTCATGAGTTTCTGCAGGTTCATAATGGTATATCGAGTTGAAGATTATTTAATGAGTGTGGCGTGGAATTCCTTGAGTGCGAGCTCAATGAGTGGGTCCTGGTAGAATTCTTCATCCGTGGGTTTGAGAGAGGCCGGGGCGGCGGGTTTTTCCGCTTCGGGCTTTTTCTCCGGTGCCTTGGGCTTGGGTGCGGCAGCCGGGCGGGGTGCCGGCACCGGCAGCGGGGCGGGTGGGGGCGGTTCTTCTGCCACAGGGGGCGGCACGCTGTCGTCCATCACCATGCGCAGGGTGATGCCGTGACCGCAGAACTGCGGTGCAAGTTCTGCCATAAGCTCGCTGAGCTGGTCTCCCAGCAGGGCATCGCGGGTATCGGTATCGGCGGGGTGAATAGCCACGGTGACCAGGCCGTCATCATCTGAAATAAACATGGTGTTGCCTACGGAGCTGGTCTGCAGGGGAGAGGCCTCGCGCATGGCCGCGATAAGCGCATCCCAGCTTGCCGGAGTCATGGGGCCGCTGGCGGGCATTTCGCATGCCATCATGCCCTCCGGTTCGTCGTCAGACATGGGCGGCGGGGCATCCTCCAGGTCCGGGTTCAGTTCAAAACTGGGTGGCGCATCATCGATTGGCTCCAGCCCCGGGGGCATGGGCGCAGGTTCCGGCTCGGGCATGGGGGCGGGAGCAGGGGCCACGGGGGTGGGTTGCGGTGCCGGCGCAACCGGCTGGGGCAGGGGCTGCGGTGCCGGGGTGGCAGGGGCTATACTCACTGCCGGCAGCTGGGTGGTGGCTATGGGCGTTTCCGGCAGGGGGGCGCCGTTCAGCGCGCGGATGATGTCACTGATATTGGCCTCAGCCAGGGAATGCACGGCCTGGATGAGCCCCATTTCGAGGTGCAGGCGTTTGTTGGTGCTCCAGCGCATGTGCTCTTCGGTGCCGGAGAGCACCTCCATGAGGCGCACAATCTTATCGGCCGGGGTGCGGGCAATGAGCTGGTTCAGGGTATCCCGCCACTCCTCCGGCATGGCCAGACTGGCTTCCTGCGGAGCCACTTTGCTGATGAGCAGTTCGCGCACAGCGCCCATGATTTCGCTGAGCAGCTGGCCCATGTCGCGCCCGGCTTCGGAGAGTTCGTGCACCAGGTGCAGCAGGCTGGGCAGCTGGCGGTCCAGGATGTAGGCCAGGGCGCGGGCCACGGTCTCGCGGCTGGTCACGCCGAAAATGTCGTTCACGTCCTGCTCATTGATGCTGTTGCCGCAGAAGGAGACGAGCTGGTCGAGCATGGACTGGGCATCGCGCATGCCGCCATCCGCCACGCGGGCAATGGCAAAGGCCGCCGGCAGGCTGAGGGCCACCCCTTCATTGGCGGCGATGTTCACCAGGTGGTTCGCGATGATGTCCGCCGGTATCGGGCGCAGGTCAAAGCGCTGGCAGCGAGAGAGGATGGTCGGCAGAATCTTGTGCGGTTCCGTGGTGGCGAAGATGAACATCACGTGCGCCGGCGGTTCTTCCAGCGTTTTCAGCAGTGCGTTGAAGGATTCCTTGGTGAGCATGTGCACCTCATCGATGTAGATGATGCGGTACTGCCCGCGGGTGGGCGTGAACTGCACGTTGTCGCGCAGGTCGCGGATGTTGTCGATACCGCGATTGGAAGCACCGTCAATTTCCAGTACATCCAGGCTGCGGCCCTCGGCAATTTCCAGGCACACATCTTCATCCGGGTCGAAATCGACCTTGGGGCCTCCACTGCAGTTGAGCGCCTTGGCAAAGATGCGGGCGGTGGAGGTTTTGCCGGTGCCGCGCGGGCCTACGAAGAGATAGGCATGCGCCAGGCGCTTCTGTTCGATGGCGTTGCACAGTGTGCGCACAACATGATCCTGACCCAGCACGTCCTTGAAAGTGCGGGGGCGGTATTTTCTGGCAAAAACCTGGTAACTCACGTCCGCTATTGTAGCTGATTCATCCTGCCGCCGCAAGGACTATGTAAGTCAAAATGTAAAAAGCTGCCGATGAATGGGATTTTGAAGAAGTGTGAGGTATGAAGTGTAAAGCCAGGCTGGTGGTCGCCTGCATGGCACCACATGTGTCCCAGGGTCAGAAAGAAAACGCCGTTATCTACCCACTATGAGCGCGCTGAATGGAAAAAATGCGCTCGGGGTGTCACCTGCTTTGCCATCGGCAGTAAGCCTCCGTTTGTAGATCTATCGGCGCAAGCCACTGACTTTCAAATCGTCAATCGCCAATTGCAAATCGTAAATCCTCGTCGTCTAAATCTTTGGGGCACGAATGGCATGTCACGGGCATACACGTTTACGGCTTGATTCGGGCGGGGGATGCATTATCATGGTGGCATATTCTGCAACATGACCGCGACGTACAAATACTCCCTGTCTGTTTTCTGTGCCCTGGCTCTCTGCGGTGTGGTCCCGCTGCAGGCGCTGGATAGCTCCGCCCAACCGGTTGCGCGCCAACGTGTCATGGACCCGGCGGAGTATTATCTGACCGCTTATCGCCTGTGCCGCGAATCGGAGCAGTTGGCTGCTCAGCAGAATTACAACGCGGCCATTGCCAAGGGGCAGCAGGCTGAGAAGGTGCTGGCCGGCATCGTGAAAGATTTCCCGAACTGGAAGAGCAACCTCGTATCCACCCGCCGCCGCCTGCTGGCAGAAAACCTGGCCGGCTATCGCAAGAAGTCTGCTGAGGCTCCCATACCCACCGGTCGCCAGCCCGGGCGCCCGCTCGCCATGGAAATGGAGCTGCCCGGCAGCACCCGGCCGTATGACCCGGTGAATAGTGAGTACCGTCCGGTGGAGCTGCCGGATTACGATACCACGGATAGGAAGCTTTACAATGCCCTGGCCGCTGCGCAGGAAGAATGCCGCAAGATGGCCGCTGCCTACCGCGAGCTGAATTCTAAGTACGAGGATTCCCAGCGTCAGCTGACTTCTGCCCGCATAGAGCAGCAGATGTATAAAGACCGCTATGAGCAGCTCCAGCAGCAGGTGACCACTGAGCGCAGCGCCGGCAATGCGGTGGTGAACTCCCTCACCCAGCAGCTTGCTGAGCTGGAGGCCAAGTACCGCGCCAGCGAGGAAGCCCGCCAGAAAGCCGAGGCCCGCATCACCGAGCTGGAGACCAACCTGGCCCAGACCCAGGAGGAACTGGCCCGTGTCACCCGCGAGCGCGATGCCCTGAAAGCGGAAAACGAACAACTGCGCGCCATTGTGGAGCTCAATAGCCCGGAAAAGACCAAAGCGCTGCTTGACCAGAACCTGACTCTGGATCAGCAACTGAAGGAGGCCCTGGCCCGCATTGCTGAGCTGGAGGGGCGAGCCGCCGGCTCTGATGATGAGCGCAGTGTGCTCCAGCAGCAGCTGGATTCCGCCCGCGGCGAGGCCGACCGCCTCCGCGATGAAATGAGCGGTATCTACGAGGAGAACATGGGCTACCGCCGCCGCGTGTCTGAGCTCACGGAGCGTCTCAACAATATTGAGGCCGACCTGGACAGGAACACTGCCCAGGGCCCGGTAGATCCCGCCCTGGCGGAGGAAAACGAACTGCTGCGTGAGGTGATTGCCAAGCAGCGCCGCAGCCTGGCCATGCAGGAGGAGGGCCGCAAGCTCCTTATTGAAACCTACAAGCAGCTTAAGAATCAGGATCCCGCCACCCTGAGTGCCTTGCAGAAGCTGGATGAGGAAAGTACTCTCGACCTCACAGATGCTGAGCGCCGCGTGATGGAAGCCGCTACCAGGGGCAACGAGGGCGAAAGCGCCAAGGCTGTGCGCGAGGGCCTGCAGATGCAGGCCTTGGCCGACCTTGCATCCAAGGCTTTCACCAAGGGCCGCTACACCGCCGCCGAGCAGCTTTACCGCACGCTGTACGATGCCCAGCCGGACCACGTGGCCGGTCTGGTGAATCTGGGCACCATCCTCCTTTATCGCAACAAGTGCGAGGAATCGCTGGAGTTTTTCTCCCGCGCTACTCGTCTGGCTCCGGATCTGGCCATCTCCTATTTCCTGGCCGGTGTGAGCTATTATCGCCTGGATCGCCTGGATGAAGCGGCCCGCATGTTCACCCGCACCATCGAGCTCGACCCCGGCAACGCAGAGGCTTTCTTCTACCTGGCCAATATCGAGGGCGTGAGCGGGCAGTTCGACCTTGCGCTGAAACACTTTGCCGCTGCGCTTAAACTGAAGCCCGGCCTGGGCGATGCCCACTATAACATGGCCCGCCTGTATGCCGAATTGAAGCAGATTCCCAATGCAGCGCGTGCTTACGACCGCGCTATTCAGCAGGGTGCCGAGCCCGACCCCGAGTTCGAGAAATACCTGCGCAGTCACCCGGACAGCTCCAAGCAGCCCGGAGAGGATATTCTGCAGACGGTGAACCCGGAGGCAGAGGCTGCTGAGCTTCTGAAGAAGGATCCCGAGATGGAGAAGATTATTCAGGAGCGGGATGCCGCCCGTATGGATGCCCCTGAGGTAGCACCCGTGGCTGACCCCGCCGGGATAGAGGAACCTGCCCAGGTTCCCACAGATGAGCTGTTGCAGGAAGCAGCTGCTGACCCCGCCTACCTGGAAAAGTTGAAGGCCATTTATTGCGAGGTGCAGGCTGCCCCCACTGCTTCGCCCGCCGGGACAGGGCATGAGACGGATAAGGCTCGCTTCACTACCGTGCGCGTACGCACCAACGCCGGCGGCTACCGCCACCGCGTGAAGCTCCGCTTGAAACGCCCTGAGCCTCAGCGTATCCGCAAGCGCGGTGGGGAGATTGAGGCACTGAAGAAGAAGTAAGCGGCGCAAGATAGTGCCGCTGAACTCCTCTTTCTCCGGTTTCAGAGATTCCCGGAAAGGATGGACTCGAAAACCGGGCGCAGCCAGGTGCTGAGGTCGATATCAAAGCAGACCTTCAGCACCAGGAATACCACGCAGAGCATGAACAGAGTGGCCACCACCGCGCGGATGACTTTGAAAAACACCCAGATGGCAGCCAGCGCAGCAGCAGCCGTACCTCCGGTGACGACAGACGGATCCCACCCGCTGAAGAGAGATTGGGATATGTTTTCTGTTGCCTGTGCAAGGAAATGAATCATGGCTGCAGTCGCTCGATGTTCCAGCTGCCGTCCGGCTGGAGGGTGTACATGAAACGGTCGTGCACGCGGCCGGGCCCACCCTGCCAGAACTCCATGTGGTGAGGCACGATGCGGTACCCACCCCAGAAATCCGGCAGCGGCACCTTGCCCTCGGCAAACTTGTGCTTCAGCTCGGCCAGTTTCATCATGAGCAGCTTGCGGGTGGAAATCACCTGGCTCTGGTGGGAGACCCAGGCCCCCAGCTGTGATTCATGCGGCCGGCTCAGGAAGTATTTGAGCGTCTCTGCCCGCGAGATTTTTTCTGCCCGGCCATATACGATAATCTGGCGCTCCAGCGTGACCCAGGGCAGCAGCATGCACATCTCCGGGTTGGTCTCTATTTCCTGCGCCTTGCGGCTGGTATAGTTCGTGAAGAACACGTAGCCGCGGTCATCGTAGTATTTGAGCAGCACGGTGCGCAGACTCGGCATGCCCTGCGGGGTGGCTGTAGCGATGCTCATGGCGTTCGGCTCCGGGATGCCGGATTCGAGCGCCTGCTTGAACCAGCGGTCAAACTGTTCAAAAGGCGTAGTGGCCAGGTCGCTGCGGTGCAGGGTGTCCTTCAGGTATTCTTCGCGAAAGGAGGATAAGTCCATGCGCTGACTATACCACGCCCTCACCCTTGCCGACAAGCCAATAATCGCTCAGGCTGGCAGGCCGCATTCGTGTCCCGAAGATTTGGAATACGAGGGTCTGTGATTTATTGTTGATGATTGAAGGTTTGATAATCAGCGGCTTGTGTCGATAGTTCCGTAAATGAATGCTTGCAGCCGATGGCGAGGCAGGTGATGCTCCAATACGAAATTTCGCACTGAATTCTATGCCTTATGTCCTTTAAGACTATTTTTTTTCATAATCGTCGGGACATATACAGGCAGGCAAAGGAGATTCTGCATTCCGACAAAGTTTAATCTGGTGGCCTTATGCTGATCCCGCTGAGTTTCAATCGCATCGTTCAGACGTGTCCCAAAGTCAGTGGTAGAGCTCGATAAATTGGAATTTATCGGGCAGTTGGCGGACGGAACGTCCGCGGAATTTTGAGC